>NZ_CP092282.1:1605000-1926413 GCF_024972775.1 Dehalobacter sp. DCM | reverse complement strand
GTTCATGGCAGGCCCTGACACATCGGCCGCAGAGGATACATTTGTTTGGTTCGTGGAAGAAAATTGGATTGGTATCCGTAACGCCGAACAATCTGGAGCGACGTTTGACGCTCAGGTGATCTTCTACAAGGTATTGCTTCAGGGACTGGAGCTCACAGTTCAGATATTTGATACACGATCCGCAATCTGCCTGATGACCGGAGAGCATAAGTTCTATCGCCAGGCGGCGCGTTTCGTCAATTGCGCCTCCTTTCGTTTTTACAACCATCCCGTCGGCAGCCGTTGTCGTACAGGAGGTCTGAAGGCTATCCAAACCATCGATTTCAACAACGCATAAACGGCAAGCTCCGATGGGATGCAGTTCGCTGTGATGGCAAAGGTGAGGGATATAGATTCCGCATTCCAGAGAGGCATTCAGGACACTGATGCCCTGTTCGGTTTCAATTTCACGTCCGTCAATCGTTAATTTTATCGTTGTCATGTCCTATACCTCGTTCTAGCTTAGATTCGCCAAACATATCTTTTGTTTTAAATGGGCTTCAAAATCCTCCGGGAATAGCTCAAGAGCACTGAGAACCGGTTTCGCTGCCGTTAATCCGAAGCTGCAGACGCAGCCAACAAGCATTTTATTCCCCAATTCACTAAGTAATTCAATATCCTTGACCGTTCCTTCTCCTTTGCGGATGTCGCTGAGCAAATCGGCCATATGCAGAGTTCCTTCACGGCAGAATACACATTTCCCACAGCTTTGCCCATGCAATAATAGCATTTGTTTTTCCGTTAATTCAACGGCACAGGTATTGTCCGTGATAACCTCGATCACGCCAAAACCCATATCCGCACCGACTTCTCTCGCAGTCTCATAGCTGATCTTTTTCGAGAGATGATCGGGTTTAAGGTATGAAGCGGTAGGAGAGCCAAACTGCACAGCTTTAATCCTGCCGCTGTCTGCAACTCCGCCGCCTATTCCGCGAATTACGGTGTCGATCGACGTCCCAAAAGGTATTTCAACGGTGTAGGGGTGGGCCACAGCGCCTGTTAGCGTTACAATTTTTGTACCAATGCTATCTGTTGTTCCAATGCCTTCTAGGCAATCTGGGTCCTGCATCACAGCGCTGACATTGGCTAATGTCTCGATATTATTTATGAGTACAGGCTTATTGCAAAGCTCTGGTGTCGGATTTTCTTTATTCCGAAGAACCGGAATAGGTTGCCGTCCTTCTAGGAAGCGGATCAACGCCGTTTTCTCGCCGGCAATCATTGCCATCGGTACTTCTTTGATCTTAATGTCACAATCGAAGCCGGATTCGAGAATATTTGCACCTATCAGGTTATAGTCCTTCATCTGAGTCACCGCTTTGTCAAGTAATTGTTTCATACTCCCGTACCCAGCGGGGAATGCGACAATCGCTTGAGATGCGCCGATAGCATAGGCGGCTATCAGCAGTCCTTCCAGGACGGCATGGGGATCACCCTCCAGAAGCAGGCGCCCGGCGCGAGCTTCCGGATCATTATCAAATGCGTTGCAAATAACAATTTTCTCAGAAGCAGGGGCTTTCTGAAAATTTCCCCACTGGGTATGAATCGCGCAGCCATGACCGCTGCGCTCACGGAGTCCGGACCTATCCATGATAGCATTCACCTCAGAGATTGACATCGTTAACGTTTTAGCGAGTCCCGAGTATCCCTCAAACTCGGCGATATACTGGTCAATATTCTCCGGATCAATCAGACCGCAATGACGCATTGCGATACGCTTTTGCATGCTAAAAAGCGGCAATCCGAATGCCGCAGGAATACCCTCATAGCTTCTATCTGCCAACACGGCAAAAGCAAGATCCTTACACGGATCATTACTTTCCAAATAACTCTCAATCAGTCTCGTGGCAATAGATTCGGTAACATTCCGATAGAGGACCGTTGGCTTTCCCGGTTTATCAATCATCACAATCGGTTCAAGATCATCATAACCGAAAGACCCCGTCCTGATAATTTCCACTTGTACCTGTGGGTTTCTTACAGCCCATTCTTTAAATGTTTTGCAGCAAGTGTCTTCCGCTTCACTTTCTTTTAGTACTGCAATACGAACTCGGATATGTTGATCATTAAGACAGATTGAATACATCCCTTTTGCCCGGTCACGCATTTGGTATTCGTTCATTGTATTCCTCCTACTCAAAATTTATCCGGCGTAAATGTATTATAGTCGGAAATATCCAAATATTAAGTCTTATATTATTTTAGCGTGTTTCGAAAAAATAAACTATTCTTGTTATTGTAACATCAATTTCTTTGATGTATAAAGTCATTTATTGAGAAGGCAGGCATATTGCTGCTTGCCTTATTGAATATTGTCAAATGGTTGTTAGGATCAGTGCCGCATTGGCAATATTCACTCAAGAATTATGGGTTATGGGTCATAATTTAGCTGTCGTTTCAAAAGAGACGTATTTAGCTGGTGTCGATTTATCTACAATAACCATGATGACACCAAGCACGATAAAAGCAATCGTACCAATAACAGGAACGGTCTCCCAACAGCAAAGGAAACGTCATTCTCTTCTGCTTAGATTTTTGTTTTCGTATCAATATTTGCCACCTTAGACTAGCTTACTTAATAATTTATAGTATAGCATTACGATTTTATTGTTCTAACACAACATTCTTGTAGTACCTACAACTCGAAATTGATAAGAATTAATTAGAACGTATGTTTTTCCCGAGGCCATTCCTATCTTCTTTCCTTTGGCTATGACATAATCTCCGCGCGTGGATAAATTAGAAGCGTCTGCAGTCGTCGCATGATGCTCAATTGGATCATAAGGCTCCACACTCTGTCCCCTAAACTGAGACATGAATCGACATCTTCGGTATTCCACTCAAGTGTCACAACTTTTTAAGATGGATCCTTCTTAACGTTCGTCAATGCTTCCTTACCCATAAAATCGTGGTCAAAATTCACCAAATACCCCCAGCCAACATTATACGGCGTCAAATAAAACATCCACCAGGTATTCACCTTTAATATCAAGCCCGCTTGACTCAACATAATACTGAAGCACAGGTGCCATCCAATAAGTACGGTAATGGTCTCCTTCACGTTTCATCACGACCCCATCCGCCAACATTTGACCGAAAAAAATCGATGAACTGCTCGCCTATGACCGAGGACGGATTGATCTCCATCCCATAAATCAACGGTATCTCCCATTGTGGCGTTGAAAGAATGTCTGTCTCAATCCTCTATTGATCAGAATTGACGCTAATCCGTATTTCTTTGAACGAATTGCACTGATAAACCATTTGGATCATGCACATAAAAAAATTTTAATTTCGCGTTGGGTTGAAATGGTCCGCTGGCAATCGCAATTCCTTTTTGCATTAAATCATCGATTAAGTCGTCGACGAAGGGAACTTCAAACCCGATGGAAATGTCCGGCCCTATATCAATGTCTTCTTTTCCTGCTTGACATACCAATTCTATTTGAGTCTCTCCATCACCTAAAAAGGCTATCTCCGGACCTGCCTTACCACCAAACCGTTTGATAATAGGGAGTCCAAGAATCTCATGATAAAATCGAATGGATTCATCCATATTTTTCACCATGATCATCGCCCAACAAATTTTCATTGAATAAACACTCCTTAATCTTGTCTCAACTTGGATTTTTACCTGATAAAAACACTATCGTAATCTGTTCGCAATATTTATTAATGCATCAAATTACCTGCCGGCGGCCTTCCCCCCAAGCAAACGAGCAGCTTCCAAATGTTTCGGATAGTTCAGGATATCCCCCTTCTTGTCAATCCCCTTAATCAACAATTCGCCGGCAGCTTCATAGCCGATGGCATCATAAAAATATTTCATTACCAAATTGGTTCCTTCAAATAAACGTTCTCCCTTTGTTGCTCCTAATCCAATAAAATAGGCCTTTTTATTTACTGAAAAAACTGGATCTTTTAGTATGTATTTACGAGACCAGAAGGCCTGGGAGCGGTCAATTGCACTTTTAGCCCATCCCGAAACAGTATAGAAATACATCGGAGATGCAAAGATCATCCCATCCGCTAAGGCAATTTTTTCATAGATACCCAACATATCATCCTGTTGAATGCATCTGCCTGTCTTTTCACAGGCACCGCACGACAAGCATGGTGAATACCGGTATGTTGATAAAATAACTTTTTCCGTTTGCGCGCCTGATTTACTGGCCGCATCCAGCGCTTCATCCAGAAGTATTTCCGTATTACCGCCCCTCCGTGGGCTTCCTGATATTCCAAGTATTTTCAATTTGATATCTCCTTTCAAATTTCAGCACCAATAATCACAATCATATACGGCACTCTACCCACTTCCTGCAGATCTTTAACCCCTCAGCGGCACTCGTAGTGTAAGCATCAGCACCAATCCACTCAAAAGCTTCCGCTGTCAATGGCGTACCACCGACAATCACCTTGACCTGGTTTCTAAGTCCGGCTGCTCCCAAGGCTTCAACTGTCGTTTTCATCGATTCCAGTGCCAGTGTCAGAACCCCGCTCATTCCAACAATAATTGTATTGGTCCCGATATTTCTTAATTCGTTTACTTTTGCGATAAATTTGTGCGACTCCTGATCAATACCTAAATCCCATACGATGAATCCTGCAGCTTCTGCCAAACTTCGAAATATATCCTTACCGACACTATGGATATCCCCAGCAACTGTCCCAAGGACGATCACGCCCTTTCGTTCACACTCACGTGATCCAAAAGCCGGTTTTAACATCTCAATTGCAGTAGCTAATAAATCTCCTGCATATATTAAATCCCCCAAAAAATAGGTGTTGTGTTCATAGCGCTCGCCTACCATTGCCATACCTTGCTGACAAGCTTCTACTGCTTTTTGCGCATATTCTTCTGATGGATCCGTGCTCATAAAATTACTTAAAGCGTCGAATACTTTTACTTCATCCAAATTCAGAAAAGCCTCGGTTATATGGTCAACATCAAACATAATTACCGCCTTCCAAATAATCGTTCAAATACCACCTTATCATAAAGGCAAAATAGCTGTTTGTCATTATACGTATGAATACAAAATCAAGCCCTGATTTCGTCAAAAATGTACAATAGCAAATAAAAAAGTATCTCTTAGCCAATAGGCTACGTTCAGAGATACTATCAAAGGACAATTAACTTATTTTATATTCGCCAAATCAGAAAGTTGGCTGGTCGTACTGACCATATCGGCAATCGTAGCAGCAATTTCTTCGGTGGCAGCCGATTGATTATGGGATTCGTCATTGGTTTGAATTATCTTTTCTGACATAACATCAATTGCCTTTCTTATTTCCAAAAGTGACTCTGCTACCTTTTGAGCTGCTTCTTTACTGTTCTTAGATAGATTCCCCATCTCAAGAGCCACGACACTGAAACCTCTGCCTGCATCCCCTGCTCTTGCCGCTTCAATGGACGCATTCAAGGCAAGCAGGTTCGATTGCGAAGCAATATCTTTAATCACATTAATGACACTGTCAATTTCTTTTATTTTTATCTGAGTCTGCTTACTGAAACTTGTGATTCCTTCCACAAATGTCGATAGCTGATTGGCGCTTGATGCGATCTCTTCAATTCCGGCATTAATTTGCTGCATTGAGTTTAATAGCATGCCTGTTGTATCCTCAATTTGCGCTTCAGTATCAATGTCTTTATTAAAAGATATCATCGCCACAACGTCATTGTGCTCATCAATAATCGGTGTTAAAACGCATTTGGCCGGTACTCCGAAGACATTTTCCGGCAATCTCAGCTTCCACTGTTTTCTTTGTTGTATAAACTGCGCATAACTTTCGTTCCGTTGAAAAGCATCTCCGACCTTGGTCGTAGAACCAAGCTTTTCACCATTAAGCACAGCAGAATACCGATCCGTTTTTAGATCCAGGACCCCAACGGTACAATCCTGACCAATGATGTCACCTAAGAATGGCAACACTTCAATAAACGCCGCAATATGTCTTTCATCCATGGCTATCTTCCTTCTCTCTTTAATGAAGTCAGAGATGAAATGACTTCATAATAAATGAATACTCTGAACGAAATCGTTTCTAAAACTGGCATATCGTTCAGAGAATCCATAAAAATGGTGTAGTAGCTTTCGTTTTGCAAGAATAACATAAGGTATTTTAAACTGTTAGACTAGTTGGTATACTAAAACTTATCCTAAATTCTTGTTCCCTCAAATGGCATAGAACCTATAAGCATCTTAAAAGTACCTGAGATTTTATCGCCTTCGACAGTTCCTGTCACTTTGACAGTTGCTCTACCAATGGGAGTTTTCATTTTCATCTTGTGTTCGAAATTATTTCCGTTAACTTTTCCCTCATCAATTGGAACTGTTTCACCGCCGGCGGTCGCAGTTCCCGTCAAAATGTTTCCTTCTGTCTTGTAATCAAAACCACCTTCCTGCGCTCCGACTGGTGACTTCGCAATGATTTTCCAATTTCCGTCTACTGACATCCTTATTCCTCCCTAGAAATTTATTACCAACATTCTTAGCATAAACTGGTATTAAAGAGCTTATCTGTCCGAAACTGCAGGTCTGCTTTATCCCTGATAACAAGGAATTGTTTCTACATCAATCTCTTTATTGTTTTCCAGATTCATATAAGGGGTACGGGCTACTCTGACCCGGATCGCTTTCTGCGGTGTTCCCGGAGTTCCCCAAATCACAGTAAGCTCTTTTCCTTCCACGGCATATTCTTTATCGATGAATCCCAGAGAAATCATCCGACGGTAATAGACACTGTTCAATCTCCCGGCCGACGTTCCTACCATTTTATCCCCGTCCATGACTTTATCCGCATGGTAAGCGAAGGAAAATCCGCAGTTATAATACATATCCATCGGTCGGTCATCCATGGTATCGTAAGGCTCTACATCCTGGCCCCTGAACTGGGAAGCAAAGATTTCTCCAAGATCATCGGGATTCCATTCTAAGGTAACCATTTGCGTTTTAGGATTCTTGGCAATTTCTTCAAGTGCTTTTCTTCCCGGGAACTCATGGTTGAACTTGACCAGGAATCCCCAATCGACATCGTAAGGTGTTTTAAAACGAATTTCCAGGTCATCGCCAACACTGCCGATCAATTTCCGGTTCGCGTTAAAAAATCCGGCCATCGGCTTATCTTCCAAATATTTAGCAATACCCGGATCCTCATACCAGGGAAGCGGATAATGCATATTCAGGTTTGCATAACCTGCTTCCGTATGGTTCATGCAATAGGCCACCCGTCCCAGCTTTTTGGCATCATAATCTAAGGCAGCGATTTCCCAAACACGTTCGTAAACTTCATCTAAAGCTGCCATATCACCATGGAATTCATAAGCGAGGGTCCCAGCCATTCCAAGCCGAAGGATACGGACATCGTGACCGGCAATTTTAGCAATGCGATGCTGCGCAAACTTAATATCGTGCAAATCACTCTGCGAAGCCTTCTCTAAAATCTCCAACGATTTAGGTCCTGCAATCTGAACAAAAAATTCCTTACCTGTCATATCAATACCTTCGATGTTCATCTTCGAAATGGAGGCATAATAATCGACAACCGGCATTAGCCAGTAAGTACGAAATGTATTTTCCTCAATTTTCATGACAACACCGTCAGCGACCATCTGACCCTTTTCATTACAGATAACAGCATGCCGGATTCCACCGACTTTCATATTTCTGTAATCGTTGACACATATCGATGTTAGGAACTCTGCTGCATCAGGGCCCTTAATGTCAAAAATTGGGGATTCGTTCAATGCAGTACCGACCCAAGCGGTTGATTTCGATGCTAGAATCTCATCCTTATATCCCGTGTATTCGTACGGGATTGTGTACATTCCTCCTACACTCATTAAAGTAAAGACACCTTGATTAACAACGTCCGACATAATACCTCTCCCTTTCTCCATAAAAAAGTAGTTCAGCTTACTTTCACCAAGACCTGTTAGAAAGATTATGGTTTTCTCTTTGCGTCAGCCTTATTGTAATTGACTTGTTTTTTCTTGTCATTGGCCATATAATTGAAAAAATCAGATAATTAAATTGTACATAATTGTCCAAAGGGAGATATGGAATATGAAACTAAGCATCCATACAATTTTTGAAGAGCTCTTCTCTGAAAAAGGCACGTTGGTTGCCGGTGATGATATTGCAATCAACCTATCCGGTATTCGTTTGTTCAAAGGAGCTCATGACAATCTTACAGAACAGAATATCTATCTCTTAACACAAGATCAGTACGTTACTCTAGATCCTAACCCATTACTAAATCTTATCTGTATCGGTTTTCCTGAACAAAGTAAATCCGCCAAGGATTTCAAGGCAGTTCTTTTCCTGCCAAATGATACAGAAACAGTCGATATCCTTTCCCAAATTCAGAGTGTTTTTGACCGATATCAGGAATGGGAAAGCAATATCCACCAAGCAATTCTACAAGGAAGACCGCTTCAATCCACGCTGGATCTCTGTAGTATTGTTTTAAAAAACCCAATTGCCTTATTTGATAATCAACAAAACCTACTCATGAAAGCCGGAACAATACCCGAGAATGCAGAAGGTTCACTATGGGACTATGTTTTAAAAAAAGGGTATTCCCCTAAAGAATCGGAAGCCGATTTTTTAAGAAGAGAACTACAGAATAATCCCAAACCCTTCTATTACCGATCCAAGGACCTCTACCGCAACATTAATCGACTTATTGCCGGACTTCATCATCGCCACACCTTATTTGGCTGTCTGGCTATCTCTGATATTTCTGCTCCGATTACCAAGTCAGAATATGCAATGATGTATACCATTCAACAATTCATGGAATTAGCACTCCTTCATTCGGAAGAATACAAGTCATTTGCTTCAGAGACTCCCTGGTACATCACCCAGCTCCTTCAGGGAAACCCGGTGGAAAGAAGCGTGCTCTATTATAATTTATCGCAAAAAGAAAAAAGCCCTGAACAATCCTACTTCATTTGGACATTTTTGCCCTTGGATCAGACGATCACGGATACTTTTTTAATAGAAGATTGGCTCCCCAATTTCAACAGACATTTTAAAAAAGAATTTCTTTTCACTTTTAACAATCAGATTATTGTCATTGATTATCTGCTGAAAAATTATGATGACAAATCATATTTGGAAAGTGTTCATGATTTTCTTTCCGTCTGTGGTTTTAAAGGTGCCTTCAGTATGATTTTTCACGATATTTCTGAAATTCGACAGGCCTACAGGCAATGCCAGATTGCTTTTGATGGTTCTTATCAAAAAAATCCGGTAATCCATGATTTTCGAAAACATTACGTGAATTTTATTTTGAGCTCTATTCATAAAGAAATGGACAGTAATGACTTATTATATCCCGGTATCAAAGCACTGTTAAAAAAAGATGATCACTATGGGTTGGAGCTTCTACGATGTCTACAGGAATATATCATCAGTGGCAAAAATGTGTCTGCAACTGCGGAAGTTCTTTATATTCATCGCCATACTGTGCTGTATCGACTTAATAACATTTCACAAATGATGAAAATAGACTTTAGTACCTTGGACGAAGACTCCTTATTACACATCTACTTGTCCTGCCGAATATTGATAAAATATTGCGATGAATCCGCCAAAAACAAGCAATTATCCCATCGGAACAAGTTATAAAGTCTATTTATATAAAATGCGCGATACCGTAAGCGGAACCGTGCATTACAAAAAAAAAAATAGCTGAATACCAAACTTCCGCAGAATGACGTTTGTTCAGAGCTTATCCACTATGCTACAGGAAAAATTGAGCATGGTGAGTATCTCATTATCCAGGGAGTCGGAAAAGATGTCAAAATCCAGCAGCTCGCTCATTTTATCAAGACGGTAGAAAAGCGTGTTGCGGTGTATACCAAGCTTTTTAGCTGTGTCGGTCAGGTTACGCCCGTTTTGCAGATAAGCCCACATACACCGGATGAAGCTCCTCTTTTTCTCATTGCCCTGCTGCCAGTACCAGAGAATGCGCGGGTGGCAAAAGGTCTTTAGGCTTGTTATCTGTCCAAGTGCAGATACCAGGCATTCGGTATAGCAAAGCTCAAAGAAGGACAGCGTTTCGTCAGCTCTGCTAAGCGCGTTCTTGCTCTGAATGTACGCGTACTTAATATTCAGAAAATTTTCATACACCATGGAAACTCCGGCCCTAAGGCTGTTTCTGACTAGCTCGGCGATGAGGTCTTTGTCATGCGGACACAGTCCGGAGGAATGGAGTATGACCACAATGCCATTTTCATAGGGGAATATGATTGATTTCGGCAGGATAGATTTGAGCGGGTTTTTATAAGTCGCACACTCCTCGTCCGACATGATTATCTTTTCGGTGGACTCGATCCTCAAAACGCGGAATGGATCATCCATTTTCCAGCCATTGCGCCGCAGGTGGTACTCAATGGCATTTTGCTCTATATTGTATCCGCCGAGTAGTCTGCTAATATAATATGGCATATCCGTCGTCGTACCGTTCTCACCAAAGGCGCTAGCAATCGCCCACTCCATTTTTTGGGCAAGGCGTGCTAGGATGGATATTTGCCCCTCCGAAAATGGCTTGAATTCCGAGGAACCGAAGGAGCCGAAATACTCTCCCGAGACAAACAGGCCGCAGACAAGATGGTTTTCGTTTAGTATCTGCGAACGATAGGTGAACGGCCAATCGCTCTCCATAAGCCGGTCAAGCACAGCCTTCCGCTCCTTAGGTTGCAACGTATCCGGAGGAGAGTAGTTGTAGGCAAGGACCGGTTCCCAGATCGTGCCTCTTACGTTATCTGGAATCTCCCCCGCCGTCATGACAAGGCCGAGGCTCCGGTCGAACATAGCAACGGGGTTCGTGAGCATTTTCGCCCCAATGTCAAAAACCTGCTGTAAGGGATACTTTGCGCGGATAGCTTCAGTCATTTCGTCATCCCAGCCGTCGTACTTTTCCTTTATTGTCTGAAGGCGGTTGAACATCGAAAACAAGTCGCTTTCGTCCGGGAAAATAACGGCGCTATGGCCGCGGTCTCTGATCGCAGAGTCGTCGAAGTCCCCAACGATCGCCAATTGTAGAGGCGTTCCGCAATTGAGGTACCTCAGAACATTTTCCGGTATGCCGACATAAAGGTGCTCGGAATCGGGCGAGACATTTTCCCCCGAGAGCAGCAGAATACTGGAAATATCCAGTGATCGGGCCTTATCCTCTGCGACGAGTCTTACCGCACAGTGCGCAAGCTCCGAATAAAAAATATAAAGATTGACGTTCACGACAGCGCCTCCTCTCCCTATTGTCATCATAGGCATTTTTTTACACGGATGTCAAGCTAATACAGATAACACTATACATTTTTGCCGAAAAACAATCCCAATTCTTTGTTAATAAGCCTGAATACAAAGATGCCAGCGAGTGATAACATGGATTCAACAAATTATTATGGGAGGTAGTTAAAATGTTTGATCTGACACAGCGCAGTGAGCTCAAGTACGTTCCCCAGCATCCCGACGTCAAGACCTATGCCAACATCTTCGGCAGCTTATTTCAATGGGAGGCCGATGATTGGCAGTCCGCGTCCCTTTCGTGGAAAAAGAGCTGCTATATTCACGCCGGCATCAGCGGCGCAGAGGTGACCCTCAAGGGCCCCGACGCGCAGGCCCTCGTTTCCATGTCAGCCATCAATGACTGCTATAACTGGAAGATCGGCTTCGGAAAGCACCTCGTTATGTGCGACGAAAACGGCCTCATCTCCAGTCACGCTCTTGTAAATCGCGTCGGCGAGGACAGCTTTGCCATGTCCGCCGGAAACCCGTGGCCGTGGCTCAAGCTCCTGCAAACAAAAAAGTACAATGTACAGCCCGAATTCCGTGATATTTATGTATTCCAATGCGCCGGTCCCAAGTCCCTAACCTGCATCGAGGACCTGACCCAGACCGATCTGCACGACCTCAAATGCCTGGAGACAAGGCACGTTAAGATCCCCGGCAAGGACTACGATGTCATGGTCCAGCGTATCGGCATGTCCGGCACGCTGTCCTATGAGCTGCGCGGCCCTGCAGAGGACGGCCCCGCCATTTACGATGCCTTCTACACGTTGGGCAAGGAAAAGTACGACATGAAGCGGCTCGGCTGGCGCACCTATTTCGTCAATCATACTGAGGGCGGCTACCCCCAGACATCGTGCAGTTTCTCTCAGGCCTGTGATATCGATCCTGCATTCAACGCATCGGGCATGAACCTTTTGCCTCCTATTTACACCGGCAGCTATGACCCGGCAAATGCCCGCGCGAGACTTCGTACGCCGGGTGAGGTTGGCTGGATGTGGATGGCCAAGTTCGACCACGATTTCGTTGGCCGCGACGCCGTTGAAGCCGAGGCAAAAAATCCTAAACGCACTATCGTTACGCTGGAATGGAACTCCGACGACGTCGTGGATATTCACAACTCCCAGTTCCGTGACGGTGAACCCTATAAATATATGGAGATGCCCATCGCGCCACAACAGCCCGCCGGTGGCAACGCAGACAGAGTACTGTCCAAGGACGGCAAAGAGATCGGTGCCTCATCCTCTTGTGTTTACAGCAAATACTTCCGTAAGACGATCTCCCAGTGCACCATCGACATTGACCAATCCGATCTTGGCAACGAGGTCTTTATTGAGTGGGGCGACTTCGGAGGCAAGATCAAGAAGGTCCGCGCCACCGTTGCCCGCTTTCCGTATCTCGATCTGGTTAGAAACGAGAAGTACAACATAAGCACCGTCCCCTACGGTTGCAAGAAGTAATCAAAAATTATTGATAAAAGGGGCGAAAGAAAAATTTTCTTTTGCCCCTTTACTTATTTTACTTTTATATTTGTCGTGACAGATTATATATTAAATGACGACAGAATAGACATCGCCGTCTGGAGGGAATTTTTCCAGTGTCTCATCCAACAGCGGCATCAATGCGATGGCAACCGGATTCTTAGAATGTTTATCAAGGGCTTCCTGACTGGCCCACTCATCGATAATAGCAAACACATTCATAAGTTTTGAATCCCGCAAAAGTTGCATACTAATACATCCTTCATCTTTGCGGCCGGATGCCACGAGTTTAGTCCCGATTGCTATGAATTCATCAATTTTATCCTCTTTGACGGTAAACCTGAATATTAATTTGATCATCGGAATTTTCCTTTCACTATCTTTGTTGCTTGCCTTTTGAATCAATTCTCTCTCACAGGATGCCTATTTGATTATAACATTACATCCCGAATCCATCTAACAGTGCCTTTTTGTTCCACATACAAATAATAATTGTTAAATCGTTTCCATGCTGATGCGAGCATATTAATAAATAAGCGTAAGAAAGTGCCTTTCATACGCTTATTGCTTCAAACCTATCTATTGGTTCTTAAATATTAATTATACCGAATAGCCCCAACTTGGGTAATTAAAAAGTCAAGCAACATATTGAGTTGTTTCGATACTTTACGGTTCTTTTTCGTTATCAGGTAACTATAATGGATATCCACTTCTTCTTCAAATTCCAAGATTCGGATATCCGGTTCATTTAAGTAGTCCTTCGCATGCTCCGGAAAAAGAAATATCCCTTTATTCGAACGAACGATCTGCTTTAGAAAGGATATGTCCGCAGACTGATGGGCGATATGCGGCGTAAATCTCCGTTCATGACACACTTTCAAAAATAAGTTGTGTACATTATTTTCTTCAGTCCCAAGAGCAAACTTTTCGTCTGCCAAATCAATCAGTTTAATTTTTTCATTCTTTGCCAATGGGTTCGCCGTACTGACAGCAAGATAGGTTTTGCTTTTGAGTAAAGAATAATAATTAAATCTTTCGCTATCCTTTTTATCTCCCATTGCTCCAATAAAACCGATATCCACCTTATTTTCGATGACCCACTTTTCAACGGTGCGGTCAGCAGCTTCTATCAGTCTGATCTGTATATCTGCATTACTGCCTTGGTAGGCCCACAAATCGTCTAAAATAAGTTTGGAAAGCCCCTCTGTCATTCCGACCGTGATGACTTCATGATTACGTTCCCTTCGTTGACGCAGTTCTTGAACAATATTGTTGACTGATTCCAAAACCTGTTCGGCACATTTTAAAAATGCCTCTCCATAGTCTGTTAATTGCACACCGGCATTGGTACGGACAAATAATGGGACATCCAGTTCCTTCTCTAAATTCTGGATAGCCTTACTAAGCGCTTGTTGGGAAACATAAGCTCTTTTTGCGGCTTTAATAAAGCTTTTTTCCTCACTGACATAGATAAAATATTCCATTTGTCTAATTTCCATTCACGAATCTCCTTTGTATCAGGAAATGCAGAGAACGATATATTAATTTTTATAACATATTCTCGTAAAAAAAGCGAGTATAAACAGTACCAATTAAATATTTAAGGCGGAAAGAAACCAATATGGTTTAGCAATCCGCCTCGAGGCAATTTATTCAAGAAAATTTTAACTGTCAGGAGAAACAATTTGTTATTTTTCTAATACGACAGCAGCCTTAGCGACACAGACCGAAAACGGATCGAGGACATGTGTCCCGCCATCGAGCAAAATCTCATTTCCGGTCATATAAGCGGAATCATCGCTCGCTAAATAGCGACAGGTACCGTAGAGTTGCTCCGGATAGGCAGGATGACGCAGCGGTAGGTCTTGAAAGGCCGTTGTCATAAATGTTTCCAGGTCGGTCCCAAGTTCTTTTGCCGTCTGATCGAAACCTTCCGCAACCATATCAGTTAGGAACAGTCCTGGACAAATCACATTGCATCGGATATGATACTCACCATAATCCAAAGCGACTTGTTTCGTCAGATGAATTAATGCGGCTTTCGACGCACAGTAGGATACACCCTTTGGAATACAGCGCAGCCCGGCTAAGGAAGCAATATTGATAATCGATCCACCCCCCGCTTTCTGCATATGCGGAATCACAGCTTTCATCAGCATAAATGGTCCTGTAAGATTAATGTCCAATGTTTTTTGCCAGTCTTCAAGAGCATAATCTGCAATTGAGCCGTAGATGCTCACCCCCGCGTTGTTGACCAGGATATCTGCACTGCCGTAAGTATCCAAGGCAAACTGGATAATGTGCTGGCAATCTTCACTTTTGCCAACGTTAGCAGAGACAAAGGCTGCTTCCGCTCCGGATGATTTCAGTTCTGCAACGACGGCCAGACCCGCTTCCGTGTTGATATCCGTGATCACCACGTTAGCCCCATCACCGGCAAAACCTGTTGCAACGGCCTTCCCCAAACCGGATGCTCCCCCTGTAATAATTGCTGTTTTCCCTTTAAATCGGTCAGATATCATACCAAACCCACCTTTTACGTATTTTTTAGCGTGTAGCTTTTTTTACGTATAACCTTAGTTCTTGATTCAGCGATAAAGACTCCGCTTTAGCGGCATTTTCCACTCTCAGCCAATTCATCAGCAATTTCATCCAGTCCCAGTCTTTCATATACTTCACGGGCTGGCCAGCCTGTTTCCTTATCCCAACCGCGTTCGGCATAATATAAATCGACCAGGTCGTTCCATTCGTCCCACGTGACTGTTTCTCCCCAGGGATCAGGATATTGCATGATCGCGAATATTTCGTTGACTTCCATTTGGCGATTGCGTCCGGAATGGTTGATCATGATCGCCCGGTAGAGAAGACGTGATCGTTCACCGACATTTAATAGTTCTTCCTTGGTCATCGGTATCCCCGTTGCCGCCGAAAACATTTCCGCTTCCATTTCCGGCCAGAACAAGTTCGGGCTCTGCCAGTCGCAGCAGGTAACAGAGTCTTTTATCTCTGCCATATTCTCCCCCATAACGACAGCTTTTGCGGTCAACGGACTACGGCATGGATCATCTTTCAGTTCAAGATAATGTTCAAAAGTATCGTGATGGTGTTGAATTGTCTGACTATCTCGGGTCGCGTTCATCTGATGAAGGTTCGTCGCCACCCAAGCCGGCTTAGCAATCGATCCCTGAAAACCACGCCCCTGCCAATGAACAGTATGCCCCCAAGCTCCTTCCAGACTGATGGGGATATCAATCTGTTTATCGAGAATTCGGGAATACCGTCCGTGATAGATTGTATTACCGAATTTTTCCTTGCCAAGAGTCCGTATTGCTCTGGCCATTCCCTCCGCTAACAGATTGCCATAGTACCCTTTGCGGTAAACAATCATGTCTAGCAAGTAGCGAATAAATTTTTCCGATTCTACATCGATTTCCATACCAAAGTCAATATCGTCAAAGACACCTTCATTTTTTCCCATAGCCAGCCATGGCAACAGCCAGATAATTACATCCCATTTGTCGATTCCGTATTCATTGCATAAATCGTTGATGATACTTCCCTTGTCAAAATCATGTTTCCAGTAATTTAGAATATCGCTTGGCGCAGGTGCGAATTCCTGCTCAAAATACGGGTCACTGGTGTCAGGCGGGTCTACCTCCCTGCTCAGCATTTTGCATGCCGGATAGTGGTTTTGTTCAGTTTGGAAAGTCCCGCCGGGCCCTCCAGGCCCTCCGTAGGGTACATCAATGGTCATATTAAAGGCTAAAGGACTGACACACTTTTCCACATGATTGACTTTTTCCTCGGAAAAAGCCGATTTCATATCGAGCATCAGGCACATACAATGCTGATTGCAGCCGTGACTGCAAGCAACCTGAGCACGCTGCCATCCGCCCTCGACGATGGTGGTAGCGCCGGGCAAACCGTGCTCTGTTTCATTGATAACCGGACGCGGGATCATTGCCGGGTGGGACATCTTTAAACGAAGTTCAAGAACTTTTTTAATATCTGCCGGAACGACAACCCCAGCACCGCGGACGGTGATCGCTTTTAAATTTTTGGACCCAAAGACGGCACCAAGACCGGCTTTAGCGGCGACATTATCATTACTCGTCGTGACGCTGGCGTTGCGCATCAGGTTTTCGCCGGCAGGCCCAATAACGATACTTTTAACGTCTTTGCCATGGATTTCTTCTAATTTTCGTTGGGTATCATGGACCAATTTACCCCATAAGTTCCTTGCGGATAGAAATTTGATTTCACCGTCTTCGATATAAAGATAGGTTGGCTCCGGCGCTTTCCCTTCGAGAATAAACCCGTCAAAACCAGCGAATTTTACTTCCGCACCAAACCAGCCACCGATACCGCTCCAGGCATATTGTTCCGGAAAGCTGTTGGGAGCGATACTGGTAAAAACCGTCCTTCCACCGGTTGGAATGCCGGTTGCTGTGGTCGGGCCGGTCATATAGATGATTTTATTTTCCGGGTCAAATGCTTTTGTCCCCGGTTTGACTTCATCCCAGAAGATCTTGTTGCAGATGCTGCGCCCTCCGATATATTTCGGAACATAGTCTGACGTGGAGATGAAAGCAACAGTACTGTCCGTTAAGTTAATTCGGGCTATCTTGCCAACATAGCCATAAAGCTTATCCATATAATACCTCCTATAAAACCTCTGTTCAGTCAAACATAACTGATTCGTTTATTCATCTTCTTTCAGCTTAACTTGAGACAGGATACCTGACAATACTGAACACAGGCAGGCCCTTCCAGCCTAGTGTGGCATAGGTCGCACTTCTTTGCTTTTCTTTTTGTTTTGTCCGTACTTTTTACGTAATTGATTCGCGGCGGATCAAAAACACACGCTTTGATACATCGTTTACAGCCGATGCAAAAATCATCGTTTATAAATACAGTCCCGTTTTCGTCTAGACACATCGCTTGGTCTTTACGTGCACACGCTTCATAACAGGGATGATCGGCACATTGCTGACAGGTGTGAATCACCGTTACCATCGATTGCGTGCCTTTTTCCATAAAGATTCGGTTATAACTTGGCCCTACCACGCCATCGTGTACCAGCGAACAAACAATTCCGCACGCGTTGCACCCGGCACAAAATGAAATATCTGAAGATGTCTGCACAATATGCCTGCCGAAAGATCTCTGGTTTTTTTCATTATCTTCCATGTTTGCTACCGAATAATGCCTGGCATTATTTCCCTTTCCGCAAATTCTTATAATTACCTCACGAGCATATCCATCTATAAATCTTCATAATTTTGAGCAGGCAAGTACCGTTATGATACTTGCCTTTCTTCAGTTTATCTATTCCATTCTCAGTTAATCAAGTTTATAAACTGACTTTATATATGCCGAGATATTTCAAAGCATTTTTACCCGCGATTCTGCCGGAATTCAAGGCGAAGGATGAAGATAAACCGGAAGTGGATTCTATGCAATAGCTGTCTCCGTACATTCCGGCAGCATCGAAACCGCCGGCATAAAGGCCTCCGATCACATTATCCTTCTTATCGAGCACTTCCATTTTTCCATTAATTTTAATACCACCCATCGTTCCAAGGAAAAGCGTGCGGGTACGGACTGCATAGTATTTCGGTCCAACCAGCGGTTTAAGGAATCTCGGGTCTTTGGCGAACATTTCGTCATGACCTTGGGCACAGAAACGATTGTATTCCTCAAAGGTTTCTTTAAGAACCGCGGGATCCACTTCCATTTTTACTGCGAGTTCTTCGATGGAATTTCCCATGCACACTTCAGTGCTTTCCCTGGCCAAAGCCGCGTTAAATTCCTTCTCAAAGTTGGCCGGTTTTGTCCCCGGAAGACCATGGAATCCCATCCCTTTATCCACGCCATGTTTTTCGTAATAAGCGATCAGCGTGTCATCAAACAGTCTCCAGGTATAAGGATACATGGCGTTGGCATTCCCTAACGGACTGTCAAAGAAAGTCAGTGCCTCATCGCAGAATCGGATGCCTTTATTATTCACCCAGAGATTCGGATTGATCGCTACGAGTTCGATTCCGTTCATCATATCAAAATCCGGTCCGACAGGACCCGCCGCAAACATCTCTAAGATGCCTAAGCCTGCAGGGGCAGCCCCGACTTCCCAGGCCATCCGGATCCCGTCCCCCATTTTATCCGTATTGCCGACAGTTATAACATCCTTGTCGAGTTCGTACCCTGCGTATTTTTTGATCCACTCTTTGTTATTGGCATAGCCGCCAGTGCCGATCAAAACCGCCTTCGCCGCAACTTCGACTTCCTCACCGTTATCTTCATATATAATACCGGCAACTTTGTTTCCGTCTTTCAGAAGTCCGGTCACCGGAGTTCCCAGTCGGATATCCACTCCCAGCTCTTTCGCTTTCATTGCCAGGATTTTGATGGCAGCTGCCCCGTAACCTTTGACATGATGGTAACACATCGGGCAATACGGCATATTGATTGTCGCCTCTACGATCTCGACTCCCTGATTCATCAGCCAGGAAATTGATTCACCCGATTCATCGACTATCGCACGAACGACATACGGATTGGCTTTCCAATGACTGTAGTCCATAATATTCTTAAACGCTTGGTCTTTCGTGTAAAAGATATACTTTTGGCGTTGCAGTTCACTTTCCACGGCAAAAGTACCTTCAAAAAAGTTGGATGAACCGCCTAAAGAGCGCTGCTTTTCGAACATAATAACCTTTGCTCCACCTTCAGCAGCCGTTATCGCTGCCGCCATCCCGGTAATCCCGGAACCAATCACCACAATATCGGTATTATTATGACCCATTTTATGGCCTCCTGTCACAAATTAGTTGATACAATTAAATCCGCCATCGTGCGGCATTACGACCCCGTCCAGATGACTGCCCTCGGGCGAGGCGAAAAACACACAAAGTGCGCCGATTTCCATTCCATGGCCTTGACGGCGGGTCAGAATGGAATTGGCAATCCTTTCGAGATATTCCGGCGTTAAATTATCATCCATTTTCGATTTCGTCGGTCCCGGCATGATACAATTGACCCGAATATTATGCTCCGCAAATTCGATGGCCCAGGATGTCGTTAAATGATTGACGGCCGCTTTAGATGCAACATACCCGGTCATCGGCAATTCCCGCGATCCGGAACATCTGACGGCACTGGAAGAAGAGATATTAATAATCAAACCGCCGCGTTTATCGTTGCGCATGATATTCCCCACGGCATAGGTCATATTTGCCGTGCCGATCAGATCGACATCAATGACTTTCCGGAATTCCGACAGTTCTTTATCCATGTCCAGAAAGGGTTTAACAGCGGTTATCCCCGCACAATTAACCAGCACGTCGATCGGACCCAAAGCCGAACGGGCAGCACCCGCAGCTTGGAGTGTCGATTGGGAATCAGCAATATTGCATGCAATATAAACATATTTGCCGCCATACTGTGTCAATTCCGTGACAGCCTTTTCACCGGATTGGACATCACAATCCAAAATAGCCACATTTGCTCCGCGCTGGGCAAAAGCCAGGGTAATACCCCACCCGATTCCACTGCATCCCCCGGTGACAATGACATTGAGTCCCGTTACATCCATCGGATTTTTCACATCGGAGATTGGATTTGTCATTGCTATAACCACACAATCAACAACCTTTCCTCTTCGAAGTAATAATTCGGTTTATCTATCCGGTTTTTTCTTCCCGATCCGGGTATAGAATTCTTCCGGTATATCTGCCGGGTTTTTGTAAAATACGTATTGACAGGAAGGTGCTTTCGGATCACAGATACTGACAGGATGGACAAAAGGCAGATCCCCCGGACCTTCCATCGCCAGCATCTCGGTTACCGGACAATGCACGCAATACATCGGCAAATCTTTCATTCCCCAGGTCATCGGTCCTGCTTCCTTGATTTTAGCAAAACCGACTTCCGGTTCATAACCGCCCTTCTGCATGATCCTGCCGCCGGAACCGCAGGGATCTACCGTAATCGTCACTTTCTCTTCATCCTCTGTGATCGACATCGGCTGGTGAACATGCCCGTGCAGTGCTTTAGCCGCGTGCTGTACAAGACTGCGGAAATCGGTTTTTTCAGGCGGTTTAAGCGCTATTTTGGCTTCCATGGTATGGGCATCCCGCTCTGCTTCTTCAACAGCCTTTGCCCCGTATTTATTGTAGATATGCGTAAGCAATCCAGTTATCCAGCACATATAGCCGTCGTGGATAAAGGCAAGCTCTTCATACAGTCTGTCGGTTAATATTTTGGCTTTCTCCAGTTCACCGGCATCGATAGCCGCCTTGATCAAATCCTGAGTCTGGGCACTCATTTCCTGAAGTTCTTGATCTGTGAAAACACGATCATAGCTCATAGTGATGAGCCTCCTTATTCCCAAATTTAGATCACGAGTTTTCTCGTATCCTAGCATCCTAGTACAACGTTCTCTAAATAATTGGACATTCAGCTTCATAGCTCGGTCTGCGTACCACACTTCCAGCGCCAAGCGGAGCATGGAGGCGGAGCGCAACGGTCCAAGGATGGACCTAAGTTAAAATTCGCCATGGAAGGCAGAAGAATTTTAACTTCCTTAGTGCCTATCCACGGATGGCGCAAGAGCCGAAAGCGGAATGTGGTGCGTGGACCGGACCCTAACAAATATATTTGTTTAATTATTCAAAAATAACATTGCTAGTATCCTAATATCCCAGGAAATCGCCGCCGTCGACAATCAGGTTTTTCCCGGTAATCCAGCTGGCTTCATCGGAGGCAAGGAAGAGAATCGCATTGGCCTGATCCCTGGCTTCGCCAAATCTACCCAGGGGAATAATATTGATCAACTCCTGCAATTCCGGTAAATGCCGGTTTAAAGCACTTGGAGTAGCCCCAGGGCTAATACAATTAAGCCTTACGCCTCGTCTGCCGAATTCATGCGCGATATCCTTCGTCATCTGAATAATTCCTGCTTTGCAGAAGGCATAAACGGTTTCAAAACTATCGCCTTTGACCCCTGCCAGGGATGCAACATTAACAACAGTACCGCCGCCGTGTTCCGCCATCCAGGGAACAACTAATCGCATGGTTGTAAAGTAGGCTTTCGCGTTAATCGGTACAACTCTGTCCCATTCATTTTCGTCAAGCTCTTCCAGTTTATGACGGCTAAGCACTCCGGCACAATTAACCAGGATATCAATCTTACCGTAGGTTTCCAGTGCAAAATTAACGATCTTTTTGCAATCTTCTGTCAAGCCAACATTGACATGCACGAATGCTGCTTCTTGGCCTGAAGCCTTAAGTTCGGCAACGATAGCCTGACCGGATTCAGCATTAATGTCCGCAATCACGACTTTAGCCCCTTCTTTGGCAAACCCTCTGACTGTCGCTTCTCCAATACCCGAAGCTCCTCCAGTTACGATTGCCACTTTACCGGTAAAACGATCTTCTCTCATTGAAAATACCTTCTTTCACATTATTTTATGTGTTACTTTAAGTAAGTTAGAAATCTTAGACGACTCTTTTCCAATGAAATGGCTCAGCTCCACCGGCTTCTACCCCATTCATCTTAGTGATAAACGTCTTGAAGTGCGGTGTATTAAAATGTTTTTGAAGGTCTGCTTCACTTTGCCATTCTTCAAGGAAGTAGAAGGTCGTTGGTTCATCAATTTCTTGATACATTTCATAAAAAATACAACCTTCTTCTGCCCTTGTTGCTACAGCAAGCTCGGATACAGCTGCAATAAATTCGTCGACCCGCTCCGGATTCGCTTTTGCTTTCGCCATGGTCTTGGCCATAATACCACCTCTTTTTCCTATTCCAAACGATTACTTCAATTTCATGACCGGAAGACTTAATACTGATTGGTGTTTCGCGTCACGGTAGATTTTATGAAGGCAGGTTTGCGCCTTGCAGTAACGCCACATTTCATCGTAACTGGAAGCATCAAGCGGGATATCCACACAGGAAATTTCGAACTTAATACGTTGTCCCGCTTTGAAGAGATAGGACATCGGGCGCAATTGGATCTCATATTCATACACCTCACCGGGTGTCGGATAATCAAACTGGGTCATGTCGTGGAATATTTCCCAAGCCGTATCCTTTTCCGGAGCCCGTTTTCTTAAGGAAGCCCGGTGCCAGCCAGAAGTCAGGGGAAAGACACCGTCATGATCAGCATCACGTACTTCCACGCGCCAGGTAGTATCTTTCTGATCCAACGAAGCGTAGAATTTGATACGCGGGGGACCGCATACCTGAACATCATCCGGCAGAGGCGCGGTGATATACGTCAGTTTGCCGCGTTCCTCCGATACATAGAACGGCCTTTGGAGGAAGCTGTCCGGCTCATAATTATGCAGATCGGGTACGGGCTGCAATCCGCCATGCTGTGCCAAGTAGAGTTTATCCCATTGGGTATTTTCCGGCGGCCAGGAGGTGGTTTCCATTTCCTTGCCGCTGCCGGCAATCTCAATCCGGCAAGGGATTTCATCGACGATTCCGGTGTCCATGCCCTTAAGCCAATAATCATACCAGCGTAAGAGCTCATCATGACCGGACTTCCAGGGGCGGTCATCCATCTTGCTGTATAAATGCAATTTCTTGAACGGGACGTTCGTCAGTTTGTTATAAACAGCGGTCTGGCAGTCGCCAAACGGGCCATGGAAAGGACCTGCAATATAGGTAGGTATTGTTACCTGATCCAGCTTGTTGCCATAGGAGCGCTCCTGCCAGAAGGGGCCATCCAGTGGATTTAAGAGCGCATCAAAGATAATGGGATTTTTATAAGGATACTTCAGAACCTGATACAGATACGGGTATTGTTTCAGATCCGGATTCTGGCAAGCTTCGTCAACACGCTTCTTCAGTTCTTCTGGCGACAATTCCAGAGCCATTGCGGAGACGATGTTTTTTGGCGCCAGCCCGACACGGGCCGGGAAGCTGCCGGAATACAAGCCATACCAAACAAGGTGCAAAACTCCGCCGCCATAGAGACCGCGTTTGTAAAAGTCATCAAGATTAATCTCCCAAGGCGCAATACATTTCAAATGCGGCGGTTGGGTTTCTGCGATAATCAGCTGAGTGAATCCGAAATAGCAAATACCGACACCGCCAATATTACCGTCACACCAAGGCTGTTCGGCCATCCATTCAATTATGTCATAGCCATCTTCACCTTCATATTTGGAAAACATCCCCGGCATTTCACCTTCCGAATCACCGATACCGCGATAATCCGCAATTACCATACAGTAGCCGCGGGAAACAAAGTATTCGGGGTCACCCGATTCAATGGAGGCCTCAAACACAGAACCGCCAAAAGGTTGAGGCGGAGTATCAAAGGTCTGGGTCGACTTGCCATAGACGGATACGGTAAACAGTCCCGGGAATTCACCGGGCGCATCCGGACGGTAGATATCCACTGCCAGTTTGACTCCGTCCCTGGCTGTGACCATCACATTCTCCTCAACAATCATATTGTACCTGGGTTCGGATGAAGGATAGGTTTTGTTTAACATAAATGTAATTCTCCTCCGCACAAATTTTGTATTCGTATAGAACATTTAGACTTAATACAATTCTTAACAATTAATAGTGTAGCATCGCGGTATTAATTGTTCTAACGCAACATTCTTGTAGTGGCAACAACTAAAATTTGATTAGAGGGAGGAAGTGTAATCTGTAATAATTTGCTGCAAAAAGGGAAAAGACGTCCCTTTTGTGGCATAAAAACTCCCTTCAAAATTTCAGATGTTTTTTATTTCATCTGTCACCTATTTTGAAGGGAGCATATCGCTTTTTATCATTACATTAATATAATCAGTCAGACATATAATTGGACGGCTTCACCACAATCCCATATCGCTTTATCTTTCGATACAAGGTGCTTTTACAAAAACCTAATAACTCAGACGCTTCAGCAATATTAAAATCAGATTTTTGTAATGCTTGAATGATTGTTATTTTCTCCATATCCGAGATTAGAAAATCGGAATCGGATGTCTTGTTGTTTCTGGTGGTTATATGGTCTTCATCTTGTCTGGATCCTGCTAAGATGACATCGGGCATTTGCATTTCATCCGGGAGGTCTTCTACTTGGATGACGCCATTACTGGCCATACTTGCCGCATAAAACATCGCATTCTGCAACTGTCTGACATTTCCCGGCCAGGCATAGAGGATTAGTGCCGTTTCGGCGTCTTTGCTTAAAACCGGGATCGGGATGTTTTGCTTTTCCGCAGTGCGGCAGATAAAATATTTCGCCAGCTTAATGATATCATTTCCCCGTTCGCGTAAAGGTGGGATCGTGATTTTAAACGCGGCCAGCCGGTAATAAAGGTCTTCCCTGAAAACCTTTTGTTGGACTAATGAAAAGAGATCCTTATTGGTCGCAGTCACCAGATTAAAATCTACAGAGATATAACGGTTGCTGCCAACACGCATAATTTTCTTCTCTTCCAGCACCCGTAGCAGGACCGCTTGAAGATCCAGCGGCATATCCCCGATTTCATCAAGAAATAACGTTCCCCCCGCTGCACTCTCAATTTTTCCGGCCATCCCGCGGCGTTCTGCGCCAGTAAAGGCGCCTCCCTCATAACCAAATAATTCGCTCTCAATAAGGTTTCGCGGAATTGCCGCACAATTCACAGCCATAAACGGGCCATTTGGTCGGCTTTCATTATGGATGGCCTGAGCAAAAACTTCTTTCCCTACCCCGCTTTCCCCTTGGATTAGGATATTGGTATCGAGTACTGCAAATTTTCTTGCTTTGCTTATGAGTTTTGAGATCTGAGGCGAGCTGCCTACGATTTCATCAAAGGTAAAGCCATTTTTTACAGCTTGAGTAAATCGCGTTGTTTTTTTTGAACTTCCGGCTTTTTGGAAGGTAAAAAAACAGCCCAAGGTTCTGCCTGCTTTATCCAATACCGGATGGATGGCACGGATATGCAGCTTCATATTCCGTAAAGGAAGTTCAAATACCGTATCTTGTATTGATTTCCCTGTCTCAAGAACAGAGCGGATCAGCGTCTGCTCCCCTAGAATCTCAGTGAATTTTGCTCCGAGTAAGGGAATGCCAAAAGCTTTAATGGCGGCTATATTGGCTTTCGTAATAACCTCTTGTTTGTTTATCGTGATAACGCCATCATCCGAATCGATGGCCGTTAAATTGCGGGCTTCTTTTCTTTCTTCCAAAAAGAGCTCATTCTGGATCCCTTTGGCGATCGACACCGCCATCCCGAGTGTATGCGCATTCTGGTATCGGCTGTCCAAACTGGCGATAGTAATCGTTGCCGTAAGATTCCCTTGAATATCAAATATGGGTGCTGATGAGGCAACAATGGGTAAAGGGAGCTCACTGTAATGCTCCGGTCCGCATAATTGAATCGGCCTTTGGCTTAAAGCACAGAGAACATGGGAACAGGTTCCGACTGTTTCTTCATTCCATAGAGATCCTGGCATCATTAGTAATTTTTCCACCTGCTTATCTGCTTTACTGGCATAAACCCGACAGATGACGCCATCTTGATCCGCTAAAATCGCATAACAATTTGTTCCGATAAACATATCTTGAAGGTAGTTGATATGCCCATCGGCAAATTGAATCAAATTCTCATAAACATGAAGTACTTCCTGAAAGGCATTTTCTTTTAAATAATAACCAAGATTAGTTCCAAACGGATCAAGATTGTAATTGTAGGATCGAATCCAGGACTGTACAATCTCCTGCCTGACGACATCCGCTTCAAAAGGCTTAATCTTCTTGGTCAGGACATCAATCTTTTGCTTTTTTATTCTTTCAATCAATAAGGATTCGCTGATGCTCACCTTTTTCAGACTATCCTCTAAGAATACGTTGCTTCGTTTATTTATTACCGGGCTTAACATTTGTTCCAGGGGAAACATGAGCATCCTCCCATCTGAAATACAGATTCTAATGTAATAACCGCTTGGCAATTGATTTTACAAAGCTTGTAAAATATCAGTAAATAAACGCAATTTCAATTATTTTAATTATATAGCGAATAATACTTTTTTCAATGACTCTATCGAAATTAATAAATCATGTAATACGCTTACCAGGTCTTCGTAATCGGCTCGAATTTCTCATTGAGCGGCTCAGTACTGCCCGGCCTGTATCGCCGATAGACGCCGGCAAAGGTAAGGTCCTGGAATAAGATTGGCTTTTTCGGATCGAAAACATCAACAAAGTTTAAGGGACAGTGAATCATTCCCGCCTTAATATAGATAACGGTGGGCTTGGTGATAATCAGTTTTTCCAGGTTCCCGTTTTCATCACCCAGGTGGAATTCGACTACGCCGCCTAATTGATCCATTTGGGCAGCGTCGCCGCCGGCAAAATAACACATTTGATCAAAGTCATGCCAGACCGGTTCCTTCTCCATAAAATAGGGTTCCTTTATGGGCAGCCAGGTCGAAATAAAACCCTGTTCTCCGTTCAGATTCGGATAATAGTTACCTGGGGCATGGATTCCGACCAACGCGCCTGTGGGTATCGTCAGGTTTTGAAAAACGTGTTTTTCATACAGCTGATCTAAGAGCTTGGACATGATATGTACCTCCCTTATCTCCTAATCTTAACTTATTCAAGTAAGAACTGACAGATGCCGGGATTCTTCCTCATTATTCTGTCAGTTCTTATCTAGTACCTTGTTAACCCTTAAAATTATAATATAATGGCGAGCAGATTTTTTGAAAGACAAGGCGGTCGCTCCTTGCCATCCATGGCATCGCGACACTAGGCCATCCTGGCCGTCGGAGGCGAGGCATACCGACCGTATGCCGATTGATGACAACGCAGTATTACGAAAAATCTGCCGCTAGGATATATGAGATTTAGGGTTAACAAGGTACTAGCCTGGGACAGACTTACAATATGATTATCCTACTCCTGAGATTTCTGCATCCATCAGAAACGACCGATATCTCTCGCGATCATAAAGGCCTCCGTGGTCGCACTAGTAATATTTCTGGGCGCTTTACAGTCGCCGATTTGATAAAATTCCGGTGCGCAGCAGTTCATCGCAATCGCTTCTTGACGCAAAGGCCGTTGGCCAACGGCATAGACGACGGTATCCGCCGTGAAAAACTTCTCGCCGTCTGCCGATTCACCAATGACACCGTTTAATGTGATCTCCTTGGCTTTTGTATTAAAATATACTTCCAGACCGCGTTTTTTCATTTCGACTTTCAATCCCAGGATGTGCAGAAAATTACCCCCGTCACTGATATGATCCAGCATTTCAATTATTTTTACTTTCTTGCCTTTGCTGATCAGATGGAGTCCTAATTCGATTCCGACCAAACCAGCGCCAAGGATGACGACGTATTCCCCAATTTTTTCTTCAGCCGTATACGCATCTTGTGCCGACATTACATTAGTGCCCTCAATACCCCGGATTCCGGGCTTCATAGGTTGGGCTCCCAGCGCAGCGATGATCACATCCGCATTAACTTGATCGGCGTATTCCGGTGTCACCTCGGTATTTAAACGCAGATCAATATTCGAATCCGCCACTGCTTTCGCCTGCTGATTCAGGTAATAATCCAAGGGTTCCTTAAAGGCTACTTCTTCCTCACAGCGCAAAACCCCGCCCAGGCGGCCGCCCTTTTCGCAAAGGATGACCTCGTGACCCCGGGCCGAACAGGTCAAAGCTGCCTGCATCCCGCCGACACCGCCGCCAACAACTAGAACCTTCTTCTTGACTGCGGGAGGAATATCAAATTTTAGTTCAAATTCCCTTCCGGTTTCCGGATTCAGGGCGCAAAAGGGCTCTCCCCAAGTCAACTCGCTCGAGAAGCAGGAGAGACAGCGCATGCACTTTCTTGCCTTATCTTCGTTGCCGGTACGCACTTTGTTGGGAAAGTCCGGATCGGCCAAAAGCTGACGTGCCATCTCGACGACATCAGCTTGACCGGAAGCAATAATCTCTTCCATCAATTCTGCATTGTTCAGTGCACCGACAGTGGCAACTGCTGTTTTGACGTGTTTTTTGATTTCAGCAGCATATTTGACATTAACGCCGTCCTCCAGAAACATACTCGGATGGGTAACGGCGAAGACTTCTTCAATCTCATGATTACCGGCGGATACATGAATTAAATCAACATGGCCCTCCAACTGTTTAGCAATAGCAATACCTTCTTCGAGACCAAAACCACCGTCATAGCATTCGGAGCCACTGATGCGGATCTCGATCGGGAATCCAGGCCCGACTGCTTTGCGAATAGCATCACATACTGTTACAGCAAGACGTGCGCGATTCTCAATGTCCGGACCACCCCATTTATCTTTTCTGGTATTCGTTTTTGGGGAGAGAAATTGATGCAGCATCCAGCCGTGACCGGCATGCACCGTAACCATGCCAAACCCGCACATTTTAGCAAGTGCTGCTCCTTCAGCAAATTTCCTGATCGTGCGCTCAATAATTTCCTCATCCATGGGGCGGATGATTCTTCCTGCAACTTCACATTCGACTGGCCCGTAAGCGATTCCTTTGGATGATGCACCGAAGAATGAGAGGTCACGATTGGCGAACATACCGGTATGTTCCAGCTCTAATGACGCTATTGCCCCATAGGCGCTAACGGCATGAGCAATTTTGGATAAATTAACGTGGATACCCGGTGTATCCAGACAGATATGCGTTCTTCCACCTTTACCAAGTTCACCATCAACAATGCCTTCGAAAGTAGTAACACTGGCAGCGCCGCCCCTGGCTTTTCTTTCATAATACGCAGCGGCACCGAAGCCTTCACCTAAATACCCATCGCCGTTATTGCTTTGGTAACCGGTAGGTGAAGCAAATAACCGATTGCGGAATAGCGTATTGCCCAATGTGATGGGTGAAAAAAGATGCGGATACTTGCACTTGCTCACAATACTCCTCCTTATAGTTAAGAATCCTTTAACTTATTATAAGGAGAATTTCCTCGATTAAATAATAGGAAAAATCACGCATTGCCATAACCAAATGCTTATGCTAATGCGTGATTTTTCATAATTGTATAGTATTTTATTTCAATTCAATCAAATTTCATCATTCATGCCATTATGCTTCAATCTTGATCCCGTCGTTTTACGCGAATAATTATTCGATTGATTGTAGTTCTCCTTATATATTTGTATGTTCAAAATACGTTTTCGCCATATCGATAAACGCCGGGACTAATTTACTTTCATTATTCCGCATCCAGGAAACAACGTATTCGTTCGTTTCCTGACTTCCTTTTACCTTGACCAGTTTACAATATTCGGGGTCGTACTGAAACAGCAATTCTGGTACAAACGCGACCCCTTGGTTCATCTCAACATACAATTGCAATGTTTCCACCGAATCAACAATTTCCAAAATAGGTTCATAGCCATCTTTCCTTCGGCATTGCACCATGTGCTCAAAATTTGCAGGACCATAATCCTTGGAAACCATGATGATCCTTTCATTGGCCACTTCTGTCGGTTCGATCCAGTCATATTGAGCGAGACGATGCCGACGCGACACCAGAAGGACAACTTCTGACTCAATCAATCTTTCAACAGCTATTTCGCTTTCACCCAAAATGTCATAGGAGAAGCTAAATGAAATATCGACTAAATTACGCTTTAGTTTGTTCTTGATGCCATAAAATGTATCCCGCTCCAATTTAATCTGAACATGGGGATACTTCTCACAGAATAAGGCGACAATCTTCGGCAGACAAACGTTGTCCCCCGGTCCGGTAATCCCGATTCGGATAATTTCGGCCGTTCCGCTTGCCTCTTCCGAAGCTCGACGGATGGCGTGGTTATAGTAAAATACAATCTTGCTGCAATCTTCGTAAAAGCTTTTTCCAGCCTGCGTAAGTTTAATCTCCGATCTCTCTCTAACAAAAAGCTGAAAACCAAGTTCTTTTTCTATTGAAGCAATCTGCTGGCTGATGGCGGTTTGGGAAACATAATTTTTATGGGCCGCCTTGGTAAAACTCCCCAATTCCGCAACATCGATAAAATACTGGAGATTGTAAAAATTCACGTTGATTCCCCCTGAATTTTTATATCTTTTTTATCATAGCAGGATTTGGCAGTCATTCGCAACCAACAATTTAACCACGTATCGTTTATAAAAATTGGCAGACCCGCCAATAATAAACGGAGTTCTGTTTTCCGGTCCGAAGCTCGAAGTAACCATCGCCTGAAGGCGGCATAATGTATGCCGTTTGGTAGTTTTCAGACGTACTTCCGGATAGATTCAGAGATCGATGGGTACCGTTTGCCGATATTACATCCAATCGTCCGGCATGAAGCAAAACGATGTTACCTGTTGTACTGATCATGACATTGGTTTTGAGCGAATCAAAAGGGATGGCGCCTTGCCACAAGATTGTTTTCTGATACGCCAGACTGTTGCCGTCTGCCGACGTCTGATAAACAGCGATTTCACTGAGCGTACCGAATGGCTGCCTGTTCTCGCCATCATTGAATTTTCCAATGTATGCTTTCTCATTCTGACAGCCGAGCAGTGACTCCTCAGCTGCTGTAGACAAAACGGTTCTTGTGCTGCCGTTAATCGACGTGATCGATTTTGTTTTTCCGAGCCGGCTGTCAATATAGATCGTGCCATATTTATTGGAGACCGCGATTTTAGAAATTATCTCACCCGGTCGGGATAGTATATTCACTGTTTTCATAATATCGATTTTAAGCAGCTTGGATGCCTGTTTACTGTCCTTATACAATATAACCAGATTATTGGTATAGGTGGAAATTTCGATTTGGTCGATATGACGGACGTCCATGCTGATCTCTCGATCCAATTTGGGTTGAACAACCATAGAGGATGCGCTGACGCTCAGATCGAGCGAATAAAGGCTGACCATCCCGATATTTTTGCCTTCAGCCAGATAAACCATCGCATTTCTATCCGGCAGCCAGCGAAATCCCATAATTTTATTTGCTGTCACCATTTCATTTGACGCTTCTTGCCTAGTCTGTGTGGTCGCATAGATTACCTGATTAGATATCAGATCGATAACGGTGAGCTGATCCTGATCAAGACAAGCAAGGTATTTCTTATTATAAGACACGGCAAAATGTTCTGCTCTCCTGAGATCAGCATGTATTGTATAGGGTTTGTCCGTCTTGATAACAGGATTTATGAGCTGACCCGCCTGCCAATTAAGCAGGAAATAGACGCCCAGCTGCAAGACAACGGTTATGATTATTAACCAAAGGATCCCTCTTTTTTCCACAGTATCTCACCTAATATCCTTAATCCTTTATTGCTTTGGCATAACCACAAAGGCCGTCGGCATATACCGTTCGCCATAGATGTTCCAGAGTTTATTGATGATCTGTCCGTGATAAATCATCTCGGTTGATGAGCCGCCGTCGAGGTTAGCCGCGTTGACAGCGCCATATTCGATAAATACATTCATCAAATCACGTAAGGACGCGCCCATGCTCCAATCCGGCTGCCTGCCGTCAATGACTACAAAAATAACCGTACCGTCTGCTTTTTGCCCAATCCCAGTTCGCGGAGCAAAACCCCAGCCGCCATCCCCGGTGATCATAGGTATACCATCGATAATAAGGTAAGGTTCAAAGCTGATGGCTTGTTGTATCTGGGCCTGGGCAAGCGCACCGGAAGCAATTTCGGCCGCCGTCCACTTTTTTAGTATCAACTGCCCTTCCTGATTGAAACCAATCAGATTCGTCTTATTATCCTCGCTGACATTGTTATGAACAATATTGCCGTCGATGACCGTGATACCATCAGGATACGCCCCTGTACCTTGAGAATTGGGATCATAGAAGCCGCCTGCATTGATTCCTGCGACTGCGCAGCTGCTGAGAACTAACTCGGACAAGCGCTGGCCAGCTATTCCTATCTCTGCTGTCACGGCGATCTTGACCTGCTTGGGATCATCGATTACCATGACAACGCCTTTAAAATAGTTGCCTTCAATGTTTTCTACCCGGATGCCATTAGCTTTATCCGTGATTTGGTGATCTATCAGCGTGATTACCGGTTCGACCGTCACTGACCCGCTGTTAAACGTCTGTGATATCTTAGCAATTTTTTCTTCAGACAAAAATAATTCAGCAAACTGAGGGTGGCGTGACATCTGAATCGTTCGCACTGTGGTATAGGTCAGCGAATGAAAAGGACCGTAAAATACGACCAACGGTCCAAAAAGGATAAATAAAATTAAATTGACAGCAAGAAGACGCAATAGAAACCGTTTCATATAACTGAAGGTCTCCATGATCCTTTAATCACCTCGGCTGCAATCGCTTTCAATGTTTTACGGGACGCCATCGCCTGTGCCCGGATCGCATTATAGGCGGTTTCTTCCTCCATGCCCTCCGTAATGAGGAGAAGAATAGCCTGATATAAAAGTTTTCTGGTCTTGAGCTCATCATTGATTTTGTTTATTTCTTTTTGGTGAGCAATTTCTCTTTGAAAATTATATTCGGCCTGCGCGATGCCAAAGATGACATCCATGGCCCGGATCGGTGCTGTCAGGATGTGATTGACATTGGTTTTAAGGGCATATTCCAAATTAACAAAGTCCTTTTCTTCAATCACAAGCATAACAGGACATAATTTAGCATGGATCAGATTTTGTACCAGATCCAATGATGCAATCCCGCGAATTTCGCCCCCGCATAAAATCAGATCCGGCTCTACGCGCTGCGCCATACGCAGCGCATCAATACCATTATCCGTCTTAGCGATCGCTTGATAATTAGCCAAGGGCAATACGGTATTCAATTCGTGAGTCATTTTTTCCTGGAGCACCAGTATTGCTCTTTTCATGGTTGCTGTCTCCTAATATATCAACATCATTATACTACTCGAGGCATAAAAATTGAGGTGCTGGATCAAAAGTATCTTATGCGTTATTCTGACTATAAAAAAATTAAGTGCATTATAGCACTTAATTTTACTCTTATTACGGGACACAGGCAAGAGTATATCGTCTGCCGAATCGTAAACAAATAAATATATGGTGTATATATTATTTTGTATATTCAAACCAAGTATTTTTCACATTGTTGTTAGTATGATCCAATGGTTCTTTAGTCCGTGTGAGTCAGAACGCAACTCAGGATTTTACTGAGGAGTCAACGTTGAAGATAACCCGGGCTTCGGTGCTTTGCGTGACGGCCCCTTGTGGATTTGATTTAATCGTAAGGACCATTTCATGCTGGCCAGCTGTTGCGCTTTCGCCTTGGGCGTTGCCTAATGCTTTGATATTTTCATAAGCTATTTTTGCAGTAGCCCCAGGTTCGAGAATCGGAATACTTCCCTCCTTGGTCACGGTCTTGGATTTGTCATCAAGGGACGTGATCGTCATAATGACGGGGATATTGGTCATTGTGTTTTCTGTTGTGTTCTGGATAATCGCAGATATTTTAAAATCCGTTTTGTTTAACGTCTGCACCCCTTTAAATACCTCGCCATCATACGATAGGTCCCGGATGACGATCTGTGGTTCAAAATCAATGTTAATGATCTTGATTTCAGGGTCAACTTGGGAAGTCGGGGTTGTCGATACCTCCGAGTCACGAAGCAGATTAGTGCCGATTAACCCGAGGGCGGCTACTAAGACGATGAGTATACCTGCAACTAAAACCCTTTTTCGGATGATAATTAATTTTGCCAACTGTGTGCACCTCCAAAATCGCTGTTTCTACTAAAAAACCTATGCTGTGTTTGGACGGACATGCATAGGTTTGTACCTTTTTTTATTCGTTTATATCGTAAAATAATTTTGGAAATGCTTTATTCTGCTATTATTGCAGCTAAAGTTCTTTATTTAGACACGTTGCGCTCCTAATTTGCTCTCATTACTTTAGCCCTTCCCGTTTCAGATACTTTTGCATACGGATATCTTGTCCGGCGGATAAGCGAAATATCCTGCACATTTGAAGAAGTCGGGAGCAGGTTCTCTCACCGAGATAATGTTCTATTTCATTAAAGTCCAGATTTGTGGTGATAATTGTTGGCAGCTGTTCATTCATCCGGTAATTTAAGATCGAATAGATGCGGTTGCGGGACCACTCCGTATAATTGTGAGCGCCTAGATCATCCAGGATTAAGATAGGAACTGTACGGGCGATATCCAACAGATCATATTCTGTATTCTCACTGTTCTTATTAAACGTTGCCCTAAGTTCATCCAGAAGATCCGGAACAATTAAAAACAACAGTTTTTGCTGATTTTCAATCAAGACATTGGCAATAGACGCGGCGAGGTATGTTTTGCCGCTGCCCACTGTCCCGGTTAAAAGCAGCCCGACTTCATGTGGGTTCTTTTGGACATTTTTCACAAACTCCTTTGCCGCTTTCAGCGCTTTTTGAGCATTGGAATAATCCTCGGTATGGGCATCGGGGTCCTTATAATATTCCAAGCTGAATTTCTCAAAACGGCAATTGAGCAATTCTCTGGAAAGACGCGCATATTTAAAACTGTTTTCAATTTTCTTTTTTTCCATGCAGGAACATGGGATTGCTGAATCACCCTGCAGAATGATTCCCCTATCCCCGCATAAGGAACAGATCGGGTTAGTGAAGTTACCTCCGCCTGAACCTTCCGGTGATTTGTTGCTCTCTGCCTGTTGATTCATCACTTTTTGAAGTATACTGTCTGTCCGTTCCAGAAGAATTCCTCCTATCGTCTAGAGATAGATATTATCATATTTGCTTTTTATCTTCGGAGACCCTTTGGGGGGCTTGTCGTGCTTACGGTTTTGTCTGGACTGAAAATTCTGGTCTTCAGCTTCAACTTCTGCCCGTGTCTTTAACCCCTTCTTTTCCCACTCTCTAAGAATGGAATCCAGATAGCGGAAGCTGCGGATACCGGCACTGACCCCTCGGCGCAAGGCTTCAATGATCAGTTCATCGGAATACGTTGCTGTCAGCCATTTCTCAATATGCTCACATTCCAGACCAGTTAGCGGCCTGCCCAGCTCCTGTTCAAAGAGTGAAATCAATTTTGCTGAAGGATTCGGATCTGCGTCTGGTTTACCTTGCTTTGCTTTTCCTTTGCTATTGCTGGCTTCCATTTGCTTGAACTCATTGATCCCCCATAATTCAATCAGCTGGTCGAGAAGGCCGCTAAAATCATAATACACACCGGTGCTGCCTTTTATTTTGCGGTTATTCACGGTCAGCAGTCCCTTGCCTTGCAGAGTATGGACCATGATTTTGAAATCCTCTATGGCGATGTTCATTTTACGGGTGATCGCTTCTTCCAAATGCTCACTTTTAGCATTAATCTCCGTCATGAGATGGATAATCAGCATCATTTCCTGCTGGTTAATGCCAAGCTCGGTATAGTGATCCAGCAGAAATGTCGGTATCGAAACAGAACTTGAAAAGAAAAGAGCTTGAAAGAAGCCCCCATATACATTATTTTTTGTCATTTGCTTCCACCCCGTTGCGTTTGATGAACTCTAATTCTAAGTAATAATGGCACAATTTCTATTAAATTATATTTTACACTATTACGATCATAAAATCCTAAAGATTTCTGAGAGATATGCAAAATTTATGGCGATAACTCTTCTCATATTCAGGAAGGAAATCCCATGCCGTTTGCAGTAATAATAAGTAAATCAGAAAGGGGATCGATTTGATGGATATATCCAAAGATCTTTTTAATATTATTAACCAGTCAGGCGCGCACCCGGCTCTGGGTTGGAAACACTGTCAACGCGTCTATCACCTGGCCAAGGAATTGTCACCTCACCTGGCTCTTGACGACGAAGTGCTTTTTATTGCCGCGATGCTTCATGATGCCGGGAAGTATCCTGTATATGCCCTGGCAAATGTCGATCACACCTTACGCTCGAAGGGCATCGCTATGAACTTACTCAAAAGTTACTCGCTGGAACAGACAAGAATAGCCATGATCCTTGATGCCATTGAATGCCACATGTATTATTCCGAACCGGGCGGCAGTGATGAAGCTGTTTATTTAAGGGATTCTAATATTCTCGATAGTCTCGGTAATATCGGATTAATGAAGTTTTTCAGTCTTGTCGGTCAGGACGAATTGATCACAAGTCCTGAAGAGGCATTAAGCCGGGCCCAGACTTTTGCTGAAGCCCTCCCCAAAAAGGTATCAACCAAGTCCGGCAGACGATTGGCCGTCAAGAGGCGCGAGGAAATGCTGCGCTTTCTTTCCGGCCTAAAACGGCAATCCGCTGAGTACGCCTGGATTTAAGCTGAATATCCGTGGATTGAACGATTCATTCATTCGATTTTCTCTTTTGGTTCAACATATTGGCTATCTGATTAAAAGTTTCAATCATCATTTCATAGTCATTGTTCCGTTTGCCCGTAGTGATAAAACGCGTCAGGTTTTTCTGCAGTCGGGCATAAGAATTCTTATATTCCGATAGAATAACCCTTCGCGATCGCTTTATCTTTCTTCCAGCAGCAACAGGATGCTGGGGATAGTCTGTCATCTGTACTTCCTTTGTACGATCCATCCGTTCTTTAATTGTCTTTAGCCATGGTTTGGTTGGCTTGTCTCGTTCGATATGGTTATCTGTAAAGGAAATACATTCCCCGAGTTCCGGAATGATCGGTTTCTTGTCCAGCTGCTCCTCCACCAAGGCGGAAAATGTCTGCAGCACACGCGCTTCGCCATGAACCAAGATAATTTCCTGAGCATTTCTGGCGGCAAATTTAAGCCAGTCTAACAACTCTCTCTGATCGGCGTGGGCGGAAAAGCCTTTTAAGTTGACAATATCGGCATTGACTGCGACTTTCTCGCCATGAATCACGACTTCTTCGGCCCCATCGATTAAAAGTCGCCCCAGTGTCCCTTCTGCCTGATAACCGACAAAAATAACAGTTGAATCACTCCGCCATAAATTATGCTTTAAGTGATGCCGGATCCTTCCAGCATCTGCCATGCCGCTGGCAGATATGATAACCGCACCGCCTTTGATTGCATTTAAACGGATTGAATCCTCCGTAGACTCACTAAAATGGAGGTTTTTCATGTTCAACGGGTTATGACCTCTCTCCAGTAAGGTACGGCTCTCGTCATCAAAATTACGTGTGTCTTTTTCAAATATACGCGTGGCAGCCACTGCCAGCGGACTGTCTATGTAAATAGGCTTAACCGGGATCATATTTTCAGCTTGAAGCTGATTGAAATAATAAAGAATATCCTGGGTTCTTTCGATAGCAAAAGCCGGTATTATGATGTTGCCGCCTTTTTGATATGCTTGATTAATGATTCTTGCCATTTCCTCCAAGCGATGTGATTTGTCCGGGTGGTTACGGTCGCCATACGTCGTTTCCATGACAATAACACAGGCATCCTTGACGCTCCTGACATTGTCGCTGTCACAAGCCGTATCGATACCTTCAGGGTCTTCGATATACGGCTGATCAGCTGTTCCGATATCGCCGGAGAAAGCAATATTTTTTATCACGCCGTTCTCTGTGATACTGACTATGACATGCGCCGAACCAAGAATATGACCGGCATCAACATAAATAAACGCCACTGATGGCGATATAGTGATCTTCTCACCGTAAGTAACCGCTTGAAAATGTTTCCGTACTGCGTTGGCATCTTCAACCGTATAAACCGGTTCGAGTAACGGCTGATTCGCTCGCATCGCTTTGCGGTTTTTGATCATGACTTCCATTTCTTGAATATGTCCACTGTCAGGCAGCATCACCGCACATAGTTCAATCGTTTCCCGCGTAGCGTAGATGACGCCTTTATACCCTTTCTTAATAAGTTTGGGAATAAGTCCGGAATGATCAATATGGGCATGAGTGAGGATAACAGCGTTAAGATTCTGGGGTTGGAAAGGAAAATCGGCGTAATTGAGTTCCTTAATAACCTTGGAGCCTTGAAACATGCCGCAATCGATAAGCACTCGGGTATCATTGGTTTCCAATAAATAACACGATCCGGTAACCGTTTGACTAGCACCAAAAAAATGTATTTTCATATCTATACTCCAATCATTCAAGTGTCACCATTTTCGTTCTTACAGCTTTAAGCGCGGCTTGTGTTCTGTCACTCACTTCCAGCTTTTTAAAAATATTGGACAAATGGTTTTTTACCGTTTTTTCGCTTATAAAGAGCGCTAGTCCAATATCCTTATTGGAGGCCCCTTTCACAACATAATTAAGTATCTCTAATTCGCGGCTGCTCAAACCAAAATTATTAATCCGCAACTCTGTTTTTGTATGCTGTTCGCGATGCCTTTCCATCACCTCCGGTGACAAAATGAACTCACCACGATGTATCTTACGGATCGCATCAATCAGATGCTGGGGATCAATGTCTTTGGATAGATAACCAGCAACTCCAAGTTTTAATAATTGATCAATTCGTTGATCACTCGTCTCAAAAGCTAATATTAAAATACTGATAGCAGGATATTCTCTGCGGATGACACTGCATGTCTGAAGGCAACTTGTACCGGGCATATTCAAGTTCATCAGTAACAGATCAAACGGCATTTTGCGAGATATATTAATTGCTCCTTGCCCATCGCCAACTTCGGCAACGACGTCGATATCCTCATGAACTTCAAGTATTCTGCGTAATCCTTCTCTCAAAAGTGGTTTATCATTTGCTATCACTACCCTAATCATATTTATGCCTCCTTACTCCATATATAGGATATCGAATTCTTCATTCGATACAATATTAATATTTCCTACTATTAGATATTCGAAATAACTATCCATGGACTTTAGGAGAATCTATAAAAGATTGTTATATAGAGCTGCAGTAATGATGGCAAGGCCCAATAAAAACAGTACTTTATAGTTTATTTCCGTGTGTTTACCCTTATACTATAACCATTGTTCGTTGCTAAAAAATTCGACAAATATTTCCATTCTCCTTTAATTATATTTGATTTCATGAGTTACAGTCATAAATATTTTATCAAAAATCTAACTTATTCATAACAAATTGGCCTTGACATGCCATAGGCCTTTTGTTATGATTTTACTTGTTCCTCAGGAGCATATCGGGGTGTGGCTCAGTTTGGTAGAGTGCACGGTTCGGGACCGTGAGGTCGCAAGTTCGAATCTTGTCACCCCGACCATTGGAAATAAAGGCGGTGTCGCAAAACTATAAAATAGTTCGGCGGCAGCGCCTTCTCTATAGTTGAAAGAGAAGCCAGTTCATATATATGGTTTAAGCTAGGCTATCTTTCTTATATAGATAGTCTTACGTATGACTGATAAAAACCTAAGAAGGTAGGTCTACGCAATGGCTAACCGCTTCCGGCAGATTGCGCCGTCCATGGCGCAAACAGCCGCGCTCTGCAATCCGTGCTCCGCTTACGCTGCTTAGCCATTGCGTATCCTAGTTTTAGGTCTTTATTTGATTGACTATTCTTCATATCAAACCCCGAGGAATTCTTTCCATCGGGGTAAATCCCGTTGTCCTTGCGCATAGCCAAAACTATAACTATCAGTTAGTTTCTTATGATTTGTTTCTCGGTTAGATACGGGCATCTGGTCCGGATAGACCAGAAAGGCCTTCCCTTCATGTGCCAGTTGTTCTAATTCATCCAGTGTTTGATTATACGCAATATGCCGATTAAATATGGCTTCGGCTACGCGTGGATACTTACGGTAATATGCTTTCATTGGCAGCTTATGCTTGGCTTGCGTTTTCCGATAACCTTGGGGACGAGTAAGAACCACAAAGAATTTCTGATAACCGTCTTTCTTGGCGATCTCCAGAGGTATCCCGCCACTTAAACCGCCATCAACATAATAATGTCCGCCGAAATATGTCGGAGGCATGAAGATAGGCATTGATGAGGAAGCTCTCACTATTTTCATCAAATCGGTAATATCGTCAATATCATTTTTCGAATAATAAACCATTTCACCGGTATTCCGTTCAAAAGCGCCGATACGTAGCTTCGCCGGATTCGCCATGAAAGTTTCAAAATCAAAAGGCAGGGCAGCATTGGGATAAGGCGTTTCTTCATAAATATATTGCGCACGAAAATAACCTTCACCCTTAAAAAAAGATTTCCAGCCACCAAAGTTTGGATCTAACACCAGGTCAACAAATGACCGTCTGGCTCGTTCGATATCCCTAGATAAATAGTTGACAGAATGACTGGATCCTGCAGAAATTCCAGCTACATAATCAAAATAGATGTGATTTTCAAGCAGCGTGTTTAAAAACCCCGCTGTATAACTCGCACGCATACCGCCTCCTTCAAAAATCAAGGCGGCGTCATGGATATTATTATTAAGTACCATATGTCATGTCTCACTTTTGCTGTAATTTAATGCTTACCTAGTACTTTGTAATACTTAAAACTGGCATTAATCGGTGAGGAAAATTTTCGTATGACAAGGCGGTCGCTCCTTGTCATACTGAGATAAGCGAAGCGCCAACTCTATCCTTTGCTTAGCCGGTAATATGCTATAAACAAGGAACTGTGTTTATGAGCGATCTTTGTTCCACACTAGGCCATCCATGGCCGTCGGAGGCGAGTAATACCGGCCGTATTACGCGTGACGACAACGCAGTCAGACGAAAATTTAACCAGCGATAATGTAAGGAATCAGGTGTTACAGAGTACTAAACGTATTATACACCATAAACACTGCGCATAGCTAACCTCATCACTTAAATCTACCCAAGATAATCCCGTTACTTAGGCCCGCTTATGGCCAGTGTAATTATACTACTCGTCCTGAACCTTATCATACGCGCGTCTTTCGGAGACTTTCTTGATCCCGACGTCAACATGGTGCAGTAGCACATCAAAACGGTCACTCTTCTCGCCGTAATCCTGAATACCAAGCGCTTTCGTCTTTTTTCGAAGATAATTCAAGTTTTCATTACCTGATATCAGCAGTATGTATAAATCAGGGTGAGTTTTGCGTATCGATTCAACTACTTTATCCCCGTTGATAGGATACATGAGATAGTCAAGTATAAGCATATCAAAGGCTTTTGTATGGATATTTTCAATCGCTTCCAGCGGATCTGTCAAGCCATATACCGTATACCCTTTTCTTTTCAGAATAAAGACCATTGAATCAACGATACCTTGATCATCGTCAACAATGAGAATGCGATAATTGGCATTGATACAGTGTTTTGTCCGTCTCATGTGAACCCCCTATAAGGTGTATTATAACGAGAACAACAGCAATCAAGCCATCGTTGTTCCCGCATCAGCATCACTCATATTTAGAAAGTTTTTCCAATATCTATTCGTTATGATCCATTAAATTCCTTTTTCATATATAAAAAAAGAAACAACGCCAATAAAATTAAGCGTCGTTTTCTTTTATTATTCAATTGGCAGTTTATCTTTAACTGCAGGAGCTGCAACCTGAACTGCAATCAGCCATGCGAGGTGTTTTCATGGTAAATCCGCTGCCGTCTTCGGTAGCCACATAGTCGATCACAGCATCTTCTAAATACTGCTCGAATTTCTTCTCCGCAACAATAGTAACGCCATAAGCTTCATCTACATTATCCTCAGGGTTCTTTGACTCATCCAGAGCCATGCCGAAACTCGGCCCACTTCAGCCCATGCCGGCCATATAGATCCTCAAGTAAGCCTTCTCTTGATTTTGTGAGGCTAATACCTCTTTGATCTTTTCAGCAGCAATCTCAGTAATGTTGATCATGATTGGTCTCCCCCTTTCCGAAATTTTTAACCATAATTTGTCCAATTTGGTTATAATGTGATAGTACCTTATAATTGTTTTAAAGTCAAAACATGATTTTCCATCGATGCGATATAAGTTAGTATGTGCAAAAGGTCAAAAAAAAACCTGGGTTTAAACCAGGTGAATTAGGGAAGAAAAATGAAAAGAAGTTTCATGGTGTTAGTTTAAGATATCTATGTGTCCATTGTGTGAAAAACCAATTAACGTTCTGTGAAGAATAAACCATAGTGGTAAATATATCGAGTTAAACTTGCACTAACGTATTCCCTGGAATAAAATAATAAGAAACATCTGACATCATACAGCAATACGTAATTTTAGGCAAAAGACGTTGCAAAAGGAGCCGCCCATGTTAAAAGGAACACGAACCTGGATTCGCCCTTTGGATCCGGAGGATCTGGACAGCCTTTATGATTGGTACAACGATCCGGAGTTTTCATATTATACGAGTGGAAACTGGCCGCTCGCAACCCTGCTGCGACGTGAAGAAATCGAAAGAAGATTTTATGATGAAGATCCTAACCGCTATGCAATTACCGACCTGGAAGGACGTCTCATCGGAACCATTGGTTTCGACCAAGTGAATATCCCGGCACGGTCTGCGCGGTTGTTTATAGGAATCGGCGATAAATTACTCTGGGGCAAAGGCTACGGTTCGGATGCCTTACGTACGTTTATTCGATATCTTTTCCGTCAGTGGAATTTTCATCGTTTAACGGTAGAAACCTGGAAAAGAAATGAACGCGCTGTGGCCTGTTACGAAAAACTGGGTTTTGTCACTGAGGGTATCTTAAGGGATGCGTATTATGTTGATGGTGAGTACGAAGACGCTATCCTCTTAGGACTCCTTCGTCAGGATTTCTCTATGGAGAAAAGCTGTCCATGATCCCATCATATGCTCTTTGTTTCGCCAGTGCCTTCATAATAATAAACGCATCTAGTACAACGTATTTGAAATAACTACGCAAAAGAATATCTCAATCATTTACTTCAAATTAGGTCTGCGTACCACGTTCCGGCGACAAGCGGAGCATGGATTGCGTAGCGCGGCTCTTTGTGCCATGGAGGGCACAAGAGCCGAAAGCGGAATGTGGTATGCAGACCAACCGCAGAAAAAAGCTTACGTATTTATTTACCTAGTTATTTTGAATACACTGTACTAGTTCACGTGAAGCTTGCATTTCTGATCAGCCTGCTGTATTATAATAAAAAGAATTCATAAAGCTAAATATATCAAACTCTGGGGACAGGTGAAATTCCTTACCGGCGGTAAAGCCCGCGAGCCTTCATGGCTGATTCGTTGAGATTACGAAGCCGACAGTTAAAGTCTGGATGGGAAGAGATAATCTTACGTATATTGTGCGCTATATCCGCGTTTTATGCGCGGTATGAAAGCCGATATACGACGTGATTATGTGTAACGTATGCCCGGAGTTAATTCCGGGCATTTTGTATTTCATCAAGTCTTTCATCATGGGGTGGTCAACACATGAATAACTGTTTTACATCCGAAGATCGCGAGTATATGGAACGCGCGTTAAATCTTTCCCTGTTGGCAGCAGGCAGGACCAGCCCTAATCCGCTCGTTGGCTGTGTTATTGTTCGAGACGGACAGATCGTTGGCGAAGGCTATCATCAAAAAGCCGGCACACCGCATGCTGAAGTCCACGCCTTAAATGCTGCCGGTATCAAAGCAAAAGATGCGGATGTTTACGTTACACTTGAGCCATGTTCTCACTTTGGCCGAACACCGCCTTGTGCCGATGCACTTATTGCTAACGAGGTAAGAAGAGTTGTCATCGCCATGAGTGACCCCAATCCGTTAGTCAGCGGCCAAGGTATTAAAAAACTGCAGGCTGCCGGCATTATTGTTGAGTCCGGGTTATTGTCTGATCAAGCCCGACGGATCAATGAAGCGTTTAGCAAAGCGATCACAGAGAAGATGCCGTTTGTCCTGTATAAAGCAGCCACGACTCTGGACGGCAAAACTGCCGTCAGCACCGGAGACTCCAAATGGATCACTTCGCCTGAAGCACGCCATTACGTCCATGAACTGCGAAATATTTACGATGTGATCATGGTCGGAAGTCCCACTGTCCTTCAGGATGACCCCCAATTGACGTGCAGGGATATACCGGAATCCCGTGACCCCGTTCGTCTCGTGGTGGACGGTACCTTGTCTCTTCCCATCGCAGCGAAGGTGCTGAATAGTACCTCTGCCAGTCCTTGTATCATAGCAACGACCCTTGCCGCCGCAGATGCCAAAATACAACAACTCAAAGAAACATATCCTGGGGATAGACTGGAAATATGGCAGTACCCGACGGCAAGACATGTCCCTTTATCCGATCTGATGCGTGATATTGCTGCCAGAGGACTCAACAGCATCTTGCTTGAAAGCGGCGGTATACTTGCCGGTAAAATGCTGGAATTAAAGCTTATCGATAAGGTGGAATTTATTATTGCTCCTTTACTGGCCGGATCCGGCCCATCTCCGCTCTCTGGCCTGCATCTTTCCAAAATGACCGATGCGATCAGGATCAACCCGATTGAATTCAACGAAATAGGAGGAAATTATCGCTTTACCGGTTATATTAATAAGGGTTAGCACACCATTCTAGAATTAGTTACTCAAATTACTCCATAGCAAAGTCGCCTGCACAATGTCAGCGTCAAGCGAAGCACGGATTGAATATTTATTTATAGTTGGATGTGATAAGATTGTTTACCGGAATTATTGAAGAACTCGGAACCGTACGCCATATTGACCTGCTTAAAGATGCAGCAAGAATGACTATTGACGCCAATGTCGTTCTCGGTGGCTCTCAGGTCGGGGATAGTATTGCTGTTAACGGCGTTTGTCTTACCGCGACATCACTGTCAACAAAAAGCTTTACTGTCGATATGATGTACGAGACATTGCAGAAAACAAGCCTCAGAGAATTAACTCAGCATTCCAAGGTGAATCTGGAAAGAGCACTGCAGTTGAATAGCCGATTAGGCGGGCACATCGTCAGCGGTCATGTCGATGGAACAGGAAATATCGCTTCCATTACGCCAGTTGGAATTGCGCAGCTCTATAAAATCCATGCTTCTCCCAATGTTACCGCCGGTTTGCTGCCGAAGGGCTCAGTCGCTATCGACGGCATCTCGCTCACAGTCATTGACGTCGGGGAAAATGACTTTACTGTTTCCCTGATCCCGCATACCATGAAAAATACAACGTTAGGCTTCAAAAAGATAGGTGCCGTGGTTAATTTGGAAACAGATATCATCGGCAAATACGTTGCCCGGATCCTGAGCCAGAGTAAAGACACCCGCAAGGAAAAAACCGATATTTCTTTAGACTTTTTGACCGATAACGGTTTTATTTAGAAAGGAGAATGATAATGACACAAAGTAAAGAAACGATTTTTGCCACGATTGAAGAAGCAATCGCTGATATCCGTGACGGTAAGATGATCATCGTTGTTGACGATGAAGATCGCGAAAATGAGGGCGACCTGATTATGGCGTCGGCGAAAGCAACCCCTGAAGCCATCAATTTTATGGCAACCTATGGCCGCGGTCTAATTTGCGCATCACTGACTGCAGAACGCGCCAAAGCCCTTGATTTAAATCTGATGGTCACCAATAATACCGATCCAAACGGCACAGCATTTACCGTCAGTGTGGATGGTAAGAACTGTACCACAGGCATCTCGGCATTTGAAAGAGCGAATACGATCCAGATCCTCATTGATAAAAATAGCAAGCCTCAGGATCTGCGTCGTCCTGGGCATATTTTCCCTCTTCAAGCCAGAGAAGGCGGTGTGCTTGTCAGAGCCGGCCATACTGAAGCTTCCCTCGACCTGGCACGAATGGCCGGTCTGGAGCCCGCAGGTGTTTTGTGTGAGATTATGAATGACGACGGTACGATGGCCCGGGTTAATGATTTGATCACATTTAAAGAAAAACACAATCTGAAAATGGTGACTGTGAAAGATTTGATCCGTTACCGCCGTCGCAATGAAAAACTGATTGAACGCGGTGAAAGTATTGATTTCCCGACCGAATACGGTATATTTAAGGCTATTGGCTACAAAAGCAGTGTTGATAACAAAGAACATCTCGCCCTGGTTAAAGGGACGGTAGACGATGGCGAACCGGTGTTGGTCAGGGTCCACTCTGAATGTCTGACTGGCGATGTCTTCTTCTCCAGACGATGTGACTGCCGGGATCAATTGTCAGCTGCAATACAGCAGATTGAGCGGGAAGGTCGCGGCGTGCTGCTCTATATGCGTCAGGAAGGACGCGGAATCGGGCTTCTAAATAAATTAAGAGCGTATAAGCTGCAGGAAGAAGGTAAGGACACGGTCGAGGCCAACATAGAACTCGGCTTCCCCGCAGATCTAAGGGACTATGGCGTCGGCGCGCAAATTCTGGCTGATATGGGGATCACCAAGGTCCGTCTGATGACGAATAATCCCAAGAAAATCGTCGGCCTTGAAGGCTATGGAATCCAGGTCATGGAAAGAGTACCCATCGTTATGCCGCCTAAACCGGAAAATGAATACTATTTATCCACCAAAAAGGAAAAGATGGGTCATATACTGGACAATTTGAGCTAACCCATCATTTCCTATGACTCGTCTTGCCTGAAATCGCTCAGTTCACGGGATGAACAAATACAATAGAGAGCAAGTCCAAAACGGTATAATGAAAGGATAGAGTGCATATGAAAATCATCGAAGGAAATCTAATTGCTGAAAATCTGAAATTTGCTATTGTCGCAGGGAGATTCAATGAATTTATCACCACCAAGTTAATCGGCGGCGCGTTAGACGCTCTGAAAAGACACGGCGCCGATGAGAATAATATTGAACTGATTTGGGTCCCGGGCGCATTTGAAATCCCACTTGCTGCCAAAAAAGCAGCTCTGCAAAAACGTTTTGATGCGGTAATCTGTCTCGGTGCCGTGATCAGAGGTGCTACCCCTCACTTTGATGTCGTTAGCAGCGAAGTAAGCAAAGGCGTTGCTAATGTCGGACTGGAAACCGGCGTACCGATCATTTTTGGTGTTCTGACCACGGATACAATCGAACAGGCTATTGAAAGAGCGGGAACGAAATCCGGGAATAAAGGTTTCGATGCGGCTGTTACAGCAATCGAGACTGCGAATCTCTTCAAACAGCTTATATAATGTTAGACAGGGGGGACAGAGGGACGTAGACCTTTGTCTCCTTTTTGCATGTAAAAAGGAGACAAAGGTCTACGTCCCTCTGTCCCCCTCGTTTTCATCTCTCTCAACTGTTATTAAAGGGTTCCTCCCGATTTTTCAATTAATCGGCTCAGATGCTCATATACTTTACTGGCTTCGTTGGCCAACTGTACATAGCGATGACGGATTTCATCACTGGACGCTTTGGTGGCAAACGTCATATATCCCGAAGCTGCCGCTGAAACGTCTTTTTCATAGTCATATAACATATCCAAATCGGAAAAACTACTCATAACATTACCCCTTCCTACATGATTTGTACCAGTCTCTGTTTGAGGAAGTCACATAACCCGCTCAGCGCGCTGGCTTGATCTTTAAAAAATGCCTTTACCTCTTTATCTTGCGCTATATCGCAATACATTTCGCATTTTCGCATTGATACTTCACTTTCCAGCAACGAACGGGTGATCATGCCCTGATCCAGGATCTTTTTGATCTCACTCTGACTATGCTGCAATGATATCCCTCCTTCCAAAATATAAGCATTTTCAGGATATACAAAAATGACCGATTTTATACATCATCAATAAAATCGGTCATTTTGTTTATTAGCTCTTGTTGAACGTATAATCCAAGTCGTAATCCACAACAACCGTGGTCCCTTCCGGAAAATTGCCATGGAGAATGTGTTTGGCCAATGGATTTTGGATTCGCTGTTGAATGACTCTTTTGAGTGGCCGTGCGCCGAAAATCGGATCGGTTCCTTCCTCAGTCAGCTGTTCTAAGGCTTTAGCGGACAGCGTAATCGCAATGCCCTTTTCTTTCAGCCGTTTGCGGAGGAGCGCGAGCTGAATCTCGACGATCTTCGCAATATCTTCTTTCTTCAACGGATCAAATATGATGGTTTCATCCAACCTATTGATGAACTCCGGACGGAAATAGCGGCTAAGCTGAGCTTCAATCGTTTTACGGATCGTTTCTTCGCTGGCATTGTTTTCGTTCATTTCCCGGATTTCTTGTCCGGCAATATTGCTTGTCAAAATAATCACTGTATTTTTAAAGTTGACGATTCTGCCCTGCCCATCTGTCAAGCGGCCATCATCAAGGAGCTGTAATAAGACGTTAAAAACGTCACTGTGCGCTTTTTCCACTTCGTCCAGCAGAATAACCGCATAGGGTTTCCTGCGGACCGCTTCTGTTAACTGACCGCCCTCGTCATAGCCGACGTACCCGGGAGGTGCTCCAATCAATCGGGCAACTGAATGTTTCTCCATATATTCGGACATATCGATCCGGATCAGAGCCTGCTCATTATCAAAGAGAAACTCGGCTAGCGCTTTGGCTAATTCGGTTTTCCCCACCCCGGTCGGTCCAAGGAAGAGAAAAGATCCCAGGGGCCGGTTCGGGTCCTGTAAGCCGGTACGGGCTCTGCGCACAGCATCTGCCACAGCCTGTACCGCTTTATTCTGACCGATGACCCGTTGATGCAGATTATCTTCCATCGTGATTAGTTTCTCCGCTTCACTTTCCAGAAGCTTGGATACCGGAATATGCGTCCATTTGCCGACTATTTCGGCGATATCCCTTTCCGTGACTTCCTGTTTGAGCAGGGTATTTTGCCGGCTCGAAACAATCTGATCCAGTGCTGCCAGATCCTTTTCCAATTTGGGCAATACACCATATTGCAGCTCAGCAGCCTTATTGTAATCGTATTTCTGTTGAGCTTTTTCGATCTCTAAACGGGTTTTGTCGATATCTTCCTTCAATTTATGGATCTCTGTCAGCTTTCCACGTTCTTCCTGAAGCTGTGCCTCCAACGCGCTCCGTTTTTCTTTGAGATCGGCGAGTTCCTTTTCAATATTGGTCAATCTCTCCTGACTGGCTTTATCTTTTTCCTTTTTCAGTGCTTCGCGTTCAATTTCCAGCTGCATGACTCGGCGTTTGATGTCATCCAGTTCCTGTGGTTCGCTGGTGATTTCCATACGCAATCTGGCAGCAGCCTCGTCAATAAGGTCGATGGCTTTGTCCGGAAGGAATCGTTCACTGATATAACGGTCGGACAAAATACTCGCGGCAATAATGGCGCTGTCTGTTATCCTGACGCCATGGTGCGTTTCGTATCGTTCCTTCAGTCCCCTTAAGATCGAAATAGTGTCTTCCACCGTCGGCGGAGCCACGACAACTGTCTGGAAGCGTCTTTCCAAAGCGGCATCCTTTTCGATGTGCTTGCGGTATTCATCGAGTGTTGTCGCCCCAACCATCCGCAGCTCACCGCGGGCCAGCATGGGTTTAAGCATGTTGCCGGCATCCATAGCCCCTTCTGCTGCTCCTGCCCCGACGACGGTATGCAATTCATCGATGAAAAGAATGATATTTTCTCTGCTTTCAACTTCCTTTAAAACTGCTTTTAATCGTTCTTCAAACTCACCGCGGTATTTTGCCCCTGCAATCAACGCCCCCATATCCAAGGATATGACGTCTTTATTTTTGATCGCCTCAGGAACGTCACCGCGTACGATCCGTTGAGCTAAGCCCTCAACGATGGCCGTCTTCCCGACGCCCGGTTCCCCAATGAGCACCGGGTTGTTTTTCGTTCGACGGGATAAAATCTGGAGAACTCTTCGAATCTCCTCATCCCTACCGATAACAGGGTCGAGTTTTCCCTTACGTGCCAGGTTGACGAGATTGCGGCCATATTGTTCCAACGCGGCGTAAGTTCCTTCCGGGTTCTGTCCGGTCACGCGCTGGGATCCGCGTATCTCTTTTAATACGTGTAAAAGAGATTCCCTGGTTACGCCCGCCTCCTTTAATATTTTGGCTGCATCGCCGCCCGCCTGGTCGGTGATAGCCAGAAGAAGGTGTTCGGTGCTGACATAATCGTCACCAAAAGGCTCCATTTGATCATGCGCATTCACTAAAACTTGACGCATTCTTTGGGAAATCATCAATTGGGTTGCCGCACCCGTCATTCTCGGAAAACGGCTGATGCTTTGCTTTGTCTTCTCTGTGACAACATTCAAAGCGATATTTAATTTGTTAAAGATTTGAGGCACAACGCCTTCGGTCTGTTCCAGTAAAGCCAGAAGCAGATGCTCCGGTTCCACCTGGCTGTTATTATTTTTCTCAGCACTGTTTTGAGCTGTAATGATCGCTTCCTGTGATTTTTGAGTGAATCGGTTGGTATCAAAGGCCATAACAATCCCTCCTTAGGAGATAACACCTTTATAGGGTGACAACACCCATAAATAAATTATGGATATAATACTCATTAATCATCGCTTGACGCGCTCTTGGGCAAGTTGCTGCAGTGCAGCGGTTTCTTTTTCGGACAAGTCTTTGGGTAAGACGATGGTAGCTTTAGCGTAAAAATCACCGAAGCTATCTTTCTTGTTCAGCACAGGCATTCCTTTGCCTTTAAGGCGGAAGCTTCTTCCGGACTGAGTATAGGGCGGTATCTTGATTGAGACTTCGCCGCCTAAGGTCCGAACACGTGCTTCTCCGCCAAGCACGGCGGTGTAGAAATCAATTTCCAGATTGCCCGTCAGATCATCCCCGTCACGCGTATACTGGGTATGCGGAAGAATGCTCACTGTCAGCAGCAAGTCGCCTTTTCCCCCTCTGGGGCCTGCCTGTCCCTGGCCACTGAGTTTAATTTTATTGTTATTCTTAATTCCTCTGGGTACCGTCGCTTCGATTCGGCGTCCGCCGACTTCAATCAGTCGCTTGGTTCCGTGATAGGCCTCTTCCAGAGTAATCGCGATTTCACCCTCGATATTTCTGCCGACATGCTGCCGGTGTGAGATATCCGCATAATAATCATCAGAATCATCAAATCCGTGATGGCCTCCCATTCCTGCGCCCATGCCAAAAATCGTGGAAAAGAAATCAGAAAATCCGCCTGTGCTCCTATTGCCTTCGAAACCTTGGCCGCCAAACATCTCCGCGAACTCTTCCGGAGTCATAGTCCGTGTATAACGCGAACTTCCGGGGGATTCCTGCCAAGCTGACCAATCAAATGAATCTCCGCGGCCGCCGCGTGACTGCCATTGCTGATAATTTGCTCTCAAGTCATCATATTTCTGTCTTTTGTCCGGATCCGAAATCGCCTGATAGGCTTCATTTATTTCCTTGAATTTTTCTTCAGAGGCTTTGTCACCTTGATTAAGATCAGGGTGATATTTTTTAGCCAAAGCCTGATATGCCTTTTTGATCGCTTTATTGTCAGCATCCGGTGCAACACCTAATATTTGATAATAGTCCTTAAATTCCACGTTTTCACCACCTCATAGCATGATGAGAATCCTATTAATCCTAATTATATGCAAATCAACAACAAAGGTCAATATTGGTCAGAAATATTTTCGCCCTTTTCTGACCAATTGGTTGGCCTTTTCGTATACCATTTAATCGTCCATTAAATGCGTATTTTCAAGCACTCTGGAATAATTCGATAATCTATGGGCGACATTCCGGGTATTTCTCCATCGATTTCAAAAAGCAGTGATTTCGGTGTCTCCAGCGTGATCGTCCGGCAGCGTTTGATTTCTACCGCACGGTCATATATGTGTGTTCCTCTATATATCTTGGGAAAACGGGTTATTAAATTGAATCTGGATATATCCTTGATAATGACCAAATCAAAATAGCCGTCGTCTATCAACGCATTCGGCGCGATATGCATACCTCCGCCGATATATTTACCGTTGCAGACCATCAATCCCCATGTGTTTCCTTTCCATACATCCTTCTGATCAGTCACGACGGAAACCGGACTTTTCTTATACGTCAAAATCGTTGCTATCGCTCCGCGCAAATAGGTTATCTTGCTGCCCAAAGCCTTGCTGCGGCGATTAGCCTGTTCAACCGCTTCAGCCCCGATCCCGATATTCGATGCATTGATAAAATAGCGAAATGCTTTATTTCCTTGAAAATCATAATATTCGACTTTGCCGATATCTGCCAGGACAGTTTGGGGCTCGATCAACAGACTGATCAGACTGTCAAGATCTTTATTCAGTCCAGGTCTCAACGAGCGGACGAGATCGCCGCCGGTTCCCTGTTCAAAAACAGCCAGTTCGATATTATCGGCAAGCACCCGGTCGTTTTCAATCAACCCGTTTAATACTTCGTTGACTGTTCCATCACCGCCTACAGCAATAAACCGGCGATATCCTTCTACAAAAGCCTGTTTGGCGATTTCTGTCCCTCCCCCTGATCCGGAAGTCCAGGCATAGACAACTTTCACGCCGGCCTGTTCAATTTTTCTGTGATAGCCCGGCCATAGTTGTTGGGTTCTGCCATTGGCTGATCTGGGATTAACTACGGCAAACCACGTATCTTGGTTCATAAATATCTCCCTTACATCGGATATACATTATTTGTTGTTAAAGCAAAAGTTAATATATATGAAATATATACGACATGGACTTACCATAATCCTTTATAGGTAGGATTCTAACCCAATTCCCCCTTATCCATCCATGACCGCTACGCACCGTTTATGGTTTCCTGTAGTAAGGTACTAGATAATATAAAACTGGCATGTTCTAAGACAATGCCAGTTTTATAATGACTTGAATTGTTATTCTATGATTACATCAGTCTTTTTTTACTGTTTTCAGTGGATCATCCTGTGACTCAAACGAGGTGTTCTCGATAGTATTCTCCATCGTGATCTCCATGGTTTTTTCCAGGATTTGCTCTCGTGTTCCTTTTCTCTTCCTAACTGACCGGTAGATAAGCCAGATGACAAGCAGGATGATTACAACGGGCAGGGCGTAAGCAATAAATACCAATACATAATTCAATGCATTCCATAGAAAACTCACGGTCTTGATCAGCGCATTTTTGATAGCAATCAACGTATTGATCAGTGAAATGGGCTGCCAGGGATCCTTCACTGAAAGCTCAGTTTGAAACGGCTGGATGTTTATGGTGACCTGGGAATAATCAACTCGGGTATCCCAGTATTTCAGCTGTCCTTTTAAGACTTCAATTTCTTGACGGACTGTGGCTAAGGAACCTTCTATTTTCAAGATATCCTCAACCGTATTGGCCTTTTCTAGGATTTGCAAGTAGCGTTTTTCCTGTGCTTCCCAAGACCGCAAACGCGTTTCAGTGTCATAATAAGCCATGGTCACGTCTTCCGTAGATTGATGCTGACTATCAACAGTTCCATACTGTGGCAGTCCCGACTTAAACGCCTCATAGTGCTTCGCTGGAATTCTGAGAGTCATGTATGCCGAAACCGCATTGTCATAATTACTCACATTCGAATCGACAACATATCCGCCAAGCTCTTTTGCCTTTGCCTCTAATGCTTGGGCAGCAGCAGTCACATCTTTAGCCTTAAGCGAGACATCTAAGCTGTAAATGATTTTTTGTTCAGCGCCTTCACCCGTGGTCGTGGTTTCATTAGTACCCGCACTTTGTTTTTTCTGAGGAGCAGCGATATCCATTGATTTTGATTCGTTATTGCCGTCGCTGTCGCCATCACTTGTAGCAGCAATTCCTGTTGTCGGCGGGACTGTGGCATCCGGCGCTACACCAATGTTGTCTGATCCCCTGAAGGACTCCTCGGCTTTACTGTTGGTGGCTTGATCGTCGGTTTGGGAAATTAAGACGTTGCTTTTCTCCCCCATCAAAAAACCGTTAGTTCCCAAAAATACAGCCAACAAAACCACCGCAGCCGTACTAATGACTATCGATGTCCATTTTTTGTTCTTCAGCCATTTTCTCCTTGGCCTTATAATTTCTTCATTGGTTGTCCTCAGTGGTTCGGTCATCATAGGTGAATGATCTTGTTTTTCAGCAGTCTGCTGAATATCCTCCCGCGAGTGATTATCCGCTGTTACGTGCTTATCGGTATCGGTTATTTTTGATAACGTTTTCTCCTTGATTCTCTGTTTCAGTTCATCTTCTGCTTGGGTATGGCTATAAAACAATTTCAGACGCATCAGATCATCATCTTCTTCCCAAATGGCTGTGATATTCTTTTCGTCGGTCATTAACACTCACCTCCAGCCACTTCAGCGGTATAGATAGTTCGAAAGCTCTTCTTGGCACGATATAATAAACTGTCAACTGCTTGATGCGTAATGCCCAGGATGGTTGCTGTCTCAGCAGCGCTGAAGCCCTCGATCAAGCGCAGCTGAATAACTGCTACCTGCGGCTCTGTAAGTTGGGCGAGGGTTTTGCTCACGGAAACAACGGTACCCAGTTCCTCAGCATAGTCTCCGTTATTCCGCGTGTCCTGCAGCTCTTCAGTAATCGGAATGATATCCACTGATTTTCTTCCGCGGTAAAAATCAGCGACATAATTGGCCGCAACTTTAAGAGCCCAGCATTTGAGAGAGCTTCTTCCTTCAAAACGGTCAATGGACCGCCAGATCTTGGCCATGATCTCAGCCGTGACATCTTCAATGTCCGTTGATGGAATCCGCATACAAACAAAACGATACACTGACGGAAAGAGTTCTTCATAAACGTCATCAAATGAGATTTGCGTCACCCTGACCCCCCCTTACCTGAATTCACAAAAAACAACCCAGGCGCATAATAAGACGTTTGATTTAAGTGATATCTGATTCTTTTTTTTCCCTAAATACAAAGTTGCCGAGAATCATCGCCCCAATAACCATAAATACCGGATTAAGACCTGGCCACAGAATAAGGATCGCCAACGCTGCAGCACCTAAGATCCAGGTAGTTTTTTCCTTGGTAAATGCGCTTTTTCCCATTTGGAAAGCGGATTGCAGCAACAGGACAACCACCACAGGTCTTACCCCTTTGAGCATAGCCTGAAGCGCTGGTAATTCTGCATAATGGGCCAAAACACTGCCAAGAAATATAACGATAAGTGCCGTCGGCAGCACAGCCCCCAGACAAGCGGCCAGTGATCCCCGCCACCCTTTCACCCGATAGCCAATCATCCCGGCAAGTTTTGTTGCGATCGGCGCAGGCAACGAATTGACGATAGCAATGGTATTGGCAAATTCCTCTTGTGAAAGCCATTGATATCGTTCGACAGCTTCCTTTTGGATCAGCGGGATCATTGCCGGTCCTCCGCCAAAACTGAAGTTACTCGCTCGAAAAAAAGCAATAAATAAATTCCAAAGCTCTCTCATTATTTATCTCAATTCCCGTCAAAAAATGATATAACCGATAGCCATGGATAAAATAATCAGTAAAACCGGATGAACTTTAAAGAAGTACAGCGCCAGCGCAGCTCCGATCGCTATGATAAATGTGACGTAATCCATCGTCTGGGTGATCAGAAAAGCTTCAATGCCCATGCTATAAGCAACATATAAGAGCAAAGCGGCGACGACTGGACGTACCCCTTTTAAAGCCGCCCTTAGCGTCTCGGATTGTGAATATTTAGCAAGAACTTTACCTAACATGATAAGTATCAGGACCGTTGGCAGAATGGTGGCAGTCATCGCAGTGATAACACCCGGCCAGGAAGCAATTTGATATCCCATATAAGCAGCTATTTTTGTCGCAATCGGTCCCGGCAGCGCATTGGCCACGGCGATCATATCCGCAAACTGGGCATTGGTCATCCAATGGTAATTATCCACAACTTCTGCCTGAATGAGCGGGATCATGGCTGCCCCACCGCCAAAAGATAAATTAGATGCTTTAAAAAAGGCTATAAATAAATGCCAACAAGCAATTAACATTGTTCACCCTCTATATGACCCGTTATCGATTGTGAAACATACTTTTCTGCCGTACTATACACCCCTAAACAAATACAGGAGGTCAATCTCTTAAATTATATCAGACCGTCTCTTACTTTCATATCGCCTCTGTTTTAATATAACCTTTTTTAACCAGAAATGCAGTAATGATATTAATTGAAAAATGACACATTACCGGTACCCAGAGATTGCCCGAAAAGTAAAATACATAACCGAGAATGAGTCCCATCAAAAAGACTTCGAGCAGGATGTAACTCTTCCGCCAATAGCGGTAGTGAATCAAGGTAAAAATAAGTGCTGTTATCCATATGCCCAACACGGACTGGATCAAACCGCGGAAGAGGAATTCTTCACTTATTGCGCCGACAAAAAAAATGGGGATAAGCTCAAGCAAAGAAAACCGTTCCATGAGCAATTGATTTATTCCATCAAATAGCTTTTTCCAGGGAATCGTACGAAGAAAAATAGTCTGAAGGATTAGCAGGATACACGTACCCGATAAATAAACCACAGCGGCATGAGCAATATCCCTGACTATGATCAAATCAAGCAGCGTAACCTCAAGATAAAATCCCCTCAGTAATGCCCATAACCCAAAGCCCATTCCCAATAGCAACCCTTGAGATAAAATGATGTTCAAAAACAGTACTCTTTTTGATATTTCCATCATGACAATATCCAGTCATCAATAGAATCAAGAAGCCCGAAGGCCGAGTATACCAATGTTTGTACACCGGTTTTTAATGCTTTTTCATCAAAGTCAAAACGCGGATGATGGTGTTGTTTCGGTGTTTCGCAACCGGAAAATCCTGCGCCGACAAAAATCATCGCACCGGGGACTTTTTTGAGATAAGCAGAAAAATCCTCTCCCCACATGACCGGGTTTGCCTGTACAATGTTGTCAGCGCCAATTGCTTTATTTAAAACATCCTGAAGTAAATTAATAACTCTACCATCATTAACAACCGGATCATATCCCCGCTCATAGTTAAATGTATAGCTTGCCCCGTAGGCATTACAGATCCCATTGATGATGCTTTCCATGTGCCGTGGTATTTGCTGCCGAACCTCTTCTTCGAATGTACGAACTGTGCCTTTTATCTTGATCTGTTCCGGAATCACATTATACGCTGTACCGCCATGGATGCTTGTAATCGAAAGCACCGCCTGTTTTTGTGCCGATGTTTTTCGGGAAACGATGTGTTGTAAGCCGCTGATCACCTGCGCGCTGACGACGACCGGATCGACGGTATCTTCCGGCCTCCCGGCGTGACCACCTTTTCCGCAGATAGTAAGGTCAAAATTGTCCGGCGCAGCCATCAGCGGCCCGGCAGCCAGTCCGATTTTTCCTGCAGGCATCAAAGAAAAGAGATGGAGAGCAATTATGGCATCAACACCGTCTAAAACACGCTTAGCCACGAGATCCTTAGCCCCGCCGGGATGCTGTTCCTCAGCATGCTGAAAAATAAATCGGATCTCCCCTTTCAGTTCGGAACGGAGTCCAGCGAGCACGTTGGCAGCACCGACGAGCATGGCAGTGTGACCGTCGTGACCGCAGGCATGCATAACTCCCGCATTGGCCGAACGATAAGGGACTTCATTTTCTTCGTGTATGGCTATCGCGTCCAGATCACTGCGCAGGGCAATTGTTTTTCTCGGATTATTCCCTTTGAGAACAGCCATAATGCTGGTTTCAGTGGGATGCATTACAATGACTCCCGGAATATCTTTTAATAGATCACCGATTTGATTGGCTGTATTGAATTCCCGATAAGACAATTCGGGAAATTGGTGAAGTGTTCTTCGTAAAGCAACGACATCCTGATTAATGGCATCAACACGTCGATTGATATCAGCCAATAAGCAATCTTGCAGCATATTTTTATCTCCTCTTATAATACAATTCCACTGGATATCATCATTAATTCGATTTCGTGAGCAATAATCCTTGATATTTAAATTGTTTTGTAATGAATTTTGTAATGAATACAAAATTCTTCTTTGAAAACAGTTGCCATAGGGAGCCTAAGTTTGTTAGTATAACTATGATATTGTTTTAAAGACATGGACAACGAAGTCCTCGAGTTGCTACTCGGGGACTTTTTGTATTTATGATGGATAATGCTGTCACATCGTATTATCCTCATAAAAAGGGTAATCATAATTTTTAGGTAGAAGAGGTGTTATTAATGAAAAAAATTGAATGTGTTATTCGACCTGGTAAGCTGGAAGAAGTCAAAGAAGCTCTTGGCAAGTTCGGGGTCAAAGGGATGACGGTCACCAATGTCATTGGATGCGGTCTCCAGCAGGGCAAAACAGAGGTTTATCGCGGAAGCACGTATACGATTAACCTGCTTCCCAAAACAAAACTGGAAATTGTTGTCCGTGATGAGGCATTGGAAAACGTCATCCAAATCATCGCAGATACGGCCAGAACCGGAGAAATCGGCGACGGAAAAATTTTCGTTTACGACATGTTAGACGCAGTTCGCATCAGAACCGGAGAATCCGGCGAAAAAGCAATTTAATCATCATTTTCCAGTTATGGTTTTTCCTAAAATTAAAGCAAAGAATTACCGGGTTTAAGAAAACGATAATCACAAATAATAAGAACGACTCCCAAACAAACAATACTTTACTTTAAGGAGGGAAATGACATGGCTGGTGAAAGAAATTCAAACACACCTGCTGTCCAAGGTGCAGGAAAAGGGTTGGATCAACTAAAATACGAGATCGCCAATGAAATTGGCGCCACGCTCGGCGGAGACCGTACTTCCCGTGAAAACGGAACTGTTGGCGGTTATATGACCAAACGTATGGTTCAGTTTGCTGAACAGCAGCTGAAAAGCGGTCAGAGAATCTAACTATTAACCATAATGGTTTAAAGTCACAGAGTATAAGAAGCATTCCTTAATCGGAATGCTTCTTTACTTTATAGGTATTTACTTACTCATTTTGGCCCAGCTGTCTCTTAAGCCCACGACCCTGTTAAAGACGAGTTTTTGATGGCTGTGATCCTTCACATCGGCGCAAAAATAGCCTTGCCTCAAGAATTGATATTTTGACCCCGGTTCGGCATCCGCTAAGCCCGGTTCCACTTTACAATGCGTTAATACCTGTATTGATTCGGGATTGATTCTGGAAAGAAAGTCATCTTTGGCTGCTGAGTTCTCAGCATCATTTTCTTCACTTTCATCGGTGAGTGATTCATTGTCATCCCGTATCAAGTAATCATAAAGACGAATCTCGGCATCTGCAGCATGGACAGCGGATACCCAATGAAGTGTTCCTTTAACTTTTTTCGCGCTGTTAGGTCCCCCGCTCTTTGTATCCGGGTCATAGGTACAGTGAATTTCCGTTATATCCCCGTTTTCATTTTTTACAACACGTTCACATTTGATAATGTAGGCATGTTTTAAGCGGACTTCATTGCCAGGCGAAAGCCGAAAGAATTTCTTTGGAGGGTCTTCCATAAAATCTTCCTGTTCAATATAAAGTGTCCTGGAAAACGGGATCAGTCGGCTGCCGGCATCCTGATCTTCAGGATTGTTCTCTGCTTCCAGGAATTCCTCACTGTCTTCCGGGTAATTAATGAGAACCACTTTAAGCGGATTCAGAACAGCCATAACCCGCCGGGCTTTGGCATTCAGATCTTCACGCAGACAGTGCTCCAGCAACGTCACGTCGACGGTGCTATTGGCTTTGGCAACACCGATTCGGTCACAAAAATCGCGAATCGCTTCCGGCGTATAACCTCTCCTCCTCAGTCCGGAGAGTGTCGGCATACGGGGATCGTCCCAACCAGATACATAGGCGCCTTCAACAAGCTGCCGCAGCTTTCTTTTGCTCATAACTGTATTGGTTAGGTCCAGACGGGCAAATTCATACTGTCTCGGCCGGTCTCCTTCAATCAGGTGATCCACCAGCCAGTCATACAATGGCCGATGATCTTCGAACTCCATCGTACAAACCGAATGCGTGATGTGTTCAATCGCGTCCGATAACGGATGGGCAAAGTCGTACATCGGATAGATGCACCATTGATCTCCTGTCCGGTGGTGTGTTGCATGCATGATCCGATAGATGACCGGGTCCCGCATATTTAAGTTGGGCGAGCTCATATCGATTTTGGCTCTTAGGACCTTTTCGCCGTTGGCAAATTCACCGGCTCGCATCTTCTGGAACAGCTCCAGATTTTCCTGAACCGAGCGGTTACGGTAGGGGCTTTCCTTACCGGCCTCAGTCAGCGTTCCGCGATACTGACGCATTTCCTCCGGCGATAAGTCACACACAAAAGCAAGTCCTTTTTCAATCAATTTAACGGCAAAGCCGTACAGGGTCTCAAAATAATTCGAAGCATAATAAAGCCTGTCATCCCAGGAAAAGCCGAGCCACTGAATATCTTCCTGGATAGATTCGACGAACTCGGTTTCTTCTTTACTTGGATTCGTGTCATCAAACCTTAGATTGCATAGACCATTGAATTCCAAAGCCGTTCCGAAATTCAGACAGATGGATTTGGCGTGTCCTATATGCAAATAGCCATTTGGCTCAGGCGGAAAACGGGTATGGACCCGGTTATTATTCTTACCCTGTTTTAAATCTTCCCGAATGATGTTATGTATAAAATTTGAGGATGCGCTTGCAGAAGGATTTGAAGTATTTGAAGGATTTGAAGTATTTATAGCCGTTACCCCCTAAATTGAATTCGAAAGTGATACATTCCATTTTACCACCAATTATCGAAGAGTTACAACTTACAGAAGATAAGTATTTTATGACTGGATCGAAACACATGAATAAGCAGGGCTACGCTATACCTTGTTTTATGAAAATAACTCCTTCCCGGCAAATCCCCGCTTTTGGACTGCCGAAAGGAGCTATTCTCAGATTTAGTAAGGAGCCTATATCAATGATTATTGGTGAACTAGAATAATAGTTTACTCATCTTGTCGATTTCCTGGCTTACACACTCATAAACACCAGGAAAGTTGCTCATTGGCAGCCCGGAAGTCAGACACGGAATGAAGGATATTTTGCCGTTGGCCTTACAAGTCTCTTCCACATATTTGGCGCAGTTTTCCGGAGTCCAATCCGGGAAATCAAGTAAGCCACTGTGCAGCCCGCCCATAAAGGTGATTTTTCCGGCATATTGTTTGACCAGTTCCGAGATATTGTTGGTGTTCATAACCCCCTGCCAAATATCAATTCCCATTTCGATCATAGACGGAATGAGATTGGCACCAAAGGAATCACTATGGTGGACAATCAGTTCAACCCCATTCGCTTTATAGAAACCGTAGATTTTCTTGTATGCCGGCAGGAAGAATTCCTCAAACATATCAGGCGAAACGAAGGAATTTTTCTGGCTGCCCCAGTCATCATGGTGAAACAGGCAGTCCGGGTGGATCTTATCAATTAAAACTTTGGCAAATTCCAATTCATGTTCCGTAATATAGTCAATCAGTTCATGCATGGCTTCCGGTTCTTCATACAAGGCCATGAGAGCATCTTCAACACCCATTAAGTGATGGGTCATTTCGAAGACTCCCGGTGCATAGAATGCTGTGCAATACTGCTCATTACGGTCAACTTTATTTGCATGAGCTATCGCAGGAGCCCATGCCTCATCAGATGTATTGATTTTAGGCGCTTTTACGACTTCTTTCCACTTCGTAATATCTTTTAAGACTTTATGGGCATCATCATGAACTGGAAATTGTCCAATTTGGCCTTCCGGAAAGCTCCAGGTTACTCCCCAATTGTCTTTTACGGTCTGACCAGGCGGACAGAATCCACCACCCGGAGTAGGAACTTCTAGAACAATGTCCATGTACTCATACTGATTGACAAAACGGTCGGGCTTTCCGCCCTTCATCGTTTCCAGTAAATTTTGTCTTTTTGTTAACATGAATTAGTCCTCCTAATATAATCAAGTAAGGGCTATCGCCAGACTTATCCTAACCTAATTGCTTAGGTTATTATTATGCTTTAACTAATTCAACCGCTTTAACAGCAGCACTTCCGGCATCCGGGGCAAATCCGTCTGCACCGATTTCCGTAGCAAATTCCTGGGTCACAGGCGCGCCGCCGACGATGACTTTGAATCCGGGAAGTCCGCTGCCTTTGATTGTTTGTACAGCTTCCTTCAGCGCAGGCATCGTGGTGGTTAGAAGACCGGAGCATGCGACTAAGGTGACGTTTTGGTTTTCTTTGATGGCTTCGATCCATCTGTCTGCCGGGACATCAACTCCGAGGTCAACCATGGTAAAGCCGGCGCTTTCGATCATCATGGAAACGAGGTTTTTACCGATATCGTGCAGGTCGCCTGCGACGGTTCCGATAATGCAGGTGCCTAATGAGTTGGAGCTGTCCCCAGCCATTAAGGGTTTTAAGACGTCAACGCCTTTAGCCATGGCTTTAGCAGCCATCAGCATTTCCGGAACAAAGATTTCGCCGGTGGAGAATTTGTCGCCGACAACGCTCATGGAATCAACCATGCCCTGAAGAATGTCTTTGGCTGCACTGCCTTCGTCCAGAGCTTCCTGAACCAGACCGGGAACCAGTTTTGTTTTCCCTGCTTCTACCATTGCTTTGACTTCATCGATTTTTGCCATTTTTTTAGTCCTCCTTAAAATCACTATAAATTTAAAATATATTAAGTTTTAAAATTGTGACCGAGGTTATTTCTGATAATGTTTTGTTACTTCTGTATAAGGTTTTGTTTCTTTTGAATATAGGTTTATTTCTTCTGACCGAATTTGCCTTCTCTGAAGGCACCGATGTATTCCATGCAGTATTCGTCCTGTCCCATCAGCGCTTCGGTAGCGAAGATCATACCTAAGAGGTCCTGATTGGTCGGGTCGATGATGCCGCTGTCCATACCGGCATTCATGGCCAGTACGAGGAAAGCCTGATTGACGAGCTTCCGTGCGGGCAGATTGAAGGAGACGTTGCTGCAGCCGCCGGTGATATGAATGGCAGGGTATTGCTGTTTGATTTCTTTCATGACGTCGACAATCATGTTGATGCCGTCTTCGGATGTGCAGAGCATTTCAACCAGCGGGTCGATGTGGAGACGGGACGGAGCAATGCCGAATTCTTTCGCCCGTTTCATGATGTTGGTGAAGACTTCGAGACGTTTTTCCGCCGTCTTGGAGATGCCGCTGTCATCATTGAGCAGCGCGACGCATTCCCATTTGGTATCCGCGATGATCGGGAAAATAACGTCGATCTTGTTGCCTTCGCCGGATACGGAGTTAATCAGTCCCGGGCGTTTGCAGAACGGAATAGCGGCAACAATGGCCTGTTCATTAGGGCTATCGATGCAAATTGGGGTATCGGTCACTTCCTGAACCAGGTCGATGAGCCATTTCAGGGTCTCGACTTCGAGGCTGACATCGGTGGATGCGCAGACGTCGATAAAGTTGGCTCCGGCATCGGTCTGGATTTTGGCCAGGTTGCGGATGAAATCTGCATTCTTTTCCGCGATGGCTTTGGCGACGGATGGAATTGCACCGTTGATCTTTTCGCCAATGATAATCATGTGTTGTTACCTCCAGTGAAAATATATAAATTTTAGTATTCCTACAGATTGAGAGTAATGTGTTCCCTGCTCTTATTGATTATCATAGTTAATTTCATGCTTTGAAGAATTTCAATTTCGGTATAAAATAGAACCAGTACAAAAGATGATCATCACAAAACCTTTTGCTCGTTGTATATTCATTTTGCTGATAATAATTCTTTTTTTTCGACAATCTACCTTTGTCAAATTTAACATAGTTGCAATCAAAAAATGTACATTATGCACTCTTCTATAAGGAGGCTTCTATGGAAGACCAGCTTCACGCCCTTCTTTCTACCTATTCAATGAGACTCATGAAGACTCTCAGTAAAGAAAACAGTCTCCAATCGCTTGTCGAGCTTGGTACTGAAATGCTTGGTAATCCACTTACCGTGACCGATATTGTCACAAAAGTCATCGCTCAGACTGCGACCACCCATGTGACCGATGACCCTGTTTGGAACACGCTGAACAGCGAAAAGTACTTTGACTTTGAAACTTTCTCCTATTATGCTAAGAATCGACTTGGCGAAGAAACAGAGAAGCACGATAAACCTTTTTATTGGTCTGATCCTTACTGCAAGTATCGCAGGCTCATGAACAAAATAACCATTGGCGGGAAAACCCTAGCGACCATCGCCGTCTGTGCCCACAATCGTGATTTTAAAAAAGAAGATGAGGCAATTCTCTCACTCCTGTGTGATGCTTTTGCTATTGAACTGCAGAAAGATAAATACTATCAGTTTTCTCAAGGACTGCTCCATCAGGGTTTTTTACAAGATCTCATCGACGGAAAGTATACCGATGAGCGTCTGATTATTGAGCGCATGAAGGTTTTGAACCTGAATTTCAAGAGCAAGTTTTTTGTGATCAGCCTGGATACTCAGTATTTCAATACGACCAGTGCTACCCTGCCTTATATGCGGGATACTGTCGAGAGTAAACTGGTCAACGCCAAAGCAGTTATTTATAATAACAATGTTGTCATACTAGCTAGCTGTGAAAACGAAATGCATTTTTTAGAGATTCAGTTAAACAGTTTGAAAGAAATTCTGAAAAAGAACAACATGCAGGTAGGCGTCAGCCGCTCTTTTACCCATATTACCGAAGTTAAAGATCACTATCTGGAGTCTGTTGAAGCCATCCGTTTAGGTAATATTCTAAATAAAGAGCATTATTTCTACCGGTATGAAAATTATATTCTTTATGACCTTATCAGCAATTATTCCCGTACAGATAAATGCAGACGGTTAATTCATCACGCGTTGATTAAGCTCATTGAGTACGATAAAGAAAACGGCACGGATTACGTGCAAAGTTTATACAACTATATTTACTACTTTAAAAATATTAAAGATTCGGCTGAAGCTTTAAATATTCATCGCAATACCATGTTTCACCGGGTTGAAAAAATCGAACGGTTATTAAATGTCGATTTGAATGATACGGATGTTGTATTCCAACTCTATCTTTCCTATAAGATATTAGAGTATTGTAAGAATTCAGCGACCTAATCAGAGCTCAGAACGAGATTTTATTTTCCTTAAAATATTCCAGAATCATTGTCTTCTCGTATGCTTCAGCGTGGACAGTGGCCAGGTTTTCTCCGTTCTGCACCCCGTTCCATTTAATGTATAGCGTTTGATCAAAGCGTTGGTTAATAATCGGATCCTCGTATTTTAAAACGATAACAATAAAATGGGGCTTAATTTCTCCTACCGTCTCTTTGTTTTTGAGTCCGTTAAGACTTATCATCAACGTGGCATAAGCATTCTTAGGAATATCGTTGACTAAGGCATATTCGTCAACCGTAATGGGATGTTCCTTTAAATCGGTGGAGAAAACGACCGATTTACTCCATAGTCCAACTGCGGGATGTTCGCCAACATTGGTAAATTGGATCTCAAATACGGGAGATTCTTTTAATTCAACGGATGGGGAATCTTTAAACGTAAAATAAGGACGATTAGCCTCGCGTTCCTCACTCCACGCAGATACGGTAATGTAGACCGTGATCAATGCAGTTATTGCTAAGATCGATGTCCCAATGGTAGCAATCACATTAGAATAATTAATCTGTTTATTCCTTTTTTTATCCAATTTGCACGCTCCTATTCTTTTTGAACAAAATAATTATATGCAGGAAGGCGGCAAACTAAACTCGAAGTAAGGTAAGAAATATGATAATATAAAATTATAAAAAGAAGGACAGGAATATATATTAATAAAATGGAAAAACTAGGTTTATTATCACTGGAAAAATTACAAAATATATCATAGAATAATTGTACATATTTACATCTATAGCAGCATATACACGAGTCATTCGTAATTGATCATTGGACTACCTTTTGTTGTTGGAGAGGAGAAGCTTTATGAAAATACTCTTTCTTCCATTCCTGCAAATCCCTACAGGTCATCATACGGTTGCCGATGCTATCATTCGTTCTATTTCAAGAAGAATACCGAATGCGGAATGTGCAAAAATTGACTTCTTTAGTTATGCTGATAAACTTTTGGAGCGCGCTTTTCGTTTGACCTACCTGACTTGGATCGATCATTCGCCCCAAACATTTGTCTGGCTGTATAAAAACTTTGTTTATCCTACAAAATCAACGAAACATTTTAATTGGTATGAATATAAATTTCTTGATAAAATGAACGACTTGCTTGAAGAAGAACAGCCCGACCTTATCGTATGCACCCAAGCCTTTCCGTCTTTTCTTATCGACAGACTGAAAAACTCAGGTATTACCACAGCGCCAGTCATCAACGTCTATACGGATTTCTTTATCAATAAACTATGGGGATCGTCCAACATCGACTATCACTTTGTTCCCGATCGTTATATCAAGACCCAGCTGATGGAACAAAATCATATTGACCCTTCACGCATTTTTATTACAGGTATCCCTATTGATGAATGCTTTACACCCAGGCCGTCGTTAGCCTCACAGTCTGTCCGTCCCTATCATATTTTGATTTCGGGCGGCAGCGGCGGTTTAGGGGATCTGGAAACACTGATATCCAGCCTGCCTGGCAAAAAGGATCGATCGTATATCTTTTCACTGCTCTGCGGGAAAAATAAAAAATTATATAAAGACGTGCTATCGTTAAAACGGCCTAATCTTAAACCATTATCCTATATTTCTTCAAGAGAAACGATCAATGCCTTATATGATGAGGCCGATGCTATCATTACCAAGCCGGGTGGCGTGACAATAAGCGAGGCACTACATAAACATCTGCCCATTTTTGTTCATTCATCACTACCTGGGCAGGAAGAAATCAACAAGGAATATCTCAAACAACGTGAGCTGATATATGAACTCGACTTAAGTTACCCTATCGCCGACCAGTTGGATCTCTTTTTTGGAGATACCAATAAACAGAGTGTATGGCAGGAACGCGTAAACAGCTACCTGAAGGAAATTGAAGTCACCGCCTGGCAGAAAGTGATGGAGTTTGCCGTCGCTCAGACCTTTAAGAAGCAGCCCAAATACAAAGAAAAACGCAGCATTATTTCGCAGAGCTCCAGCTAGTAGGCTATTCGCGAATTAGCTACTCAATTTACTCCAAAGTAAGGACGCCTGCACAATGCCGGCGTTTAGTGGCGCACGGATGCGGAGCAGCGTATTAATCTGATTCAAGCGTATTAATCAGATTCATCTGGCTATTAACAAAGGAAGTGACTGTTGGCATGCCCGGTATTCTGGGGTATCTTGCTCTGATCATTCTGATTATGTTCCTTGTTTATATACTCATTCCAGAATTGCTTGTGCATTTTTTCGGTATCGGTTCCTGGAAACGTCAATACACGCCAGGGGTTTCTCTGACCTTTGATGACGGACCCGATCCCCGTTATACGACTCGCTTTTTAGAAATACTCCATGAACAGCAGGTTCAGGCTACCTTTTTTCTGGTTGCTGAGAAAGCTAAAAAACACCCTGAACTTGTCCGGATGATTCTTGAAGGCGGTCATACCATTGGTTCTCACGGCTATTACCACCGACATGCTTGGGCAATGCTGCCATGGCAATCCTGGCATTTATGGAATAAAGCACTGGCTGAGCTGAAAAAACTAACAGGTCACGAACCGGACTATGTCAGAGCTCCCTGGGGCGGCGTCAATCTGGTTTTTTTGCTTTGGTGCAAGATTAAAAAGAAAAAACTGATAGGTTGGTCAGCAGATGGCCGCGATTGGTGCGTCGAGAGGACGCCGGAAAGGATCGTTGACCGGATCGCCGATTTGGTTAATGAAGGTACAATCATTCTCTTGCATGACAGCGGCGGAGATGAAGGTGCACCAAATAATACGGCAGCCGCCTTACCCGAGCTTTGCACGAGAATCAGAAAAAAAATTAAACTTCCTATCGTACCGCTTGTCTTCCCCACTTGGCCTCTTTCCAAACGGATTAGTTTTCGAATTTGGGAAAAGTGGGAACACCTCTATGCACGAAAGCGACATGTCAACCGGATCGATGATACGAATATTTTTAGGCTGGCAATCGTTACTTACCACGGCCCGAGTCTTTATAACGAAAAAGGCGACTGTCTCGCAACACAGGGTGACTTGGTCGGGGAACTTCATTTTGATAATATTCGGCTGCAAGGGTTTGGCACCAATGTTGGAAAGATTGGCTTCAACGCTTTAAAACAGGCGCGTCTATCTTTCCCTGTACTTGTGCGTTACATCGCTGCGCATCCGGAATATAATGAAATCAAAGTCTTTGTGGGGGTAACGCTGATCAACCGCGGTGTCCAGGGACTGGGGTTTAGTGTAGCGGAATACCCCAATGAGAACGCAGGATTTGTTGGTTTCATGCAAAGAATCATCTACCGGATTTATAATCCGGCAGGTTTACACGCTTCGGATAAGCTCGGTTCAAAACCGAAAGTTGTCTGGATCAGCAAAGAGAAGCTGTTCGAGAGATATTTATAAGCCAAAGATTTATCCTCTTCTCCTTTTCTCCTTATTAAACCAGCGCTTTTATACTTTCTGCCAGTGCGCAGATCAATCGATGAAAAGCCTGGGCATTTTGATTAGGAACCCGGTATTGTTTGTTGATTTCGATTTGAACAGCCGGAATACCAAGTTCACGGGCTGCATAATTGGACACCGTATGTGTTCCTGAAGCAGCAAAATAATTATAAGAAATTGCGTGTAGACCGACGTGTCTGAAGTTTTTCTCCAGAACATCGGTTATTTTTGTTTTTCCCAAGAGGTTCTTCCCTTGATTGGTTCCCAAATCGATATCAAACGCTTGCTCACGGGCAGCCCCATGGATATCAAGAATCATTTTGATTTTTTCCCTGCGGCAAAGGTCTGCGATTCTTTCCTTATAAATACAGGGATCATCCACATTGGGATCTCCTCCATAGAGTTTAGCCGTCGCCAGGGCATAACAGGATGTTAACCTGTTCAAGAGGTAGACGACAGAGCCTGTAAATTGATCAGATACTTTGATTTTTTTCTGTCGCAAATGCCTGACTGCGTGAGGGGCAGATACTAAAATGGGAATTTCACCGGATGCAAACCAAAACGGATCCGTTTTCTTCGGATCACTGCGCCGATCGGTTTTATAAAAGTGAATCTTCTCCACGTTGACAGCTTCTTCGCTCAGACGAGCCCGAGTGTACTCTTTTAATACCTGGTCAAATTTATCAATCACGGATATTCCTCCACAAGACAATACCATTTGTATTCGAATCTTATATATTAGGAATAGTATCGAAATCCTCAGCGAAATTCAAGGTGATGTTTGAATAAATCTAAGATAATTTCCCAAACTAGTACAGTGTATTCTAAAAAAATACGTAAAGCTTAATTATCGGGTTGGTCTGTGTGCCGCATTCCGCTTTCGGCAGATAGCGCCCTCCATGAATTTGCATTAAGGAAGTTAAAATTCTTTTGCCCTCCTTGGCGAATTTTAACTTAGGTCCATCCATGGACCGTTGCGCTACGCAATCCATGCTCCGCTTGTCGCTGGAACTGTGGCACGCAGACCTAATTTGAAGTAAATGTTTGATGAAATCGATGCTTATAGGCATTCATTAAAGCAAACCATTATCTCTGACGAAAGGATATCTTATAAGATGACAACACATCCTGACATCGCCAGCATGGCGGATGCAGCTCCAGCTGCGGTGTCTGCCGATTTAACAACCGAAAAATTTGACGCACTGGAAGCGTATATTGAAAGTTTACCAACAACCCGCGGTGCATTAATTGAAATCCTGCATCATGCACAGCACATTTTTGGATACTTGCCGCGTGATGTTCAGCTCTTTGTCGCCAGGAAACTTGGAATTCCCGCTGCCGAAGTATTTGGTGTCGTTAGTTTTTATTCCTATTTCACTACCGAGCCCAAAGGAAAACATACCATCAGCGTGTGTATGGGAACGGCGTGTTTTGTGAAAGGGGCGGACAAAATATTGACCCTGCTCAAAGAAAAGCTGGGAATCCAAACGAATGAAATTACCAAGGACGGCCTTTTCGGTTTGAAGGATGTCCGGTGCATAGGTACTTGCGGAATGGCTCCGGTGATGATGATCGATGACAACGTGTTCGGGAGGGTCAAAGCAGAGGATATAGAGAGCATTCTTGAAACCTATCGCCAAAAAGATCAGCTGGAAAAGGAGATCCTTATATGACAATCGGTTCTCTTCTGGATCTGAAAAAACTTCGGGATGACTATCTAGGTCACCTTAACAAGCCCAGTAACGATAATACAAACACTTCGCCGGGCAGCCCGTGCGAGATCCGTGTTGGGATGGGGACCTGCGGGATTTCAGCCGGAGCGCGGGAAACCTATCGTGCTTTAAAAGAAGAAATTGAAGGAAAAGGTATGAACCATGTTCGGCTGATCCCTGTCGGTTGTATCGGCTGTTGTCATGCCGAACCCACTGTTCAGGTTGATATTGCCGGGCGAAAGTCTGTTCTCTACGGTCATATCACGAAGGATAAAATCGTTGCCATCATTGATCATCTAAAAAGCGGAGAACCTAACGATTGTCTGGCTATTCCGATGGATTTCGATAGCATTTGAAAAATCATGTTTCGTTATTTAATCGCGTATTCTGTTTTGCATGAATTTAAGTATCTGAAAGGATGAACCGCTATGCCCGAATCACTGTCCAGTCCCCGTCAATTACGTATTGCCTTACGCCATTGCGGACTCATCGATCCTGAAAATATCAAAGATTATATTGCTGTCGGGGGCTATCAGGCTTTAGGGCAAGTTCTGTCACATATGACACAAGATAAGGTCATCCAAGAAATCAAGAAATCCGGCCTTCGCGGCCGCGGTGGCGGCGGTTTCCCTACCGGACTCAAGTGGGAGATAACTAAAAAGCAGGAAAATCCACAAAAATATATCATCTGTAATGCAGATGAAGGGGATCCAGGCGCCTTTATGGATCGCAGCATTTTAGAGGGAGATCCGCATACAGTCCTGGAAGCGATGGCTATCGGTGCTTATGCTATTGGAGCGTCAAAAGGGTTCATCTATATCCGTGCCGAATATCCGCTGGCTATCGCCAGACTGGAGACAGCGATTAAACAAGCCCGGGAATTAGGTTTACTGGGGACAAAACTATTTGGCACCGCTTTTTCTTTTGATATCCAGCTAAAATACGGCGCGGGGGCTTTTGTCTGCGGTGAAGAGACCGCCTTGATTAATTCCTGTGAAGGTAAACGCGGTGAGCCGAATTATAAACCGCCTTACCCCGCGGAAGAGGGATACTGGGGATACCCGACCTGTGTCAATAATGTTGAGACTTTCGCTAATATTCCGGTGATCATTACTCGCGGATCGGATTGGTTTGCATCAATCGGTACTGAAAAGAGCAAAGGAACAAAGGTTTTTGCCCTTGCCGGAAAAGTAAATAATGTCGGACTTGCAGAAGTCCCCATGGGAACAACATTAAGGGAAATTATTTTTGATATTGGCGGCGGCATTCAGGGCGGCCGTCAGTTTAAGGCAGTGCAAACAGGCGGTCCCTCCGGCGGTGTGATCACGGAAGAGCATCTGGATATCCCTTTGGATTACGATAACCTGATCGCTATCGGATCGATGATGGGGTCCGGGGGTATGATCGTTATGGATGAAACGGATAACATGGTGAATATCGCTAAATTTTACCTTGAATTTTCCATGGATGAGTCCTGTGGGCGCTGTACACCTTGTCGGATTGGCACCAAAAGGTTATTTGAAAAACTCGATTTAATTACGCGACGCAAAGGAACTATGGCCGATTTGGATGCCGTCAAACAGTTAGCCTATATGGTAAAGAGCAGTTCGCTCTGTGGTCTAGGACAGACTGCGCCCAACCCTGTGATTAGTACCATGAAATATTTTTGGGATGAATATCTGGCCTTGATTAAGGACATCGACCATCCTCGGGGAGAAGGCCGATATAAAGCGATGAATAAGCCAAAATAAAACCTCGGAACTGATCAGAGAACCGAAACAAACCTTTGCAGGAGGATAACCATGTCCGGAAAACAACATCGGCATCCCGATGCCCGCATGATTGAGTTTAAAATGAATGACCTATATTTACGCGTCCCCGAAGGCATCACCATCTTAGAAGCCGCCCATAAGGTAGGGGTACGGATACCGACATTATGTCATCTTGACTTGCATGATATCAAAATGGTGAATCAGACGGCATCCTGCCGCGTATGTATGGTGGAATTAATAGACTCTCATACCAACCGGAATAAGCTTGTCCCAGCATGTGTGACTCCCGTTTCCGCTAATATGGAAGTAATGACCCATACGCTTAACGCTATTACAGCCAGACGGATGGCTGTTGAACTCTTATTATCCAATCACCCCAACGAATGTTTTACCTGTCCTAAGAACCGCGAATGTGAACTTCAGGCTCTGGCTGCTGAATTGGGCATCCGTCATATCCGCTGGGAAGGCGAACGGATGAATTACCCCCGGGACTTATCCAGCGACGCTATTGTCAAAGATGCCAATAAGTGCATTTTCTGCCGCCGTTGTGAGACGATGTGTAATAAGGTTCAGACCTGCGGGATCCTATCCGGTATTGGCCGCGGGTTTGATGTCTTTGTCGGTCCGGCCTTTAATATTCCGATGGTTGAGTCATCTTGTACGTATTGCGGTCAGTGTGTGCAAGTCTGTCCAACGGCAGCACTTACGGAAATGTATCATACAGACAAGATATGGGAAGCCTTAAACGACCCGGATAAACATGTTATTGTTCAAACTGCCCCTGCAATCCGTGTCGCACTCGGCGAACTATTTGATATGGAGCCGGGTACCATTGTCACCGGTCAGTTGGTTACCGCGTTAAGGCGGATGGGTTTTAATGCAGTCTTTGATACCAATTTCGGTGCTGATCTCACGATCATGGAGGAAGCAACAGAGCTTATCGACAGACTGCAAAACAATAAAACACTGCCGATGCTGACCAGCTGCTGTCCTGCTTGGGTCAAATATATCGAGCATCAATTTCCCGAACTGCTGGAAGTGCCATCGACCTGTAAATCACCGCATATCATGTTTGGTACTATCGTTAAAACATATTACGCAGAGAAAAACAGTCTTGATCCGGATAATATCGTGGTTGTCTCTGTCATGCCCTGCATCGCCAAAAAAGCGGAAGCAAAGCGCCCTGAACTAACCAAAGATGTGCACAACAACGTGGACATCGTTATAACGACCAGGGAGCTTGGGCGTATGATCAAAGAGGCTGGACTGGACTTCGCAAACCTGCCATTAACTGAGTACGACAAACCATTAGGCGAAACGACCGGGGCTTCCGTCATATTTGGTACCAGCGGAGGCGTAATCGAAGCGGCGCTCCGCACAGCATACGAATGGATGACTGGCATGGAACTGCAGGAAGTTGAACTTCTTCAACTGCGGGGGGATACCGGTTTACGTAAAGCCACAGTTCAAATCGGCGATAAAAATCTGCGCATCGGTATTGCCAGCGGTTTGGGAAATGCGCGTACCTTACTGGAAGAAATCCGCGATGGCAAAGATAAATACGATGCCATTGAAATCATGGCTTGCCCGGGTGGGTGTGTCGCCGGTGGGGGGCAACCGTATCACCATGGTAACTTCGACATTGTCCGTAAACGACAGGAAGCGATCTATCAGGAAGACCGCAATAAGAAAATCCGAAAATCCCATGAGAATTCAGAAATTCTGAAACTATATCAGGAATACCTGGGTGAGCCTTTTGGTAATACGGCCCACAGACTCCTGCATACGCATTTTGAGGAAAGAGAAAGAATTTAATGCTGTTCCCTTTTCTCCTGTTCCATCTGGGCTTTAAACCACACCAACTGTAACAAACCTACAAGATTTATCCTTCAAAGAACGACAAATGAAAACACAATCAATGCCAAAGAACATGATTCCCAAATATATTTACCTGCCAATTTTTCGGCAATAATTTGTTATATCCTTCTTTTTCTATGTTTATTATTTATGTTCATACACAACAATCTCTAACCACTTGCAAGGTGGCGTTAGCTCCGACAAGTGGCTAGCGCAGTTGTGTATTTTGCTAGAAAAAACTAGCCATCTTTTCTTCCCCAATCATAGGGTATATCTTCTGTATATGGCGGGATACGGTAATCATCGGGGGCCTGGTAATTGTAAGCATAATTTGGAATATTTATAATGAGCGCTTCATCAGTTCCTATAGATTTAATGCCATGGGCTATTTCGGGGGGAATATGAGCGGATACAATCGATAAATCTTTGTATTTTATCTCGGTCTTTTCTGCCTTCAGTCTCAACGCTGCTGCTGACGTCCAGGCAGTAAGGATGAAGGGTTGACATAGCCAGCTGAACATTGTTTTCCGTTAACCCTCCAGCCAGGATCATTGGGATTTCACCAAAAGAGCGCTTCAATAAATTTCCACATAAATCTTTTTCAGGACTTTTTACTAAATTCCAGTCAAATGTTTCTCCAGTGCCCCCATAGGTCAAAGGATCATACTTATCAACAATGAAGCCATCCACACAATCCTGGAATTCATTCCTGGTTACTGGACCAGCATTTTCCGAACCAACCCGGATAGCTTTCCAGATCATGATCTTACGAGGGCTGTACTTTGATTCCATAAGTTCACGCAGTTTTTGCATATATGCCCGGGTTTCATCCCCATGAATCTGCAGGACTTGCAGGCCTGCTTCCACAGCCTGCACGACATATTCAGGATCCTGGTTCACAAAAACGCCCACCGGGAGGATTTTTTTGTCTAAGGAAGCGATCAGAATCTTCAGTTCATTGATCGTAACTTTTCTTTTGCTTGGGGCCAGGACAAAGCCAGCAAAATCTGGCTGAAATTCGTTAAGGATCGCGATATCTTCCAGGGAACGAATTCCGCAAATTTTAATTTTTGGTGTATATTCTACGTTATATTTTTCCACGATGGTCTCCATTTCTGTATCAAACCTGCTGAAACTCTGCAAATTTTTGTGTTAAATTGTCTGCTTTCATCAAGGCCTCTCCGACCAAAACAGCATCAAACCCCCAGCTGTGGACCATTCGGATATCTTCGACCGAATGAATTCCGCTTTCTGAGACCTTGATTACGCTTGCTGGAATCATGGCACCGATTCTGCGGCTATGCTCCAGATCAACTGCAAAAGTCTGCAGATCCCGGTTGTTCACTCCGATGATCTTTGTACCTGCTTTCAGTGCCTGCTCAGCTTCCGCTTCATCGTGAACCTCTACGAGTGAGTCCAGTCCAATCTCTTCAGCAATCTTGAGGAATTCCTTGAGCTGGAGGTCTTCGAGAAGCCGTACGATCAACAGTATCGCATCTGCACCCAAAAGCTTGGCTTCATAGATTTGGTAGGGGTCGATGATAAAATCTTTACGTAGGAGTGGGATTTTGACTTCTTGCCTGATTTCTCTGAGATACTCGGGACTACCAAGGAAATAATCTTCCTCAGTCAGTACAGAAATTGCGCTTGCTCCGAGTTGTTCGTAGTTCGCAGCGATTCCCAGATAATCAAATTTGGACGAAATGATGCCTTTCGAAGGAGAAGCCTTCTTTACCTCCGCGATGACGGAAATCTTCTTGATCCCTGAATGGTTTACAAGCGAGTCTGCAAACCGCCCAGTAGTCCGATCTGGTTTCAGGACCTCATTGGCAGTGTCCTGGTTTTTGTTGATGATTTTTTCTTTAAGCTCCGCAAAGGAAAGATTCTTTTTTTGTTCAGCGAGACGTTTGCGTTTGGCCTCTACGATCGTATCCAGGATCATCGTTTTACCCCTTTATACTAAAATCTCATTTGTTCACAGGAAAGATAAGTGAAACTTATTCATAGCCTTACCGGCCCAGAGCTACAAATCAGTCTGTAGGTCACAAGTACTGCGGTAAGCGGAGCATGGATAGCGCAGCGCGGCTGTTTCAACGGCCATGGCGAAAAGCAGTATTGTGACACACAGACCAGCCCAAAGCTTAAATGTTTTTCCTAGTCTTGGCGATAAATTTCTGCAGCATTGGTAAAGCGCTTTGTTCTGCTAACGTCATGCGGGCCATTTCAATTCCCTGCTGCAGACTGTTGGCCTTGCCTCCGATATAGATTGCGGCTCCGGCATTGAGAATAACGGTATCTGCCTTTGGGCTCTGTACTCCGGAGAGAATATACAGTGTAATTTGGGCATTCTCCTGAGGCGTACCCCCGGCGAGGTCCTGAGAAGTGCAAAGTGCAAAACCGTAGTCTTCCGGATGAATGATATATTCTGTTACCATTCCGTCCTTCAGTTCAGCCGCATAGGTTGGCCCTGTCAGTGTGATTTCGTCCAAACCGTCACTTCCATGAACAACAAGCGCATGCACGGCCTCGTGCTTTTTGAGCACTTCGGCCACAACACGTACCAGGTTTCTGTCATAAACTCCGAGCAGCTGCCGTTTTGCGCCTGCCGGGTTCGATAAAGGCCCCAAGATATTAAAAATGGTTTTAAAACCGAGCGCTTTCCTTACAGGCATCGCATATTTCATGGAAGCATGAAAATGTGGTGCAAACATAAATCCGATCCCCACCTGATCAATACATTCTCGGATTTCCTCCGGGGAACTCGTGATCTCTGCGCCCAATGCCTCCAGCACATCCGCAGCCCCGCTTTTGCTGGTAATACTCCTGTTACCGTGCTTGGCAATTTTAATTCCGTTACAAGCTGCCACAAACATGGCAGTCGTCGAGATGTTAAAGGTGTGGGCCCCATCACCACCCGTTCCGCATGTATCTACTAGGTTGTCTGAGACACATTGAACTTTGAGTGCTTTCTCCCGCATGACTTTACTCGTCCCATAAATCTCATCAATGGTTTCACCCTTTATACGCAGTGCTGTTAAAAATGCTGCCATGGAGACCTCACTGGCCTCACCACTCATCATCTCATTCATCGATTCATACGCCAGTTGGTCGCTTAAATTCCCCTTTTCAGAAAGTATTTTTAACGCTTTTTCAATACCCATTATTGACTCCCCCCGTTCACACGCGCAATACTTAGTAAAAACCGGTCTAATCCGTTTAACCCTTCAGCTTCAATTACCTGCTGAATTTTACTCCCGATAATGGCGATATCGGCAGCGCCAACGAGATTGGCAACATCATCCGCTCCCTGAATCCCGAAACCGACGGCAATCATTTTCCCAGTGACCTCTTTCGCCTTCCTGATCCCACCCAGAACTTCAGAAGCAAAACTTGTTTTGCTGCCGGTAACCCCTTTTCTTGGAACGTAATAGATAAAGCCGCTCCCCACCGCAGCAATTACCTGCAGTCGCTCCTCATCCGAATAAGGCGTCGCTATACTCACTGCAGCCAGGCCCTGTTCCCGGGAATAATCGTAGTAGGATCTGGCCTCATCCAAAGGAGCATCCGGAACAATCGTTCCCTGTACCCCGATCTCTTTACAACGGTCAATAAATTTCTCAACGCCGTATTGATACACAATGTTATAGTAGGTCATAATCAAGAAAGGGATCGGATATTTCCGGGTCATTTTTTCTACAAAATGCAAACATTCGTTTACCTTGATGCCTTTTTCCAGGACTGTCTGGTTAGATTTGGTAAACACCGGTCCATCCGCAATCGGATCGGAAAATGGAATCTGCAGTTCAATCAGATCGACCCCATTTTGACAAAAGCATTCAATGGCTTTCTCATTGGTCTCAAAATCCGGATAACCAATAATCTGATGGGTCATCAGCAATATTTTCTTTGTTTTTTTTGCATCCTCCAACATTTTTTCAATCTGCATATCTCTTCCCCCTTTCCTTGACAAATGTCTTCCAGCCCTCGTCCTGCAGAGCTTCGCCAATATTAAAGATATCTTTGTCTCCCCTTCCGGACATATTGACCACGACAATATCGTCCGGTTTGGTATCAGCGATTTCCCTGAAGAGACCTGCGAAAGCATGGGTTGATTCAAGGGCGGGGATCAGCCCTTCCTTGCTGATGATCAATTGAAAGGCATCAATGACTTCTGCATCGGTTGCTGCTTCCACCCGCACTCTGCCGGTGTCCGCGAGGTGAGCCAGAATCGGCGACACGCCGACATAGTCAAGTCCGGCAGATATGCTCCACGTGTCCAGCATCTGCCCATCTTCATCCTGCAGAAACAGCGTTTTATATCCCTGAGAAACGCCTGCTTTGGCTTTATCGTAAGCAATTCTCGACGCATGCTTCCCCGAAGCCTCTCCTTTTCCGCCCGCTTCCACCGCGATGAGTTCCACTTCTGGTTCCTGCAGAAATTCGACGAAAGCGCCCATCGCGTTGGAACCACCACCCAGGCAGGAATAAATCCGGTCCGGGTATTTCCCGCAGAGTTCTTTCAGCTGTTTTTTCATTTCCTTACTAATCACAGATTGGAAATAAGTGACCATCTCGGGAAAAGGCCTGGGTCCACAGGCAGTTCCCAAGGCATAGTGCGTATTGTCAAAATTCCCTGCCCAATCTCTTAAGGCTTCGTTGATGGCATCCTTGAGTGTTGCCGTCCCTGAAGTTACCGGTACCACTTCTGCCCCAAGCTGTTTCATCCAAAAGACATTGGCATACTGACGCTCGGCATCTTCCGCCCCCATATAAATCGTGGCCTTAAAACCCATTTTCGCTGCCATAATGGCCGTAGCTACCCCATGCTGTCCCGCACCCGTCTCTGCGATCACTCTGGTCTTGCCAAGTTTTTTCATCAACAAGCCCTGTCCCAGCACATTATTCACTTTGTGCGCACCGGAATGATTCAGATCCTCCCGCTTGATAAAAATCTTAGCCTTACCAAAATACTCACTTAGACCGGCTGCATAGGTCAGCGGTGTTGGTCTGCCGGAAAAATCCATCAAGAGATCGTAGTACTGCTTAAAAAACTCCCCGTCCTGCAGAATTTCCTGAAAAGCCTGATTCAGTTCGTCTACGGCCGGGATGAGGATTTCCGGGACAAATCTCCCGCCGTATGCACCAAAATAACCGTTTTGTCCGAGGTAATTGATTTGTTGTTTCATGCTTCCACCCCGCTCTGAAAATTATCATAAATTTGGATCAGATCTTCTCCTGCCCCCTGGATGCTTTTAACAGGATGTTGATTAAAAATCCCGGTTAACAGCTGTTTTGGACAATACCCCCAACCCCTTTCATCATCATTGGTAAAATGATCTTTGATGAGAGAGAGAATGGGTTTTAAATCGTATTTATTTTTATCGACATACGGCAGAAGGCACTCAAGCGGACAATTGCCGGCACCTCTGCCCATACCGTTCACACTGGCATCAAGAAATTCTGCTCCACTGTCAATTGCCGTAATCGTATTGGAAAAGGCCAGCTGCATATTGTTATGAACATGAATCCCTACAGGCATTCCGTATAATCCTTCTTTATACAGTGCAACCAGATTTTTGATTTCATCCGGATATAGTGCGCCAAAACTATCAACGACATAGACAGCTACAAAGGGGATCTCTTCCCGAATTTTCCGTAAACCTTGAACTACATCGGAAATCTGTTCTTTGGAAATAGCCATGATATTGAGGGTGATTTCATACCCTTTGGCCTGAAAGAAACGAACATCTTCAATGGCCTGCGCCAATTCCTCCAAATAACAGGCCACACGGCACATTTGAAACGGCGACTCCGACGCGTCGAGAATCCGCTTTGGATCAAATCTTCCGACGTCCACCATAAAGGCCAGTTTTGGCAGGGTTGTGATGTCTTTGATTAATTCCCGGATCAGATCGTCATCGCAAAATTTCAATTGCCCGTAAGCTGCTTTGTCATAGATTTGCGGATCCGCTTTGTACCCCAGCTCCAGGTAATCCACCTTAGCCTGGGACAACATACGGATATGGTCTTTGATATATCTTTCCGGAAAACGAAACTCGTTAGTAAGCCCTCCGTCTCTGAGCGTACAGTCCAAAACCTTTACCTTATTCACAGTGAACACCTCCTGTTTTCTCCAGTACATTGGTTATCATCCGGAATCCTTTATCCTCTTCCATCGACATGATGGACTCAGGGTGAAATTGGACAGCCAGGATGGATTTGTCCTTACTTTCAACCGCCATGACAACTCCGTCTTCTGTCCATGCTGTAACCTCAAGTTCAGACGGTACTTCTTCCGCAAAAAGTGAGTGATACCGTCCGACTTTCAGATTGGAAAGATCTTTAAAGATTGCTGAGTCCTGAGATATTTTCAGCGTTGACTGTTTGCCGTGCATCGGATAATCCAAAGTTCCAAGTGTCCCGTCAAAATATTCTACAATCCCTTGCAGACCAAGGCACACACCAAAAATAGGAATATTTTTGGCCATACACAGCGCAATCGTTTCGCTGAGTCTGAAATCTGACGGTTTGCCTGGTCCGGGCGAGAGGACAACCAAGTCAAAATGGTCATTTTTTAGAGCTTCCCTGGCAAGATTGTGTCGCATCGTAACGACTTTACAGCCTGCTTTTCTGAAATAACTGGCAAGTGTATGCACGAAGGAGTCTTCATGGTCGACCAGCAGCACATCAGTTGGAGAGATATTCTGCCCGGATGGTGGTAAAGATATTGACGAGGTCGAAATGCATTCTTTTCTCATTTCATTGTCTTCTTCCTCCAGCACCTTTAATAGTGCCGCAGCTTTGACAAAAGTCTCCTTTTCTTCCTCTTCAGGAATAGAGTCATACAATAATGTTGCCCCAACCCTGACCCCCGCAACGCCCTCTTTTAAGCGGATCGTCCTCAGTGTCAATCCTGTATTCATACTTCCGTCAAAACCAAGAATTCCTACCGCTCCGCCATACCATAACCGATTGGATTCTTCATGATCTTCAATCCACTGTACGGCAGCTTTTTTAGGAGCTCCGGTGACGGTCACCGCCCACATGTGGGTCATAAAAGCATCAAGCGCGTCATATTCATCCGTCAGGATTCCTTCGACATGATCGACGGTATGAATCAAATGCGAATACATTTCAATCTGGCGCCGTCCGAGGACGCTTACCGTACCCGGGACGCAGATGCGGGATTTATCGTTGCGATCTACATCTGTACACATGGTAAGTTCAGATTCGTCTTTATAGGAATTTAGTAGCTCACGAATTCTTTCGGCATCTTCGATGGCATTTTTCCCTCTTTTAATCGTCCCGGATATCGGGCAGGTTTCCACTCTTCGCCCCTCTACTCTGACAAACATTTCCGGAGAAGCACCGATTAAATATTCACTCCCAAGGTTGATGAAGAATCCGTATGGACTGGGATTAAGTTTTCGTAAACGCGTAAAAATATCTGAAGGAAGCTTCTTGGTTTTTCTATAAAAGGTATGGGAGGGCACGACTTCAAAAAGATCTCCCCGCTTAAAATATTCTTTGGCAATATTTACTTTCTTGGCATAATGTCCTTCGGTATAGTTTGGTATTTCTTGTGTCTGAATAATCTTCGGTTCGTTGGTTATTTTGCTGGCTGAGGAAAAGTTTTTTCCGGCATGGTCAAAACTGCTGCTGTTCTGGTATTCAAAATCAAAATGGATAATAAATGATTCATCCTTCTGATGATCAATGACAAAAATTTTATCGGGGATAAACAAAACCATGTCTGCCTGGGAATCATCTCTGGGTCTTTTTTGGTCGATACTTTCGAATTGAAAAATAAGATCATAGCCAAAACTCCCATATAAGCCAAGAAAGCGTTCCTGATCCGAATAGAAGGCCGTTATCAGGCTGCGTACCATGGAAAAAACAGATTTTTGCCTGCTCCTTTGTTCTTCGGGGAAAAATTCCTCACTCGGAGCAACCTTGCCAATAATTTTATTTTCCGAAAGGACAATGCTTTCCAAATAGTCTGCCTGGTTTAAAATGTCATTAATATATGCAATCAGGATTAATCCTTTATCGTTGAAAGCTGTAATTTCGATTCTCCGACCGAAGGTCCGGATCTCCAGAGGAGGATTGGTAAATCCGATATCCCAGCGTGTATATCTTCCCGGATACTCAAAGCTGCTGCAAAAATACGCTCCTGGCACCTCATTCAGCTCTTCCATAATTGTCTCGCGGTAAGTTTTTTCTATCTCTTCCGTCATGGAATGAATCAATAATCCGTTCTGTACAACATAGGTTTGTTTTGTCGTGTTCATCTTGTACACCCTCCATGTTTATCCATATAATAAAAAACCCCTTATCCCTATAAAGGGACAAGAGGCTAAACTCCTGCGGTACCACCCAAATTGGTATATTACTATACCCGCTCCATCATGTACTATCATACACGTCCTGATGATAACGGGTAGGATTCCCGGCGATGCCTACTCTCATTTCGGATCGCACTCATGAGGCCATTCATCATAAACTTCCCTGCCGCTATCGCACCAACCAGCGACTCTCTGTATCTTTCCGTTTCATGACTACTAATCTCAATCTTCGCTTTAGAAAGCTATTGATATTGTCACTTATTATAAACGGACACGCGTGCTTTGACAATAAAAATTTTAAATAATTTTAAAAATATATTAAAATAATCATTGGCCGACTAAAAGCCATGAACTGCTAGCGTTAGGTCCCGAACGTCCTGAGCTTTTTAATGATGTTCCATATCCCATGACTGCCAAAAGTCAGGCATACACCCATGATAATCCGAACAGCAGCATCAACAAGCCCGCTTACGATCTGCCAACTACTGGCTGGCAAACCTTGCATTATTATTTTATAGGCAGTAGCTGCTGATATCAGAGAAGGAATTGCGTTTGCCAGCATAATCAGACCTGCTGTGGTCAAAACAATTATTTGCGCGGTGTCGAGATCAAAGGTTAAAGGGAATTCCTCCTGTTTAGTGGATCCGGTCATCCAACCTGCAAGCTTATCGGCAAAAATCCAGATCAATACTCCGATTATCAACGGGATGGCCGACGCCACAACATAATATGTCAAGTGTGGCCCCTCACTTGGCATTGCGAAAAGAGTTATCACTGAATTACTAAAAGCCCCGAGCCATTTAGCGAGAAGAAATACGCTGATGATCCGACACGCGAGGAAAGCTATTTTTTGAAACGTGTTCATCTCATTCTTCCTTTCTCGATTATCATCTTTATCAAAACTATACTTCACCTTTATCTTTGGTCATGATACTTTCCCTAGGGATACTGTGGAATCGCTCTGAAATCTTGGCCAGTGCACTTCTCTTCACAGCGGCAAATATCAGAAATCCCAGTATGCCTCCCAATGTATTGAGCAGAAGATCGTCAATATCAGTCGATCTTCCGGTGAAAAGCTGGGTGAACTCAATGGTGAAAGAAATCAAAGCACAGACCAGAACGGTCTTACTCATGTTTTGGAATGAGCGCCATAAGAGCGGGAGCATAAATCCCGGCACAATGAACATGCCGATATTGCCAAAAAGTTGAACGATCTCCCTTTCTGGAATACCGCCGTTACTTATAATACGTGCGATTATGATTAATGCCTGAAACGGAATCAGATTGATGCTACTCAATCTATCTGCAATTCCAGGCATTTCGGGTCCCTCTAAAGAGATACCCCAGACGGGTACAATCGTCTGTGAAGCAAGTCCAGTCAAAAACAACACAAAGATCCCTAAGCCAATTTCATGGTACCAATTGTGACTGCCTCTTTGCTTCTTTCTGACTTTAACCGCAATAACACGGACAATGAAGACTATGGGCAGGGCCATCACCATAACCGGAAGCATATCTTTGATATAATAAACAATTATTCTCATGTATCTGCCTCTGTCAATCGATACGGATGGTTGTAATCACACTGTTAGGTTCCAACTCCGCCGTATCAATTCGGAATTCCAGGCGGTAGATACCTTCCTGTTCACATGTTTATGTAGTATTACACACCTTCAAGAGAAATACCTTCGGAGAAAATGTTATATTTTGCCGAAAAATAGCCTGAAAGATGTTATCCTTCAGGCTGAAATTATTCTAAAAGCAATAAACCAAAGTATTTGGCAAATTCACGCTTATCTTTTAACGTCCGCAGGTGGAAACCATATTTGGCTACGGTAGCGAAAACATCAATACCGGCGCTTTCCATAGAAGGGCGTGTTGCCGTACACTTTTTGGGAGGAGCGGGCGGTTCACAACGATCACAAATATGGCAGGGGCCTGCCCAAAAAGCAAACGCTTTATAGAAGCCTTCTTTGAAAGCGATTTTTTCAGCTTTCAGCATGATATGCTGAAAATCCCTGGTTGGGGGTTGTCCTTCAATTAAAAAAGCGCGGGTATAACCCTCAAATTTTATTCTCGTTTCCTCATACGTTGGGCTGTTCGGGGGACAGCATTTTTCTCCATAACTGGAACATCCGTAACGGCAATGATCTTTAACCCAATGGGCTGTAACCACATCATTCGGGTTGATCGTGGTCACAGATTGAATTGGCAGTCGGCTTAATTTCGCACGAAGCTGCGTTTCTGCTGTAACCGAAATTCTGTTTAGACTATCTGCATTTTTAGAGGCAAATATCACCGAAATATCCCTGGTGAGATGGAATAATGGTGTATGCTGCAGCTGTTTATTTTCAAAATACGCGGTTACATCCTTCAACGAAAGCAGATCTGCATCCGTTTTATTGACATAGCTGTGATATAACCGAAGCGCGGTGTGCAGAGAATACGCATCAACAAAAGTACCCATAACCCCTATGATACCGTTTGGCGCCAGCGTTTCCGTTTGTGTAGCGAAATTTGCGCCTGTGATCACCAGGTCATAAGGCAATTGATGATTACAAGAAATCTCCGGATCGTTTTTCATAATCACGTCTTGAATTACAGATGGAAACGTTTGTTCAGAAGGAAGCACTTGTTTTGAAATATTTTCAAGATAGACATTTCCCCTGATATTCGCCAGCATCGGCAGGAGCTTTTCGGCAATAAACATGCTGCTGATCTCGCCGTTTTTTACTGCGTTCAGACTATCGAAAGGGCTTGCTTTTGTCAGGTATTTTGTACTGACAGGAGCATTGCAGACATAGCCTTCTTTGCTGATAACCATGCCTAACTTATCCAGAACATCAAGGAAAAGAAGGGTTCCTTTCTCATCTAAAACGAGTAAACTGGCGAGATCAGCCAAGGACTTTCCTTCTTCAATTGCCGTAAAAAGATCACAGGCCATCGCTTTTTCAAGAATGTCTGCCGCATCCTGTTCCGCGATGATTTGTATCAGGAAATCATAATCGTTATTCTGAAAATCAATTCTATTAATGCCATGACCACCTTTTTGTAGCACATCCATACTCCCGACCATCTTTCATCCAATAATTCGTACTTCTTATAGCCTTCATCAAACAACTCTTATTGAATTGATCATTCATTATTTATCATTAATAAAAAATTCCTGTAAATAATTCATGACCTTGGCGATACCGGATCGATGATTTTCCAACACCACACTAATTTCTTCTTTGCTCAGATTATCCCGATGGAATCCTGCGGAGACCACGCAAATACAGCGAAACATTTGGGATACTTCCTGAGCCAGGGGTACCGCCAGGGCATCGTCGCGATGCCCTTCTACCGTATAGGGTGTCACCGTTCCGCAGTTACCAACTGCTACGCTGCCGATATGCTCTTCCCCTCCGGTAACAGTAATCAGGATGTCTTTGCCTATAAGTTTTATATCATAGATGATTTCTAATTTTCCTTCGCCGCTGATGATTTTCATTGGTCACTTCGCCATCTTTCGAAGAGATTATGAGGGATCTTTAAAAAATCCAGCACCTTGCCGATGCTTTGATTGACGATATCATCAATAGTTTCAGGGCGGTGATAGAAAGCCGGCATAGGCGGGAGCAATATACCGCCTGCCTCCGTAACAGTTGTCATATTGCGCAGATGGATCAGAGATAACGGCGTTTCGCGCGGCATAAGCACCAGGGGACGACGCTCTTTTAAAGCCACATCCGCTGTGCGTACGATGAGTTTCTCGCTGTAGCCGTTAGCGATGGCCGCTAATGTTTTCATGCTGCAAGGCGCAATTATTGTGGCATCGATTCCGTAGGAACCGCTGGAAACTGCGGCAGCTAAGTCGTCATTATCATAGACCTGATCGGCTAAGGCGTGAACATAGTCGACAGTAACGTCAGTCTCGATCAGGAGTGTTTCTTTCGCCCACCGACTCATAATCAGAGATACATGATGCTCCGTTTTGTTCAGAACTTCCATAAGCCGCACACCGTAGATCAACCCGGTGGCACCGGTCAAAGATATAAGTATTTTCATGATATCCGTCCTTACTTACGCGATATTTATACAGCATCCTTAGGTTCCTTTTTTGTATGGCAACTTTCTATCCAATACGATGAAAAAAGATCTTAGATTTGATTTTATCCATTTCTGAGTTTGTTCCGGAGTTCCTCTGTTTTTTCATCATCAATGCCTGCTGCCGTGATGATAACACCATAACTGTCCCTGGCTGTTTTTACCGTGATGATTTCATCCAAAACATCCTGATAAACCATTTCAGCAGGTCGGTTGAGCGGATTTCCCCATCCGCCGCCGCCACTGGAGTTCAAAATGACGTGATCCCCTTTGGCAACACGACGCGGCGCTTCTTTACTGGCCATTGTTTTCTTATTTCCCCTATGGACAAAAATACCTTTATTTAAACTTCCCTTATGCCCGCCGTTTAACCCATAGGGTGCAAATTTCATCCCATCTCCGAAATTGACGATATGGCTACCCTCATCGTATAACTCAAAGGCATAGCGCATCCCCGCGCCGCCCCGGTATTCACCGGCACCGGCTGTATTCGTTTCCATCTCGTGATAAAGCGTCACGTGGGGATATTGCATTTCGTTCGACTCGATATTTGGCGTTTTAACGCCGCCAAAATTAGACATCGCTGACATATAGGGTTTTCCGTCCCTGCCATCCATGGCACCGCCGCTCCCTGTGGAGCAAAAGGAAAATCCGACATAATAGCGGTTATTTCTTGGGTCCGTACCGTAGAAGGAGGGACCGGTATAGCGGCCGTATCCTGCCGGAACCTTACCGGGAACAGCCTGATCCAAAGCCTTAAAAATAGTGCCGATAATCTCACTGGCCGGGGTTAAGGTACATAAGGTCATGGGGGCCGGTTCATACGGATTAACTAAAGACCCTTTGGGCAAATGGACGTCGATACACCGAAAGGCGCCGCCATTTCTTGGGATATCCGGACCTAAAAACCAGAGCACAGCAATGCCTGCGGCGGTGGTGGCGGTGACAACGGAGGTATTGATAAACCCTTTAACTTGGCTGTCCGTTCCTTCAAAATCAACCAACAGGCGGTCTCCCTTTATCCTAACGGCAATCTCAATTTTAACCGGTTCCTCCTGAAACCCATCATCATCAATGTACTCTATGGCACGATAGATGCCGTCTGGAATTTCTCTGATCCTTTTTCGGGTGAGTATTTCGGTCTGTTCTAACGTTTCAGCAATCGCTTTGTTCACAATGGCTGGTGTATAAGCTTCGACCATTTCATAAATCCGTTTGACAGCGACTTTATTGGCACCGATCTGAGCCAGAAGATCACTTTTGAGCATGTTCGGATTTCGCGTATTGATCAGAATCAAGTCTAAAACGTCATTAATAATTTCGTTATGACGCATTAGCTTGGTGGGGGGGATTCGTATCCCTTCCTGAAATATCTCCGTTGCTTTGGGGTTATAGCTGCCGGCTGTTGACCCGCCGACATCCCCGTGATGGGCACGGCTGACGCAGAAGAACATCAGATTATCTTTAAAAAAGACGGGCGTAATGATGCCAATATCCGGAAGGTGATTACCGCCGTCATAGGGGTCATTAATGATAAAAACATCCCCGTTGGTGATATTTCCCTGATATTTTTTTAAAACCGATTTGACGCTGAAGGACCCTGCCGTTGCTAAAATGGGGATGCCGCTTAACTGGGAAACTAACTCACCGTCCCGATCACAGATACAACAGGCAAAATCGCAGGCTTCGGCAAAAATGGGAGAATGAGCGGAATGCTCCAGCGCCAGTCCCATTTCTTTGGTAATACTGTCAAGACGATTCGCTATGACCGTACGGTTAACAATATCGTCGGTCGTTGTTATTGCCATTTATCCATACCTTCTTTTTTGACGCTTTAACGTCGCTTTCTATATTTGAGTTCTCATCTTCGGTTTATCATCAATAGTTTTTCAATCATCCTTTTGTTAACGTTAAAACTCCGGGATAGGTTACTTTACCCTCGTACCCCACAGGAATCAAAACCGTAGTATAGCCAAAGTCTATCAAGGCCGGGCCGGTAATACGCCTTATCCCGTCGCTGACGAATTCACCGGTTAAATTACCGGCATGGCTTAGGGGAACTGAAATTTCCCCTGCCAGTCCGAACGGCTCCCCTGCTACCCGTGCCTTGGCTATGGGAATATTACTCTGGGTAAAGGGGAAAGTATTATTCTCCCTATTTCTTTCAGAGCAGGCTAGGTGGATATTGATAATTTCCCAGTCCTTGTCTTTTTCGGCATATTCATATTTATTAAGATGCGTTTGATGGAAAGCTTCTTCTAAAACGTCTTGGCTGTCCGGGCTAAAAGCGCCCTGCCAGGGTACAGAAATTTCATGGTGCTGCCCGATGTAGCGCATTTCCAGAGTGAGACTGAATTCCTGCTCGCTCTCCGGTACACCTAAACGTCCAAGCTCGCGTTGACCTTCTTCTTGCATCCATGTTATCACTGCATTAATTTTGGCAGGATCCCATTGTTCTTTTTCCATAAAAAAACTCTGAGTGAAATCGCTCCGACGGGCTCCTCCTAACATGCCCCAGGCACAAAAGACAGGTCCTGTAAACGGAAGCAATACTTCTTTCATATGGAGAGCAGTCATCATATTCGCCGCAAATAGAGGAAAAGCGCCTCCGGCACCGATTAAGGCATATTTTCTGGGATCGTGGCCTTTTTGCACCGTAACCAGACGCACGGCATCCGCCATCATTTCGGCGGCAATGCGGTAAATAATAGTCGCTCCTTCGATAGTCGTTACATTTAACGGTTCTGCCACATTAACGCGAATCGCCTCTTCGGCGAGGCGTTTGTCCAAACGAAGGCTGCCCCCTAAGAAGGTCTCTGCATTGATCAACCCTAAAGCAACCAGTGCATCGGTGACAGTGGGTTCGGTTCCGCCTAAACCATAACACGCCGGTCCAGGCACTGAACCGGCAGAATCCGGTCCCACCAGAATTCTTCCGCTTTCATCGACACGGGCAATACTGCCCCCGCCGGCTCCGATCGACGTAATGTCGACAGTTGGAATCGTTAAGGGGTAGCCTGCAATTTCCGATTGGGGAAGAAGCCGGTGATCATCACCGGCGACAAAAACATCAAAACTGGTACCTCCCATATCGGCTAAGACCGTATAAGGATTGTTCATTATTTTACCAAGAGCAAGGCTGCCGCAAGCACCGCCGGCGGGTCCGGAAAGCAGCGTTTTGACAGCATAGCCGGACAGGACATCCGTATCACTTAAACCACCGCTGTTCATCATAACATGAATCGGTTTTTGCCAGCCATAGACAGCGAGTTCTTGCTTGACAACCTTTAGATAATCGGCAAGAACCGGTGTCAGATAAGCATTGAGTACCGTGGTGGATGTTCTTTCATATTCTCTGACTTTTGGCGCCACTTCCGAGGAAAGAGTGACAAAAACAGCGGGAAGTTCTTCTTTAATAATTTCAGCTGTTCTTTTTTCATGTTCCGGATTGAGAAATGAAAACAGATAGCAGACCGCAATGCTTTGCACCCCGTACGTCCTGCATTTGGCACAGGCTTTCCTTACCGCGCTTTCATCCAATTCCCTGATGATCTTCCCCTGATAGTCCATCCGTTGGGTGATGCCCAGGCGCAGTCTGCGTGGAACCAATACCTCCGGCATATCTGCCCTCAGATCCCATTGATTTTCCAATTGGGAACGGCGTATTTCCAGCGCGTCCCGGAACCCCTCCGTGGTAAAAAGCGCGGTGACAGCACCTTTTTTTTCTAACAGGGCGTTTAACGCCAGCGTGGTGCCGTGAATGATCTGGTCTGTTTCAGCAAGCAGTGTTCTTAAATTGGTGTGCCAGGCTGCCGCCATTTTTCCCAGCCCAGCAATGATCCCTTGAGCAGGATTTTCATGGTGGGTTGGATTCTTTACAACAATCGTTTTGTATTGGCTCGATTGCAACGTGCCGGCGGCCGTATAGTCGGTGAAGGTACCTCCCGTATCGATGGCAATCTTGATCATAGTGTCATCCCTTGCTTTATTGATTTAACTCTTATTGTGTATAGGGTAAGAGCCGCTGTACCGCTTTGATGACGTCATCATCCATTTCGATTTTGGGGGCGAAGCCACTGAGAGGCTTTGTCGCATCAATCCCCATTTTGGAAGTACGGCTTAATTCATCGGTTGAGGGGTCAAGGGTTACGCCCATTCCCAAATGCTGAGGCAGAATCGAAACGCCTTTGTCCGCTTGCAGCCGTGTCGCCAGTGCCCATAGCACTTCCTCTTCGTTAAAAACATCCACATCGTCATCCACCACAACGACCATTTTGATATTGTGATCGACGGCAAAGGCTGCAAAAATAGCCTGTTGAGGCTGCCCTTCAGCAATTTTTTTCATCGAAATATAGCAATGAAAGAGTCCGCACGCTGAAAATGGGGCATGAACCGCTTTAATATTGGGCAACGTTTGATGCAGGGCGTTTAAGACATCGCCTTCGCGTTGAATGGCGACAACGCTAATATGTTCGCTGCTCATCCCGGGTGTCAGATCATGATAAACGGCGTTTTGACGGTAGCGAATGGCTTTTACTTTAAAGACATTCTCCGTACTCCGATAACAGGCGTAATTGGTAAATTCAGCAAAAGGCCCTTCTTGTTCCCGTACATCGGCTAGGATCTCACCTTCCAGGACGATTTCCGCATAGGCCGGGACCTGTAAATCGACGGTGGCGCAGGGGGCAACTTCTAATGGTTCGCCGAAAAGCCCGGCAATAGCCCCATATTTCCCCTGATCATAGGGAACCAGCGCCATAGATCCCAGGGCGATATTGGGATGAACGCCGATGACGATGGCGGCTTCCAGACTCTTCCCTTTTTCTTCGCTTCTTCGGAAATATTCCCAGAGTCTTTGACGGGAATGTAGTGAAATCCCCAATGTATTTTTATTTTTTAACTGCATGCGATGAAAGCCCAGCGTTTCCACTCCGCTCTCAGGATCTTTGGCGACACACAGACCGGAGGTCACGTAGGGCCCGGCATCGATTGGAAAGTGTACCGGGATCGGCAGCTTATACAGATCGATGGCGTCGCCGGTGAGACAATGGGCGGCAAACGGTGGTTCATTGATGACTCTGACCTCTTCGATTCGGTTTTTGATCCGTTTGGCATACGTTTCCGATATTTTGGAAGCCTCGACGCCGAGACCTTTGGCTAAACGCTCACGGGTACTTAAAATACTGGTCACTACCGGAAACGTACTGTTTGCGACTTTATTAAAAACGATGACCGGGTAGCGGTGCTGTTTTTCCAATTCCATAACGAGCGTACTGATTTCATACTCTCGATTGACTTCCTCGGGGATATACTTGACTTCACCGGCCTGTTCAAGCTGCTGAAGAAAATCTCTTAAGTCCTGACTCATAGGCATACCTCGTATTCTGTTGAATTAGTTTATATCGTCTGAATTATCGAACCAATCCTGACTTTTTAATACTGTCATAAACCACTTTCGTGATGATCGTTGACAACGGCCAGCAAACAGCAATTACGATCAGGGATTCCACGACAGCAACCTTGACCGGCACGCCGAATATGATTACCAAGCCAATGCCAACACAGATGTTCCCTAGAACATTGCAGAGAAACATGGCAAGAATATGATGCCACCATTTTTCCATCGAACATCTCGCTGCGACAAACGATACGGCGAGCGACCCAATTGCATTGGCGAAAATAAAGGCGATCCAGAGCGGACTGTACCATATGGAAATCACGGCTTCAACCTCTCCGGCAATGATACCGGCCGGCTGTTTATAAAGCAGAACAATGAGTGCCGTAAAGGATGCCCAGACCGTACCATTAATTAAATACATCCCTGCCTTTCCTGTAGGCAAAAGGTTATCCAGGAATCCGGTGGCCTGGCAGGCAATGACAAAGACAATACCCAGTAATACGGATCCTACGAGTGCTTTGGTGTCTGTTCTAAAAAATGTGTTTTTCATGATTTTCCTCCTTGATATTGTAAATAAATTTTTATGGTATGGATGATACACACGAGATATGAGATACGGGGATACTAGATAAAGATAAAGGCCGCAACGCATAGTCCCAAAACGCTCATACTGATGGCTTCCCAACTTCTTAAATGCAGTTGTTTCCTAAATGTCCGCTGTGGGTTTCGGCTATAGCCTTTTAATTCCATCGAAAGCGCAATGTCTGAAGCATGCTGAATGGCACGATACAGCAGCGGCATCAATGTTAGCGGAAGGTTCTTGATTTTATTCACGATGCCCTCAGAAGGAACTCCTCGCACAGACTGGCTTTCCGAAATAGCTTGGTATTCCTTTTTCATCAGCGGCAAAAAGCGGGCAGCTATGACAGTCAGCATCGCATAGCGATAGGGCACGCGCCAAGCGATAAGCATCAATGTCACATCTACAGCCGACGTCCAAGTCATAAACTGAACAGCCGCCAAAGTGACAGCCGCCGTACGAAAAATCCCTAAAGCGGCATATGGCAAGGCTCCCGAATAAACCGAAAGAACTCCCCATTGCCATACAAGCTGTCCTTCCCGGCAGAACAAGAGCTGAATCACCAGGATTTGAGAGGCGACAATCACGATCACCGGCAACAGGATTTTGTATTTTTTCAGATTCTGAGTGAAAGCGCAATCCGTCAGAATAATTAAGGCAATAATTCCGATTGCCATGAGCATATTCCGTGCGGTTAACGCGGTAAGGATCAGCGTAACGCACCAGACGAATTTCAAACGCGGATCAATTTTTTCGATGACGCTCATAAGGCAATACCATCCTCTGGAAAATAAACACTCTGGTGCACATCGAGCCCCAAGTCCATCAAGTCTTCTTTGCAGGAATCCATATCTTTGCTCGGAACATCCAGTACAACGTGGTGCTTCCGCATCACAATGATTCGATTGGTATATTTTTGCACTGCACTGAGATCATGGGTTACGAGAATGATCGTTTTGCCCTGCTCATGCAAGTGGGAGAGCAATTCCATAATCAGGGCGCTTTGTTCCTCATCTAAGCTGGATGTTGGTTCATCTGCGATGATTATCTCCGGGTCGCCAACAATAATCGAGGCAATTGCCAATTTCTGACGCTGACTGCGGCTAAGCTGATGCGGATGACAATCGGCATACTCAGCCAGACCGGTAACCGCTAATATCCTGTCCACCTTTGCTTCAATTTCTTTTTGCGGCAGCCTCCTTGTTTTTAAAATGAAACCGACCTCGTCTTTAACCGTGTTGGCGAATATCTGAAAATCAGGATTTTGAAACAAGAAACCAATTTTACTGCGTAAGGCGGCTAAATTCTTCTTGGTCAAAGCCTGGTTGAACATCACGATTGACCCTTTATCCGGCATGAGCAAGCCTTCCATCAACTTGAGCAATGTCGTTTTGCCTGACCCATTCAGGCCCACTAACCCAATAAAATCCCCGCGGGAGACGGCTAAATTAATGTTTTCACAGCCAAGAAAGACTCCTTTATAGGTAAAGGATAGGTCCTTGACCTCGATTATCTTTTCTTCCGATAGATTGTTTTGAGGTTTAAACTGCGATACCAAACGGTTTGTCGTTTTCCAGACCGCCTTATTTTGCAGCTGCTGCAGGTATTCATGCGGTTTGTATTCCGCCTTGACTGTCCCGTCGGCCACGATCAGAACACGATTGGCATAGGGGAGAATATCGCGGGCCCGATCCATTACCATGATCACCGTGACACCTTTTTCCTTGTTTAAATAGCCAAGATACGCATAAAGATCCTTCTTCCCCTGACTATCAAGTTCTGCCGTCGGTTGATCTAAAACAAGAATAGGAGTTTCCATTGCCAGAACGCTGGCGAATACGACGCGTTGGGCTTGCCCGCCGGACAATTCATCCGTCTTACGATCATGAAAATCCGTTAACCCTACAAATTCAAGGTAATGATGCGTTCTCCTGGTTATCTCTTCCCAGGAAAGATTCATATTGGCAATACCGAAAGCGACCTCTTCCCCCACACTGATGCTGATCATTTGATTTTGAGGTTCCTGCATCATATAACCGATATAATCGCACATCCCCGATAATGGGATCTCTTGGGTGTCTCGTCCCATTACCCTGCTGGAACCGTTTATTTCCCCGTTGAAAAACTTAACTGCAGCCCCCGTGATGCAATGAAGCAACATGGATTTGCCTGAGGCGACTTCACCGGTAATGGCAACAAAGTCTCCTTTCTGGATCGTAAGATCAATATCTTTCAGAACAATCTTCGTTGCCGGCGGAAAAGTCAACGCTTTGATTTTTAGCTGTACTGCAGGTTCCATGACATTTAACCTCCACTGTCTACTGTGAGTACCGACAATCGCCGCTCCTAGCCATCCGTGGCTTCGCGGCATAAGTCCCTCCATGGACAATCGCCGCTCCTAGCCATCCGTGGCTTCACGGCATAAGTCCCTCCATGGACAAATAAAAAAAGTTCCAGCTTTAAGGGTCTACCCTAAAACTGAAACTTTACCATCGTTTCAAATTAATCAACTTTAACGGCAGGTCTTCTGACTCATAGTTTTAACCGATGACTGCGCCTTCCCAATTTCTCAGTGGCCTATTGCAGTGATCACAACTATTCACAGCGGTGGGTCCGTCCAGGATTTGCACCTGATTCCCTATTCTTCTCTATAAGAGACACCGGTAAAAGATATTAATGATAGATTTATTTTATAGGAAATTGAATAAAAGTCAAGACATTAGGCAGATTTAAAATGGTTTTTTTCATCCTTTCAATCATTATGGTTCCTGCTGCAACATATGGCGTTCGAAATACAATATACATACAAATTTTCGGTTCCAAACCGGCAGCGTATCATCATACATTACTATAGATGATAAACATTATCAATAAAGCTTAAAAGAATGAGGAGATGACAGTAATGTGCGGTATTGTTGGGTGGCTGGACTGGGATCGTGATCTGTCCGAGTCCGGAGTAATTATTAATGCCATGGTGGATACGCTAGTTCCCCGAGGTCCTGACGCCAGGGGAATGTACTTAAGGACCCCTATCGCATTTGGGCACAGCCGATTGGCCGTAGTCGACATCATCGGCGGTCAGCAGCCCATGGTCCGTTTTCGGGATGGCTGGGAATATGTCATCACATATAACGGAGAGCTGTATAATACAGAGGAAATTCGGCGGGAGCTTGTACTTAAAGGCTATTCACCGCAAGGGCATTCGGATACAGAGATCCTTCTTTTGTCTTATATGGAATGGGGGGAAGCCTGTGTTGATAAACTCAATGGCATTTTTGCCTTTGGTATATGGGACAGCCGGAGAGAAACTCTCTTCATCGCCAGGGATAGAATGGGAGTCAAACCCCTATTTTACTTTCAGAAAAACAATTCCTTCCTATTTGCCTCCGAGCTGAAGGCCCTCCTGGCTCATCCTGATATTCCCGCCGAACTTGATAACGAAGGCCTGGCCGAACTTTTTATGATCGGACCGGCCCGGACTCCCGGACATGGGGTCATTCGAAATATCAACGAAGTCAAACCGGGCTGCGCGATGAAGCTTGAACGGGGCAACGTATCCTCCTGGGCCTATTGGTCGTTAAAAAACGAACCGCACACCGACGATTTGGCGACCACAATCGTGAAGGTCCGTCATCTTGTTTCGGATGCCGTCTCCCGCCAATTGGTCTCCGATGTTCCGTTGGGCACCTTACTGTCCGGCGGGCTGGATTCCAGCATTATTACAGCGATTGCCGCGAAGACATACCGTGATCAAGGACGATCCCTGCCCACATTTTCAATCGATTATACCGGCAATCAACGCTTTTTTAAAGCGAACGATTTTCAACCGGACCCGGACGCGCCATGGGTGGAAAAGATGGTGGGTTACATGCAAACCGATCACCATGGTCTTTTCTTAGACCCCTCCGAACTGATCGATGCTTTGGATGACGCGACCCACGCGAGAGACCTGCCGGGTATGGCCGATATTGACTCTTCACTGCTTTTGTTCAGCCGAAAAATCAAAGACACGGTGACTGTAGGTCTTTCCGGAGAATGTGCTGACGAGGTCTTTGGCGGATATCCTTGGTTTCATCGGGAAGATCTGCGCTCAGCGGATACCTTCCCCTGGGCTGCCGCTTTGGATACGCGTCTGGAGATCCTCTCGCCAGATTTAATCGATCGGATAAAACCCGTTGATTATGTCCGTGAGCGTTATGCGGAAGCACTTTGGGAAATACCGGCCGAAGAGGATGGCGACACATCTTCCTATAAACGAATCAGTTACTTGACCCTGACGCGCTTCATGCCCACATTGCTTGACCGTAAAGACCGGATGACGATGGCTACAGGGCTGGAAGTCCGCGTCCCGTTCTGTGATCATCGGATCGTGGAATATGTCTGGAATATTCCCTCGGATATAAAAAATTACCGTGGCAGGGAAAAAGGCTTGCTTCGGGCTGCTTTTGAGGGGGTACTCCCGGAAGATATCCTTTGGCGCCGAAAAAGCCCCTATCCCAAAACGCATGACCCGGCGTTCCTGCAAGCAGTGGCGGCTAAACTGGAGCAGAGGTTAAATGACGCTGCATCACCCTTACTGGATTTGGTGGACAGGAAGAAATTGCTGACCATGACAGCCGCTGCCTCCACGAATGCCAATAAACCCTGGTTCGGCCAATTGATGGATTTGCCTCGTCTCTTTGCCTATTTGCTGCAAATGGAGTATTGGCTGAAGAAAAATAAGATTAAAATCATCTAATCAGAAAGAATCGCCGCCGGCCGCAACAAAATGCGGCACTAAAGACAATGTCTCCAACGGAGACTTTGTCTCTTTTAGAGACATTCTGATAAAGAGCGATATTCTAGAAAGCAAAGCCCTACGTTCCATCGCAATGTCTCTAAAAGAGACTAAAAGGCACCACCTCAACAGAACGCCTTATTTCCTCCGCTTTATTTTCCTGGCATAAATTATGCAATAAACTCTGAGGTATTCGTATGCGCTGTGGACCGTACGATGCGAAAAATTAATAAGGAGGAGAAATTATGAACGGCGACAAAATCAAAACATATTACAAAGGGCTTGGTTTTTGTGGCTTCGGTGCCGGTGCCAATACTGCGGAGATCGACGTAAAAGACGACAAAATCTTAAGAATACGACCCATGCAGTATGATAAGCTGTATTCAAAGGAAGAACTGAATGCCTGGAAAATCGAAGCCAGGGGGGAAACCTTTGAGGTTCCTCTTAAATCTGCCATTCCCCCGTTCAGTCTCGTTTACAAAAAACGTGCTTATTCGCCCAATCGTATTTTGTATCCTATGAAAAGAGAAGACTGGGATCCCAATGGCGAAAGAAATCCACAGAACCGGGGCAAAAGCAAGTTTGTGCGGATCAGTTGGGATGAGGCTACGGATATTATCGCTTCCGAAATCCGCCGGATTGAAAAAGAATATGGACTGAACTCCATTCTGCTTGAGGGTGATGGTCATGGCGAGACCAAAATGATCCATGCTTCTCATGGCTGTCATACCAAACTCTTCGCAGTTCTCGGCGCGTATACCTTCCAGACCCGTAATCCAGACAGTTGGGAAGGCTGGTATTGGGGCGCCAAGCATATGTGGGGCTGTGACTCCGTCGGCGAAGGTTACACCGGCAACCTGCTTCTCGGAATGGCCAAATATACGAATATGATCCTCTTTTGGGGATGTGATATGGAAACCACACCCTGGGGCTGGGGTGGACAATTAGCCAGTAATTATTGTTTCTACCTGACCAAGCTGGGCATCAAACAAGTCTACATCTGCCCGGATGTCAACTATGGCTGTGCCGTCCATGCGGACAAATGGATCCCGATCCTGCCCAATACCGACAGCGCACTGCAGCTGGCGGTCATGTATACCTGGCTGCAGGAGGATACCTGGGACAAAGATTTTATCGCTACCCATGCCGTAGGCTTCGATATTTTCAAAAATTATGTACTGGGTGAAGAAGACGGGATACCGAAAACTCCGAAGTGGGCTGAACCAATTACCGGTATCCCGGCCAGAACCATAAAAGCCTTAGCCAGAAAATGGGCCAAAGAAGCGACTTCAATCGCGCATTGCAACGGCGGTTCCATGATCCGCTCCACTTATTCCCATGAACCTGCCCGCCTTGAGGTTGCCTGTTTGAGCATGCAGGGCTTGGGTGCTCCCGGTCGCAACCAGTTCAAGTTTATTGAATGGGGAACTTTTGGCGATCCGCATACAAATTCCGGTCCTCGCTCCGCAGGGATTGCTTTTATTGACAAAGCATACCGCGGCACGGAATTCATCCCGCCCGAATCCATTATTCCAAAAACGTTGATTCCCAAGGCTATTCTTGGCGATTATGACGAAGATCACCCGTTGACCTGGTATGGAGCAACACTCGCCGGCATGCCGCGGGAAGACCAATTAGTTATGTACCAATATCCTATTCCTGGTTCGAAAGAGATCCACATGGTTTGGACAGACACCCCATGCTGGACGACGTGTTGGAACGGCGGCAACAGCATGATCCAAGCACTGCGCAGTGAAAAGATCCAGACGGTCATCGCCCAGCACCCCTGGCTGGAAAATGACTGTCTTATGGCTGACCTTTTGCTTCCAATCAATACGAAATTTGAAGAAGAAGATATCGGCAACGATGTCTACAGCGGCACTTTCCAAATGGTTTATCATGAAGAACGCTGCATCGAACCGCTGGGTGAGTCCGTCAGCGACTATGAAGCTGTCGGCCTGGTTGCCAAGAAACTTGGCGTTTACGAAGAATACACGAAAGGCAACAGCATTGAGGATTGGATCAAAATCGGCTTTGAATGTACGGACGCCAAGGATTATATCACGTATGAACAATTTAAAGAAAATAAGTATTTTGCTATGCCTGCTGCCGAAGGTTGGCAGGATGACCCCATGGGATTCGAAGAATTCTATAGAGATCCGGAAACCTATCCGCTGAAAACACCGACGGGTAAAATCGAATTCTACTCAGAAACATTGGCAGAATACTTCCCCGACGATCAAGAACGCGGACCTTATCCGAAGTTTGTCCCCTATGGTGAAAGCCATCAGGAGAGCTTCCTCCATCCCCGCAGTGAAGAATTCCCGTACCTGATCGTCTCCAACCATCCCCGCTGGCGCGTTCATGCCAATCTGGATGATGTGTCGTGGCTGCGTGAAATCCCCACCTGTAAAGTCGTCGGACCGGATGGTTACCAATATGAACCGGTATGGCTTAATCCTAAAGATGCGGAAAAATTAGGCGTTAAAGACGGCGATGTCGTGAAAATCTTTAATGACCGGGGTTGGGTGCTGGGCGGCGTTATCGTTACCGAACGCATTATACCCGGTGTCGTTCTACAGGACCATGGAACCCGTATCGACCCCATCGAAGCCGGCGTCAGCGACCGTTCAGGAGCCAATAACCTCATCGCTCCGACGAATATTATTTCTAAAAATGTCGCCGGAGAAGTCACCAGCGGCTATCTGGTGAATGTTGAGAAGGTCGACGTCTTCGAATTGGCGAAGCAGTATCCGGAAGCCTTTGGCAGAAAATATATTAAAGGCGTCGGTGTCAGTCAGGAAAATCGGTTTAAACTGTAAGGAGGCAAAACGATGAAAGTATTCGTAATCGATATCGCCAAATGCAATGGTTGTTATGGTTGCCAGCTGGCCTGCAAAGATGAGCATGTCAATAATGACTGGATGCCCTATGCCAAGCCGCAGCCGGATACCGGTCATTTTTGGATGAAACTCAATGAAAAAACCCACGGCCAGGTACCCAAGGTCAAATTAGAATATACACCCTATACCTGCATGCACTGCGCTGACCCCGCCTGTGTAAAAAAGAGCGATGCCTTTTATAAACGGGAAGACGGTCTGGTCATTCTAGATCCCCTCAAGGCTGAAGGCAAAAAAGAGCTTGTTGATGCCTGCCCCTATGGCGTCATTTACTGGAATGAGAGCTTAAATATCGCTCAGAAATGCACGGGTTGTGCCCATTTGGTTGACGAAGGCCAACTGCCGCACTGTGTTGATTTTTGCGCCACCGGAGCATTGCGTTTTGGCGAAGCCGAAGAATTTGCCGCAGAAATTGCCCAAGCGGAAGTGATGCTGCCGGAACAGGGCACACGTCCAAACGTTTATTATCTGAATCTGCCGAAACTGTTTATTGGCGGCGAGGTGTGGGATCCCATTGCCGATGACATCGTTGAAGGCGCCAAAGTGACTCTGACGGGGCCGAATGGCTTCACTGCCGAAACCTTAAGCGATGATTTCGGTGATTTCTGGTTCCGCCAACTCAATGCCGGCACCTATACGTTAAAAATTGAGGCCCCAGGTTTTCAACCTGTCGTCAAAGAGGCCATCGCCTTAACCGATAGCTTGAATATCGGCGATATCCCACTGAACAAATAACATCTAGAGTCTTTGATACTTGTTTATCGATGGCAGTAGATAAGCATATCCAAATAAGTTAGAAAAACCGCCAGATATGGTATAATGGCAGTGATGTCAATGCAATACCGTATTTGGCGGTTTATTATTATGTTTGATTAATGGTTTTTCGTGTTCGGGAGGAAAAAACATGATTCAGGATATCAGTCAACCTAACTTGATCACCGAGGAAAAATGGGCCGCGATCATTGCGTGTAAAGAGCGCTTTTTTAACGATGGTCTTACCCCGCTAAACAATTCCTATATGCGCACAGAAGTTGCCGAATCATGGATACGTTCAAATAATAAGGGTATTGACCCCCATAAAATCAATGTACCTAATTTAGACCCTCACGAATTTAAAAAGATACTCACCCAGAACCAGGTGTTGATTGATACGACGATACCGCTAATCCAAACCTATAAACCGCTTGTGTCGATATCGAAATGCCTTTTCTATTTGTATGACAAGAATGGTGCAGAACTTATCCGGGAAGGAAGAAAACTGGAATCCGGTGAATCCTCCACCCTTTTTTCCGAAGATACTTATGGAACGATGGCCCATGTCCTGGCACTGAAACATAAGACACCGGTCCAACTGATCGGAGCCGAGAATTATATCTATGAAGCCAGTATGAATATCAGTTCCGCCGCGCCAATCCTTGACGAAAACGGTGACCTGATTGGTTGTCTTCTTTTGCTTTTGCCCCAATCCGATATTATTTTGGATAAAGGTTTTCATGCAATTCAAGCGCATTCTTTGGGCTGGGTTACTTCCATCGCCCTGGCTATCGGGCAGCAGATGACCCTGAAAAACAAAAATGAGCGTCTGACAGCCAACAGCGATATATTGGAGACTACGCTTAACTTCCTGGATGAGGGCATTATTACCGTTGACAAATCCGGCGAAATTGTACGGGCCAATTTGAAAGCACAGCATTACCTTGACTTAGATCAAGAACAAACCGGAAACAAAAATATCCACCATTATACAGCCAATAGCCGCTGGCTCAAGCAGGCACTTCAAGGAAAAAGATTGGATTATATAGAAGATTCCATTCAAACGCTGAAGGGTAAACGCCATTTCCTCTTCAGTTCCCGTCCGGTGTTTGAAAGCAGCAGCACCATTCCCAAAGGTGCTGTTATCAGGATCAGCAGCATCAAAGACATGAGTGATTATGTCGCTCGTCAGAACAGTACTGCTGCTAAATTTACGTTTGACAGCATGGTCGGCAAAAGCACTGTCTTTGAAAGTGTCAAGGAATTAGCGATGCAATTTGCATTTTCGGAAGAAAATATCCTCTTGACCGGTGAAAGCGGTACCGGCAAAGAATTATTTGCCCAGGCTATCCATAATGCCTGTTATCCGAATGGCCCTTTTATCGCCTTGAATTGTGCAGCAATGCCGCGAACATTAGTTGAAAGCGAACTTTTTGGCTATGAAGGCGGCAGCTTTACCGGGGCCGAGAAAAAGGGCCGCATCGGTAAAATAGAAATGGCTAACGGCGGCACACTTTTTCTGGACGAGATCGGTGATATGCCCCTGGAATTACAGGCTGTTCTGCTCCGAGTACTCGAAGATAAATACGTGGTACGGATCGGCGGCAATGAGCTGCGCCCAGTTAATTTCCGTTTGATTGCGGCCACAAATCAAAGCCTGGCTACACTTGTCCAAGAGCATCTTTTCCGGGCTGACTTGTTTTTCCGCTTATCGACGTTAAAAATCGATATTCCTCCCCTACGAGAGCGCGGCTCCGATATTATGCTGTTTGCCACCCATTTCTTAACAGAATATTGTATGAAAATGGGCTGGAATCGCCCCGGGATCAGCAAAGCTGCCACGAACGCGATGCTGCGTTATGCTTGGCCGGGGAATGTACGCCAGTTGGAGAAAGCCATGATATATGCTGCCAGTACAGCAAAGGGCAGCATGATAGAAATTGAGAATCTGCCCAAGGAAATACACTCGCTCGAAGCTGAAATTTCACCAGTGTCTCCAGGACAGCAACCACTTAATTTAAGTCTTTTGGAGATTGAAGCAACGAAAAGTGCCCTGGACGAAACAAATTATCACGTGGAGAAAGCAGCGGAATTATTGGGAATCGGCAGATCAACATTGTATAAACGTTTGAAACGGTATAACATCCCATTGCCGTTTGATAGCAATCGCAGATCGTAAATATTAAACCAAGTTTTTTAGGTACTCGCGTGTTGGAAAGCTTCACCATTTTCTCAACAAATCGCAGGTCGGCTATCGGCATGATGCCTGCTTGAATTGGAACAAATACACTGTTTCTTGCTAGTTTTTTTGGGAATCTCAAGAATTGTTCAGTATCAAGAAATAGCTGCGTTATTAAAAACTCAATGCCTGATCATATATTTGCTGTGCGTAAAAATTGCTGGTTCTTAATTCGAATGCCAGAACCTCCTTTTTGATAGCCACTCAGCATTTTGTTTCCTTTAAACTTAATTTTTGAAGCTTCATACTCGAATCACTAATATGATTCATTAACACATAAATATTTTCTATTCCTGAATTCTGCTCTTCTGTTGTGGCCAGCATTTCTTCACTAGCTGCAGAATGTTCTTCCGAGATGCTGGCTATATTTTCAGCTTGTTCACGTATTTGAGTAAAAATTGAACTGATATTTTCAATCATCTGTAACTCGTTGGCTATATATGTATCATTATGATTAAATGATGATCTGATTTCCTCAAATAGGTCCTTTACCTCGATTGTAACCACATCTCCTTGCTTGACCGCAATGCTTCCATTATGTACTTCTTCCAAAGCAAGTTTTGTTTTTTCATTTATTTCTCCAATAATTGCATTTATCTTTTTTACGGTATCTGCACTTTGTTCTGCCAGTTTTCGCACCTCTTCTGCTACTACGGCAAATCCTCTTCCTGATTCACCTGCCCTGGCTGCTTCAATTGCTGCATTTAGGGCTAATAAGTTTGTCTGTACGGCTATGTCATCTATCCCTGAAAGGAAACTATTGATATCATCCATACTTCTATTTAAATCTTGTACAGTCGTAAGTGATTGATTAATCGCCGTGTTTATTATCATTATCTGTTCTTCCATCTGATGCATTTTATCGGAGCCTTCGTATACTTTATGATTTGTGTATACTGAAGCCTCTGCTAAATTTCTAGAGTAACTATTAATCTCTGATACCTTTTCATCTGCAATATTTATCATATCGCTGATGTCGCTAATGCTTTCAGCCTGACTTACAACCCCTTTTGTTATTTCCTGTACAGCAGAAGTCATTGCGCTGCTAATTTCTTTTATAGCCCCAATATTTTCATTACAACACGTTATGTCCTTATTTAAAGATACCGTATTATCCCGTATAACTACAGATGTAGCTTCTAAAGATTCTAATAATTTTTTTGCTTCATATTCCTTATCCGTAGCTTTCTGGATTAAATCAGATCCGCCTTTACAAATAACAAATAAGAATATAAATGCCAAATCAATACTAAAAATATATTTAATAAAAACTTTCTGTATATCACTGTTAACGAAGTACATAAGAATTAATAATACGTTGTAAACACAGCCAACCGAAGCAAGTAATGTTTTATTAAGGTAAATTGCTGAAATACAAAGGGTTATTATTATTCCCATTCCCATCATAGATGTATCGTTAATCGCAGATATCAGAGATAAAACGGCATCAATAATTAAAATATAGGAGGTAGCCCTAAAATATATTTTTCTATAAATTAAAAACCCGCATACTGAGTTGCCAATTAGGGCTAAAATCACGAGCCAAAGATTTGCATTTGAATTGCCCAAAAAAATCGTAACAAATGATGACACCAACCCAAGCCAGCCAAAAACAAAAATATACTTATTGATTTTGACAGTGTAGTCAATGAGAATACTATTCATATTACTTCCTCCACAACTTTATAATTGAAATTTAAACATTGACTGGCACCTATTATTTTTATATCGAGATAGTGCAATCCTCATCAAATATACCGCACCCCGGTGTCAAGACATATTTTCAAAAATCTAAGTATAGTCTTTTCTGCATCACCTTACAATGAATCGTGAGGCCGATAGGTATTTATTTAATCATGACATTAATGCCGTTACGATGCTCTCGGGAACACCACCATCCGAAATCGTCGTCAAACATCAACGTGTTGAGAAATAATAATCCGCCGCAGGTGCCTATTATAAACTGATCGATGAGACACTACTGCAGATCATAAAAAAAGCAATGGGGAATCTGGAGACTCGGAATTTTTAATCAATTAATTATAAGAATTTATTAAGCCGGCGTATTCAGTTTATTTGATCTTGATGCTGCTTTCTTAATAACCATCCCTAGTATAATCACAATTACGGAAGTAATAAGCCAAACAGCATAGTCTGGTACTAAATATTTCATGTCATTTGCTCCTGGAATCATAAAAGCAATCATAATAAACCACATACACTTATTTACCAATACAGGCAATTTGTTGGCGACATTACAAGCAATTGCAAAAACTACTAACACAAGGTAAACCACTAATCCGATAGTTGATGCATTTGCGCCTACGCCAACGAATCCTAAAGCCATCGTTGCCAAATTGATTCCAAAACCATACGTAATGCCTACGAAGCTTCCTACAACAACATGTGGCACCATGGTATAATTTAACTGCTCAACCGATAAGAAATAGACAAGAGTCAATATTAGAAGCCAGGAACCAAAACCAACCATTGATAAACCAATTGTGATCGCAATACCTACAGCTAAAATTCCTACTGCCATGAGTACCGCTTTAATGAAAGACGGTCCTTTTTTTTCAGCCATGATAAGCCTCCCTTTCTTTAGTTCTCCAGAAGACCCCCATTACAAACCTAGCATTATTATAAGAAAATACGTTAGTTAATTATCTCCTTCACCCGTCTATGTTGAATTCGAAGTTGCCAACAGTCTTTTCAATGTAGATACATGACAAACATTGAGCTTTATGTTGCAAATTACATCCTTATACCATATTTTTTTATCTTTCGATATAACGTACTTGGATTGATCCCCAAGGTTTTTGCAGCCTCTAGTACTCTGAATTCATTCCTGCACAGTGTTTCTTCAATCGCCTGTTTCTCAATCTCGCAAAGAGTTCCATTATTACTCTTAATGTTGACCTCACTTAGAATTTCATTAGGTAAATCACTTACTCTAATATGGCCATTCTGTGCTATATATACAGCATAAATCATTGCATTTTCTAACTGTCTGACATTGCCTGGCCAATTATATTTAAGAATGATCTTGCATACATTGTCACTTAGCTCGGGTACATCAAGGCACTCTTTTTCGCATATTTTTTGAATAAAATATCTCGCTAACAGTAAAGAATCGTTATACCTGTCCCTTAAAGGTGGCAACTCAATTTTAAAGACAGACAGCCGATAATATAAATCCTCTCTGAATTTATTTTCCTTCACCTTCTGATAAAGATTATTATGTGTTGCAGCAATCACCCTTACATCAATTGGTATTTTTTTTATACCGCCTATTCTTACAATCCCATTTTCTTCGAGAACCCTTAACAAAACGGGCTGTATCTCTAACGGCATATCCCCGATTTCATCAAGAAAAATTGTCCCACCATCAGCCAATTCAAATTTACCTTGACGTCCTTTTTTTTCTGCACCGGTAAAAGCTCCACCTTCATAGCCGAATAATTCGCTTTCGATTAAGTTTCGAGGTATTGACGCACAATTAATAGCGATAAATGGTCCCTTCGGACAGTAGCTTTGATGGATAGCCTGTGCAAGCAATTCCTTACCGGTACCACTTTCTCCATTTAATAGAATAGTAACGTGCGATCTGGCTATTTTTTTTGCGATGCTAATTGTCTGCCTCATTGAACTACTTTCACCGATAATATCCTCAAAATCATAACTTCCCTTTTTATCTCTTCCGTCGTCAAATTCAGTAATTCTCCAAGGGTTGGAAAGCCTTAAGTGTGTTTTACTCATTTCTTGATACTTTTCTGATATAGATTCCATGTTCTGCGACTGTGCTTCTTCTGCTATCACATTAATTATGCTGGCTTCATCCAAGAGATCACTTTCCTTTCGACTAGTGCAAATTATTTTTTAATTAAAACTGTCTATATTTTGCTTTTGAATTTTCCGCTTCGGAGCATTCTTGTTGAGATTATAGGTTAAAACCTCTAAGTTGTTTGTTAAATCAATGTTTCTGATCTCTATTTGTGGGGGGATTTTTAAAGCTATTGGCGCAAAGTTCATGATTGCTTGTATTCCTGACCTGACTAAGAGATCGGCAGTTCTTTGAGCAGAAGCAGTTGGAACAGAGATTATTCCTATTTTAGATTGCTTTATCTCCATTATTTTCTCAATCTGGTCTATCGGCCTTATTTCTATTCCATTAACGACGGTTCCGATTTTTTTGGGATCGATATCAAAAATACTATCTATTGAAAACCCATGTTCTTTAAAGCCTATATAATTGCATAATGCGGACCCCAAATCTCCAAAACCCACGATAGCAATACTCCACACAGTTCTTAATCCAAGAGTTTTAAGAATATGCTTGTGAAGATCATCAACATTATACCCGATACCGCGTATACCAAATTGTCCGAAAAAGTTAATATCTTTACGTATCTGCGTACATTTCACCCCGAATTCTTCAGCCAACTGCTTGGACGTTACGGTTGTTATTTCTTTCTGTGATAATTCGTTTAAGTAACGTGAATAGCTAGAAAGACGCTTAATCGTTACTTCAGGAATTCTTATATCCTTCAGCATATTTTTCACTCCTAATAGGTTTGATGCCGAAATTCAGTATCTGTGAAATTCAACAAAAATAACTTAAGCGAGATCCAGGGCGTCAGATATGGCAATCTGATCAAAACATGATAATCTTGCTTATTATTACTGGAGGGATTGTTTATCACAACCGCTCCAGTAATAATATTTAAGAGTCGAATGCATTTGTTTAAGCGAGTGGCCACTCAATTGCTCTCTTTCAAATGTGAATAGTATTTTTATGAAGTGCGAGAATTATATCAAATAAGTTTAGGGATACGATCATAGTTGTAGAACTTCTATAGACAACTATTCACCAAGTGCTTCTAATTCAGCAGCCATTGCAGCAGTTGTTTCTTTCGTCATCCCTGTTTGAGGGATACCACATAAAAGCTTCAGCGATACATTGTAAGCCGCTTTCAGTTGACTATTTGTAGAAGCACCCGGAATATATTTATCGAGAATCGCACACGCTTTTTCATTTACAATGATGTCCTTTACTTTACTTTTAATTGATATTGCCATTTTCATGATCCTCCTTTCTTCAATCTATTCACTCAGCTTTTGACCAGCAATATCTTCAATTGCTTCAAGGCAGGCATTGATTTCCTTAATTGTATTAAAAACGCTTAGACTTAAACGTACCGTTCCATAATTGAAAGTCCCCAATGTTCTATGCGCATCAGGTGCACAATGCAGCCCAGGTCTGGAAGCAATATCAAATACTCGGTCCAACATAAAGGAAACATCTGCAGGTTCCATTCCTTTTATATTGAAAGAAATTACTGGAGCTCTCTCAACATCACTCTTTGGCCCATAGACAATAACGCCGGGTATTTTTTGTAACCCTTCCAAAAGTTTTTCTGTCAAATCTCTTTCTTTTTTTCTGATATTCTCAATACCTGTTTGAAGCAAGAATCCAATACCGGCTCCTAGACCGGCAATCCCTGGCGTATTGAGTGTTCCGCTCTCATAGCGTTCCGGCAATTGGGACGGTTGAAACAAGGACTCAGAATTTGCACCAGTGCCTCCTTCTTTTAACGGTACAGGTAGAATCCCATCCCTTAAATAGAGCCCCCCAACCCCCTGAATACCTAGCAAGCTTTTATGCCCTGTAAAGGATAGTATATCAATATGCATTTTTTGAACATCAATAGGAAATATCCCTGCCGTTTGAGCCGCATCTACCATGAAGAGTATTCCATTTTTATGAGCTATTTCACCAATTTTCTCAATCGGATTAAGTGTCCCGGTAACATTGGAGGCATGTTGCAGAATAATCATTTTGGTATTTTTTTGAATAGAATTTTCAACCTCTTGGGGTAACACACCCTCATCCGATTCAGTTAGAATCTTCGTAACCCAAACACCTTTTTTCCTAATTGCCGCCAGAGGACGAATCACTGCGTTATGCTCAAAGGAACTCGTAATGACATGATCTGCGGTTTGTAACAACCCTTTGATACCTAAATTTAGAGCTTCAGTAGCATTCAGCGTGAATATGACTTGAGAAGGTTCCGGGGCATTAAATAATTTGGCGACAAGCTCCCGCGTTTCAAAAACGATCCGGTCCGCAAGCATCGCCATTCGATGACCGGAACGATTAGGATTCCCGCCTTTTTCCCTCATGCAATCGTTAACAGCTTGGTATACAGCCTCAGGCTTTGGCCAGGATGTGGCGGCATTATCTAAATAGATCAAATTGCATACCCCTTCCTTTACAGTAAACAATCATGGTCGAATTTAGCTCCCTGCTTTCAAAAAGACAATCTTTCTGAGATAATGACGCGTTCAGGATGGGTATAAATATTCATCCGGTTTTGCCGGGCAAATCCGACCACTGTAATTCCAAGTTCTTCAGCCAACTCAAGCGCCAAATTTGTCGGGGCGGAAACACCTATCAAAATTGGGCATCCCATTTTCCCCGTCTTTATCAAGATTTCGGACGAAATACGGCCACTGAATACAATAACTTTCTCTAATAGTTTGATTCCTTCTATCAAGGCCCATCCACTTAGTTTATCAAGTACATTATGCCGTCCAATGTCCATTGCATAAATTTCAAGTTTGCCATTGGATATGATCCCTCCGCCGTGCACCCCTCCGGTTTGGTGGAATAGATCGGATTTCTCTTCCAAAAAGTTAATATACTGACTGATATCACTGGAAGTCACTTGCAAACGGCTATCCAGTTTTTTGGTCATCCTGGCATCATTAGCATAGTAGAAGGAAGTCCGACCTTTGCCACAGCAGGAAGTGATATACCGTTTCAAAAACAAATTTTCGCTAAGAGTGTTCTCTTTTTTAGTTTCAACCCAGACAAGACCCAGGTGAGAATCTACAGTAACTTTTTTTAGCTCGTCGAAATGGCTGATAATCCCTTCGGAACACAAAAAACCGACAACCAATTCTTCAACCTGGCTGGGGGTACAAACAAGCGTCACAAATTCCTTGTTATTCAGATAGACAGTAAGTGCTGCTTCTACCACAACCTGTTCGGCTTTGACCTGCATCTCAGGCCCATCGATTTTGAGGACTTCAGTTACGGTAACCTCTGAATTATTGTCTTGTGAATGATTAACATCTTTGTTTTGATTATCCAAATCAAGTTCATTATGCATTTTGCAACCCCTTTAATAACTGTCCATATGTTTAAAAGCTACAAATGTTAATATATATCTTATATCTACGGCTCTGCATGAGGAGGCGCCGCATAAGTTTTACTTAGACTCTCAATAGTATTTTTCACTGCAAATAGTATTCTTCTTACAAAGTACCTCCACTAATACTCCGGCGGCAGCTCTTTCATTTGTTCCATTGTGAATACCGGTCCGTCAAGACAGACATATTTGGAACCGATATTACAACGGCCGCACTTACCGATTCCGCATTTCATACGCATTTCAAGCGTTGTAATAATATCCTTATCCGGGAAACCAAGCTTTTGCAGCGTCGGCAGGGTAAACTTTATCATCACCGGCGGCCCGCAGACGACCGCAACCTGTGGTTTAAACGCCAGTTCTTCGACATAGGAAGGAACAAAACCAACGTGACCGTCCCACCCTTCTTCTGCTTTGTCGATGGTTACGAATAAATCCGTATTGGACAGATCCCGCCAGTTCGTAAACAAGTCTTCTTTGAAGCACAGATCGTCTTTGGATCTTGCCCCGTACAAGATAGTGAGCTTACCATAATCCGCACGGTTTTTTAGACAATGCATGACCAAGCTCCGAACCGGGGCCAGCCCGATGCCACCCCCGATAATCAGGATATCCTTACCTTTGCAGTATTCCAGAGGGAATCCGTTGCCATAAGGCCCCCGGATTCCGACCAATTGGCCGACTTCTGCTTCGTGCAGCGCAAAGGTCAGTTCCCCCACGGCCTTAATGGCCATTTCAATATGGTTTTCGCCCTTATTGGTCACTGAAAACATGGCTTCACCGTACTGGCCAAAGGATAGCATCCCCAGCTGCCCAGGCTGCGGGTCAAAAGGCTTCTTATCATCCAGGGTGCTGATATAAAAGGTCTTGACATCCGAAGTTTCCTGCACGATCTTAATAATTTTGGCACAAACCGGAATCAGCGCATTGCCTTGATGATTATGGTTATGCGAGTCACTGCACGTGCATTGGCTCTGTTCTTCGACTTGAACCTGGACTTCAGTTTGGATCGGAGTTTGATCCATTTTTTTGCTTTTGTTGTTATTATTTTCGCGTTGTGACATCTATTCTGCCTCCTTAATCATCCGCATGACGGAGGTTATATCCATACCTACCGGACAAACGCCAATACATCTCCCACAGCCGGTACACTGCAGCATACCGTACCGTTCTGGGAAATAGTTCAATTTATGCAGAAATCGGTTGCGGACTCTTTCTTTTTTTCCGGGTCTGGGATTATGCCCGCCTGCCATCATCGTATATTCGCCAAACATGCAGGAATCCCAGCAGCGAAATTTATTAATCGTTTCTCCTTTAGTATCCTGGGAGATATCAAAGCAGTGGCAGGTTGGACAGGTATACGAGCATGCTCCGCAGTTTAGACATTTTCTGGATACTTCTTCCCATACCAGGGAATCAAACATGCTTTTAAGTTTCTCAGAAAGCCCTTCTGCATCTGCTTTCAGTTTGAATTCCAGGGACGCCGGTTCTTGAATCTCGTTTTCGGACAAAAGGCTTTTTATTGTTTCAAGGATTTTCTTCCCTTTTTCCGTTACAGCTTCAAATCCAATCAGTTCAGCCGACTGGTAAGCCTGAATATCAGCTCCCTTACCATTTTGAGGATCGACATCCATAGCATAACAGAAACAATTCGGCATTGTTCGGGTACAATTCAATGCGATGATGGCCGTGTTCTCCCGGCGCGCCTTATAAAATTCGTCCACATACCCTTTTTCTAAAAAGACTTTATCCAAACACTCCAGGCTTTTCAAATCGCATGACCTAACCCCAAAAAGCAAGCGTTTTTCATTGCTGACAGAGGCACTCACGATTTCCATGCTATCCCTATTGGCTGTAATTGCGTACATTTTTTCCGTTTGCGGGAAGAAGAGCTGCTTTGGAGAACAGAAGGTGTTTTCCTCGAGCATGATTTCAGCCGTTTTCTCATAAGGAATAAAGCCTGACGCATCTTTTGTTTTTGCCGGTACCATCACCTGATACTCTCTGGCTAGGATCTCCAGCAAGTCTTTCAGTTTATTTTTTTCAATCGCCAGCATCTTTCCACCTCCTACATAAATTCTTCAGGATCCGTATATTCGAACGCACCGAGCGGGAGGCGTTTCTCCGGATCGAGACCTGCTTCGTTTTCACCAAAGAGATTGTCAATATCCTGAATGAGTTTCCTGTTTAAGAGCATGATAGGGATATCCGCCGGGCACACTCTTTCACACTCGCCGCAGTCGATACATCTTCCGGCCACATGCATGGCCCTTGTCAGTGCAAAAAACATATTGTCGGAAATGTCGTTGGCTTTTCCCAGCCAGCCTTTCGAGCTGTGATCGAAGATGCAGTCCCTGCAGTTGCAGGCCGGGCAAACATTGCGGCAGGCATTGCAACGCAGGCATTTTTCATAATTGGAGGTAAAGTATTCGTATTTTTGATCCGGATTTAAATTCTCGACAGCTTGGACATCAGCGAAGGCTTTGGGCGGGATTTCCTTCTGTACGGTATTTTCACCCAAGAATTGATCATAAACCACCGCTGTCGGGTAACGGCATTCCCTGCATTTCTTGAGCATAGGAATTTCCGCGTTATCTCCGTCTTTCTCCGCTGCTTTATCATCTTTCATCCCCGGACAGGACAGACCGATCAAAATAATCTTTTCCCTTTTGATTTGGTTGTCCTGAAGTAGTCTGTTCATGCCCCTGGCATCACAGCCTTTAACAAAAACGGCCACTTTCCCCTCCTGATCCCGATAGTCAATGAGGTATTTTGCCAAATTGGCTGAACAGTATTCATCCCAGACCAGACGATCCACATCTTTGGTATCCGAGATAAACGCGGGGGTCGAGATATAGCTATGGTTGCCTTTTTCCCAGCCGATGACCAATTTGGCTTCTTGCTTTTCCAAAAGCTCTCCGGCAAGTTCTCTCATCTTCGTGTTTAACTGTTCCATTGCGTATTCCTCAACTTTCTGTTCGGTCCGAGGGCCCGGATCTCTTCCGTGATGTCTGTCATGGTCTGTTTAAATTTGGGAGCTTCCGCTGCGGAAATCCAACGGTTCTGGAATCTTTCCGGTTCCATTCCGATAAACGCCATTAGCCGTCTCATCAGCAGGAAGCGGCGCCGGGTAAAATAATTTCCCGTATGATAATGGCAATCGCCAGGATGGCATCCGGCAACTAAAACGCCGTCGACACCGTTCTGAAAGGCTTTGATCACAAATTGCGGGTTAACACGACCTGAACAAGGTACTCTTAAGATCCTGACATTAGGCGGGTACTGCAGCCGCGAGAGGCCTGTCAGGTCCGCACCGGCATAGGTGCACCAATTGCAGGCAAATACCAGGATTTTTGGTTCCCATTCTTTTTCTTCTTGTTTCATAGACACAGCGCATTCACCTCCGCCAGGATTTGTTCATCAGTAAAGTGTTTTAAGCCAATTGACGCCGAACGGCAGGCTACGGTACATGCTCCGCATCCCTGGCACAGGCTGCTGTTAACGTCGGCAACTTTTCTCTCAATAGTTATTCCTTGGACGCGCTCCTGAATCGCCTTCATGTCAATCGCTTTATAGGGACAGATCGGCACGCACAATCCGCAGCCGGCACAGGTCTTTTCATCCACGGCTGATACAATGGGTTCGGTGAGCATCTCTGTTTTGGATAACAATCCACAGGCCTTTGCTGCCGCTGCACTAGCTTGAGCCACAGTCTCCGGTATATCTTTGGGGCCCTGGCAGGTGCCTGCCAGATAGATACCCTGAGAGTGGGTTTCCACCGGAGCCAGTTTGGGGTGCGCTTCCGTATACCATAGATCCTTGTCATAACCGATACCAATTCTTTGGGCCAGCGCTGCAGCATCCAACTGGGGCACCATTGCTGTAGCCAGAACTACGAGATCGGCTTCAATTTCAACCGGCTGCGATATCAATGTATCTTCACCGCGGACAATCAGCTTATCTCCGCTTTGATATATTTTGGATACCCGGCCGCGGATATAGTTGGCATTATAATTCTCCCTGGTGCGATTGTAGAACTCATCATATCCTTTTCCTGCTGTGCGTACATCCATATAGAAGATATAGACTTTCGCATCTTTGATTTTTTCACTGACCAGGGTGGCATGTTTTGCGGTGTACATGCAGCACGTTTTGGAACAGTAGCTCTTTCCTTTTGCTATATCTCTGGAGCCGACGCATTTAATAAAGACCACGTTTTTCGGTTCCTGATGATCCGAAGGCCTTTTAATTTTTCCTGCTGTAGGGCCTGATGCGTTCACAAGTCTTTCAAATTGTAGTCCGGTGATGACATCCGGGTATTTTCCGTAACCATATTCGCCGTATACGGAATAATCAAAGAGTTCAAAACCTGTGGCCACGATGATGGCACCATACTTTTCGACTAAAAATTCATCCTGCTGCTCAAAATCAATGGCGTTTGCCGCGCATACTCTGCTGCAGATTCCGCATTTACCGTTCTTGAAAAAGGTGCATTTTGTCCTGTCGATAACCGGTTTATTCGGGATCGCCTGCGGGAACGGCGTATATATCACTCTTCTTTGCGACATCCCCAGTTCAAATTCGCTTTCTGTTTTGATCGGGCATTTTTCCGTGCAGATGCCGCAGCCTGTACAAACATCCATCCGGACTGACCTGGCTTTCTTTTTGATCGTGACATTAAAGTTGCCGACATAGCCTTCAACTTTCTCAATTTCGGAGTAAGTCAGCAAATTAATATTTGGATGGCCGGAGGCTTCCACCATTTTGGGTGTCAGAATACAGGCTGAGCAGTCCAAGGTCGGGAATGTTTTATCGATCTGCGCCATTTTACCGCCGATGGAGGGTCCTTTCTCGACGATGTCCACTACATGCCCAGCATTGGCTAAGTCTATAGCCGCCTGGATACCGGCGATGCCGCCGCCGATAATGAGCGCCCTGTCCGTAACAGGGATAGTGGCTTTTTGCAGAGGCGCGTCCTTAATCGCTTTGGCTACAGCCATTCTGACCAAATCTATGGCTTTTTCGGTTGCTTTTTCTTTTTCAGTGGTATGCACCCAGGAACAATGTTCCCGAATATTGGCAATTTCTACAAAATATCCGTTGATTCCGGCTTTTTCTATGCATTTACGAAATGTATTCTCATGCATCCGCGGGGAACAGGCGGCCACAACAATCCGATCCAGTTTGTGTTCTTTGATGGCCTTAATGATCAGGTCCTGTCCGGGTTCCGAACACATATATTTATAATCTGCTGCATATTCGACTCCCGGAAAATCCCTTGATTCTTCGGCGACTCGCGCAACATCCACGACTCCCGCGATATTGGTACCACAGTGACATACGAATACACCGACACGTTTCATAGTGTTCTCCCCCCTTCTTCTAAGATATCATTAACAAGTGTCAGGGCATCTTTAAAGTGTCTGTCTATACCCAGTTCTTTCGGTTCGACCCCAAAGGCCAGTCCCATTAGCTCGGTGATGTAGAAGACGGGAAGATCCAATAGATAATTTTTTTCTTTTTCGATTTGTTCCTGCCGCATATCCAGATTGTTCATACACATCGGGCATGCTGTAACGACACAATTGGCGCCGGCTTCTTTAGCCGCGATAAGTATTCTTTCGATCATCGGCAGCCCGACTATTCCTTTGGTCGTTGCATGCGAAGCACCGCAGCATTCTGTTTTGAACGCCCAGTCCACGCTCTCGCCGCCCAAAGTTTGGATGACTTTATCCATCGATTGCGGATCTTCAGGATCGTCAAATCTAACTGCTTTCGGACGAACCAGCAAGCAACCATAATAACATGCCGCTTTGATTCCTTTTAACGGCGTATCAATATTCTCTTTAATTTTTTCGATGTCAATGTCATTGGCCAGAACGTCAAGAATAGATTTTGCTTTTGCTCTACCTTCATATGGACGCTCAATAGTCTCTTCAATGGCGGTTCTCATTTCTTTCGATTCTTTGACTGCCAGTTCTGCCGCTTTACTGCGTGCATAACAGGCTGCGCAAGGGATGAGCACATCCAATCCTTCTTTTTCAGCTATGGCCATGTTTCTGGCCGGAAGGGCCAAAGAGAGCAAGTGATCGGTCAGGTGGGCGCTTGATGCGCCGCAGCAATTCCATCCCGGGATCTCCCAAAGTTCAATATCTAGAATCTCGGCTATTTCTTTCGTCGACATATCATATTCCTGCCCTGTTGAACTTAGAGAACACCCCGGATAATATGCATATCTCATACGTTTCCACCTCTTCTTCGGACATTTTCGAATATCTTTTTGACTTCAGTATTAGATTCTATCCGAGGAGGAAATGGATCGATTTTTCCCCTTGTAAATATTGGAAGGCCAAATTGAACATCTTTGAAAGGCTGAAGCCCTACTAAATTGGAACCGAGAATTAGGCCAAGCTCGTATACCCTTCCAAATTCCTCGACATACTTCAGGAACATTTGATGAAAAATATCGATTCTTCTTTCGGCAACGATTCTGTTTTCACCGGCTAATATTCTTAAGCTTTCCATAACCTCTGCAATGTTGACTTCTTGAGGGCAGCGCTCAGAACAGGTCAGACAGGTGGCACAGAGCCAAATGGTGTGCGAGTTCAATGCTTCTTCGAGCATATTGTTCTGAAGGTACCGCATGATTTCCCTGGGCGTCTTATCCATAGCAAAAGCAACTGGGCAGCCAGCACTGCATTTGCCGCATTGGTAACATTTTTTTGCCTCGGCTCTGCAGCCTTCTAACCGTTCTACCAGATCAGGGTCTGCCTGGTCCGATAAGAATGCTACTTTATAATTGCTCATTCTCTCTTTCTCCTTATTTAAGCTTGCTTTCGATATACCATCTATTGATAGCAACCTAGTTTATCAGTTATTGACCGGTACCCCCATTGCTTCCAATTTTGACAATATATCGGGGTCGTAGTTGGAAATTATTTCCTTCCATTTGGGATATTTTTTCTTTAGTTTTTCAAATTCTTCAGCATTGTCATGATAGATTTCAGCTAGCTTTTGTGGATCTCTTCTATATCGAAATATATCATTCATGGAAATCATCCTGATTCTCTCCTCCCAGTATTATTGTTTAAATGTTCAAATCGTTATCGATTCTTGTCCGTCTGTAATGTTTGAAATATTATCATTCATTTGATGAAATATAATAAAACCAACTGAAGAAAATTATCTTGATGCATTGTAGAGTATTATAATAAAGAGAAAATCATATAGTCCCCGGAAGCATATTCCCGATGTAATCTGTTTTAAGCACTAAGAAAACCTAGTATAAATGGAGATATTTGCTTGATTTCAGATTATCCTTGCCTTTAATTGCAATTTTAGGCTGTGCCTGAACCACCTTTTTTGGTGGCTCAGGCGCCCTATATATTGATATGCAATGATTTTTTTATGCCTGCGGAGAATAGACACCTGCATTCAGGATACTGTAGCGTAAGAAGACAACACCTACAATTTCCAGGATCCCGATGATTTGCCAAGCCATGGATGGCATCCAGCCAAACAATGCGGCCGCTATGGATACGCAAAGTGGTACTACGATCCCTGCACCAACCACACCAGTCTTGAATACAGGAGATATTCTTCCCTTCATCAACAATTGCATAGAAACCTGTGATCCTTCGGAACCACTAGCAGCCGACCGCAGATAAGAATAAAGACTAATCCCCGTTGCAGCCAAAATAGCGGTATTGATAAAGGCTAATGTTCCTGTTCCAACGGCAAGTCCGCTAAACGGAGCCAAGACCATGAACGCGCCTATCCCTCCTACCGCTGCACTTGTTAAGAAGACCATGGGGAGACCGCCATTATTCCAGAATTCCACCCCCTTCGATTCGGATAGGAAGTAGGCATCGTATGTCATCATGAAGGCGGCTAGCACCCCCGCAATTATCCCGAGTATTTTCCCACCTCCTCCCCATGGCAGCCAAGATAGACCTGGCAAGACGAGCGGTGCCACACTCACTGCCGATGTTACTCCAAAGAGTATTAATCCCCACGCCCCCTTGCTGATCCAGGAATCTTTTGGCCGGGAAAATATATTAAGCATCCGTTCCGGCCTTCCAAGATCTGATAATAGGAGTAATCCTTTCCCTAATAACATAAGAAGTACAGCGATTATCGCCCCCAAAGAAAACTTAAAGATTAGAGAGGTTATAAAAAGCCCTCCTGCGATTGCTCCGATTGCCATTTCCAGCCACATTTGAGGCTTGCTCCACTCTTTTTGTTCTTTATAATCTAAACTTAATCCGTAATTATTCATTTTTATATCTCCTTTCAAATTTGGCTCTTAGCCAATAACATTATTACTCGAAATCACCTAGGCTTTTTGAGAATTATATGAGGCCTAAAAACTTGGGAGCTATAATATCTTCCTTTTTGCGATTAAAAGCATGCATACTCCCGAACCAAAAGCAAGGCCCGCATCGATTATTGCCGCTACAAACGGCGGTACTAACAGGCTGAGTCCGAGATAAATTCCCCATGCGGTCATGGCAAAACCCACCAAAAACAAAACGCCGGTCACTAGGAGCAGACCTATTGCTACTAATATTTTCCACATTTTTTCGCGGAATTGCGTAAATTGCACTTCCAAGAAATTGACCAGCGTACTAATGCTTTCAGACAAATTTTCCATGACATAGCACCCCTAATCCGTCATATTACTTCTTTTTCTTAAAAATCAACACTACTAAAAATCCAAGCCCAAGAGCGACCAGAAGTGATGCCACCGGATTTTTTTTGACAGTTTCGACCCCTTTATCTACAATGATTTTGCCGTTTTCGCTTACTTTTTGAACGATTTCGGTTCCCTTTTCAAGGGGCTTTTGTGAAACTTCACGCAATACTTCGCACCCTTGTTCGATTATCAGACCAAGAGCAGCTTTCAGCCCTGACAAATCAAGAGCTTTCAGATTTTCATTGGGAATACCATTTTGCGTACTCATTTTTTCCTCCCTCGTAAGATAGGTATAGGGTTCAGATTATGAAACCGCCCCGAACGACATCTGAGCACGTAGGAGGGTAGAGCCCTCCTGCGTGTCCTAAGATCATATATCATCATTCGGGTTATTCATCTGCCAATTAAGACATGATTTAAGCGACTGGAACTAATACTATCCATCTGAGTTATCGTGCTTATTCGTAATCAATGACTACCTTGATCGCCTCTTGTTGGTTTTTAGCTGCTTCGAAAGCTTGGTTGATGTCCGCAAACTTAAAGCGATGGGTAATCAAATTCTTAGGCACTGATTTGTCTTTTTCCAAAATCCCCAGTACGCGTTTGATTTGGGTATCGCCGTAAGCGCAGGAACCGACAATATGCAGCTGTTTGGTGAAGAAGTTCATTTGATCAAGCACAATTGGCTTTTTATGAACGGCAACAATTGACAGTCTTGCACCAACTTTGGCAAAAGTATAAAAATCAGAAATGACTTTTTCAACGCCGGCGCAGTCAATAAAGATGTCACAATCGGCATACTTGCCAAAGGTTGAACTGACAGTGCCAAAATGTTCTTTAATGAAACCTGAAAGTTTTGCTTCGGTAAAGTTATGCGGAGTTCCGCCCATATCCTTAACCTTTTGCAGCCTTAAAGGGATCATATCGGAGACCACTACATCCTCGACGCCGAATGATTTCAGAGCGGCCAAAGCGCACAGGCCGATCGGGCCTGCCCCGAAGATCACGGCTTTTTCACCTTTTTGAGGGTTAACCGAATCAGCCCCATGGGTACTCACGCAGAAAGGCTCCGTCAGAACCGCGTCGTCATAGCTCAGATTTTCGGCCAGTTCGTAAAGATTGAAGCCGAGCGCGGCATTTTCAATCAATACATATTCCGAAAAAGCACCGCACGTATTACATTTTAGGTCAAATCCTTTTTTGGCTCTGGTGGGATTGACAAATACGCGCATGCCCGGTATGATACCGTTAACTTCGCTGCCCACTTCAACGACTTCGCCCACAAACTCATGTCCAAACTCGCTGCCCTGGCCAATCCCCACAACTTTATTGTCATGAGCATAAGCGGTAAGGTCGCTGCCGCAGATAGCCGCTCTTTTGGTTTTAACCACGACATCGGTAGGCCCTGCGACAGGGGTTGGGATTTCTTCGATTGCAATTTCGCCCACATTACGAAAAATGGTTGCTTTCATAGTTTTTCTCCCTTCATTTTCTGGTGAATAGCCATTATTGTAGATAATATACGTGAGGATCCGTACCCATTTCAGGTCTGAGCTGGTACCCTTTTCTCTGGTTAATCAAATCCATAAGTTCTTCTTTTTCTCCGAAGGTTCTGGCTTCGACGGGACAGGCTTTGACGCATGTTGGCTCTAAGCCCTTTGCCAAACGGTCTTTACAGAAATCGCACTTGTCGATGACGCCTTTGGGCATAGCCTGATATTTTACAGCCTCGAAAGGAGTCAATTGAGAGCCGAAATATCCATGCTCGTCTTCGCGGAAATAACGGGCACCGTACGGGCAAGCTGTCATACACGCTTTGCAGCCAAGACATTTATTTTTATCCACTGATACGATCCCGTTTTCGCCTTTTACAGTAGCCCCACTTGGACAGACTTTGACGCAGGCTGGATCATCACAGTGCATGCATAACATCGGAAGACTCAGTCTTCTTACATGCGGAAAGTGCCCAAACTCTTTCTTCATTACTTTCGAACGGGTTACTCCCGGAGGCGTCCCATTCTCCATTTTACAGGTTGTGGCACAGGCACCGCATCCGACGCACTTCTTTAAGTTTATAACCATACAGTAGCTCATCTTTATCTCTCCTTAAGATTTTTTAGTCACCTTAACTCTTACACATTGATCCCAAGCTCCGCTGGCAAGGTCAAAATAATCAATATCTACGCAATCCATCAAATGACAGATCGCAGTCCCTTTGTTTTGGGATATGGTTTCATATTTGGACTTGGTGCCCCAGCTGCCGCCGATAACGGAGATAACCTCCGGATGGATGCCTTCGACTAGCATCAAGCGTCCTTCTACAGATATGCCTTGCTCAGTTTGGAAAATGACCTCGTCACCGGTCTTAAGCCCCTTGGCTTCAGCCGTAGCCCGGTTGATTTCCACGGTATAACCATAGGGATCATTCCGGTTGATTTCATCGGCCCAAGGACTCCGGTGGCCCCAGCTGTCAACATTAAGCGCATTGGTATAGTAGATCGGCATCAGATCATATTCCGGGTTGGTTACTGCAAAGTGCTTGCAAGGAACCCATCCTGGCAGCGGCTGGAAGTTATCGAGCGGCCCCCAGGGAATCCCATTTTCCTTAACAAGGGCTTCTACCTGCGGTTTTACTATGACAGGTCCTTCCAGGTAAACGGGAACTCTCGCTCCATGGTGCGGAATCAGGTAAACTTCTTCAGGTTTGCGGGGCCAAGTCAATACGCCGTTCTTCTTAAACCATTCCAGGCCCTTATCCGGGCCGAACCATTCTTTATAGCACCGGTCCAGCATTTCCTCGAAAGTATATTTTTCTTTGGAGCTTACTTTATACTCTTTCAGCATGAAAGTAGAATTTAGAGTAGTATTATACGCACCTCTAAGTCCAAGGCGTTCGGCGATTTCCATAAAGCTTGTTACAGCATTGGGGCATCCGTCCCTGGGTTCCACGACAGGCTGGCGTATACCCATAGACCACGGAGTTGTCAGGCTGCCGGGGGTGAGGTGATTGCCGGAAAGATTGGGGAAGAAATCATATCTTTCCAAAGCTTGCGCTTCCGGAATGAATAGATCGGCAAAATAAGATGTATCCGATAAAAACATGTCAAATAGAATAATATACTCAAAGGTTCTCAGGAATTGTTCCATTTGATCATGCCTGCCCCAGTTCTTTAACGGGTTGCCAGCGTAGACGATGAATAAATCAGCTCTTTTAATTTTGTACTTTTCATTTTCTATCTGCAAAGCCGGGACAAGATGATTATCGGGGATCATATTCAAGGGCTGGAGGCTTACACGGCCGTGGTCATAATCTCCTCCCAGTTTAACCGGTCTTTCCCATTTTTTGTAATCGGATTCATTACCGGGATACATCATCGCATTGTGTTCCATTAACATGTCCGGCTTATAGGTTCCCGGCGACCATACGGGTTTGCCGGTCCCCGGGTAGCCAAAGCTCGTCGGAGCATAGGGTATATAGCCACCCGGAACATTTAAGGATCCGATCAAAATATTCAGGTAAATGATGGCCCAGGAAGAAAGATAAGAATTTTTGTGGCGAGTCGTACCTGAGAAAGTGTCTACTGCAGCCGGACGGAAGGGATAGACCTTCCCTTCAATAGTGATAGTCTGGCCGATACAGGCAGCTTCCAACAATTCCTTAGCAATTTGGCGGATCTGCGCTGCTGGAATCGTGGTAATTTTCTCCGCATATTCTGGGGTATATGTCTTGACATGATCGTAATAGAATTGGAAACCTGGTTTGCATGTGATGCCGTTAACAGTGTAGGTTCCGAGAAGGGCCTTGTCTTGGATAGTCTCGTCGTCAATTGTTTTAGCCTTGTTTTCGGCAAGATCCCAACAATAGGGTTTCCTTGTTTCATTTTCGCGGACAATAAGTCCGGTTTTAACATCGACAAGGTCACAGCCGTTAGTGTACTTCTTAATATATTCGACATCATATTTGCCTAGTTCGTGTATAATGACATAGCCAAAGGCCATCGCCAAAGCACCGTCTGTACCCGGACGGATCGGCAGCCAGACATCGGCTTTTTCCGCACCGGCGCTCATATGGGGGTCAACCTCCACGAATTTGCAGCCATTGTCACGGGCAGTAGCAAAGCGGTTTGCCGTCATATTGGTTCCGTGACGGGTAACCGTGCCTGCCTGGGTGCCGAACTGGATGACATATTTGCAAAGTTCATAGTCAGGAGCCGCATTGCCGTTTCCGCAATACCGGTTGAGAACCGTATGGATGGCGGCACCGCAAATGCCTGCGGTATAGAAGTTACCGCCTAGTGTGATTGTTTGCCAATTAACAAATCCTGGAAGCAAACCCGGAGCATTAGTAATCGAGGAATAGCCCAGGATACTCTTGGGACTATTTGCCCTTGCTTTTTTGATCTTTTCGGCAGCAAGGTCATAAGCCTCATCCCAGCTGATTTCTACCCAGCCCGGATCTTCGTTAAGACCTTTTTTCGGATTGGTTCTCTTCATAGGTTTGGTCTTGCGGTTCGGATCATACAGCTGCATGATCGCGTTAGCCGCCTTTCCGCAAATATGCCCCATGCCGACAGGGCTGTCAGGATTGCCCTCAATGCCCACAACGATGCCGTCAACCCTATGCACTTTAATTGCGCAGTTATTAAAGCACTGATTACACGCGGTTGGAATCCATACATCTTCTTTCTTGTGTTTTACTGCCATGTTTTTCCATCTCTCCTTATTCTTTTCTTTAACTTTCAATGTGATTTATAGATAAAACCTATCTTAAAATCATATTGCAATCATTTTGCCGGGAAATAAACGCCTGTACAATGCAAAACAAACCAGAATATTTTCTCTATACCCTCTTTCGATGACTTTCGTATTAACAGCCATTCTAAAAACCAAATCACCTCACTGCAGACTTTTTGAGTATTGTTTTGCTAAGGATCGGCTAGTAAACCGGTCCAATATCACGTCTTAGAAAATTGCATTGTTATATCAATAATTGTAATTTTTTCCCATTAAGTTTAAGTCTTCTATTTTATAGTCGAGAACACCACATTTCTGAGACTGTTAAAAGGTGTCAGCTCATTTTTAAGCGTAATTGTTATCTGGAGAAAGTAAATCAATGATAATTGTGATCAGCTTCGTTACTATTCTAAAAACAACGATTAATTACTGTAATAGCCTATGTATCAAAGCCATGCTTTCTATGTCATTGAGTTCCCCCTAAACAAATAAATTGCATGTCTCTAATTTCATATCCGCTTGGCTTTGATACATGCTACTATCTGACCTGTGAATGATTATTCAAGATTAGAGAATTTCTATATGAATTTTGGGTGTTACAGGTCTGATTATTTCTTATACTTATCCGAGTTGTGATAAGTCATTAAGAATCGCTGCCAGCATTTCTTCAGAAATACCAGCTTCAGGAAAACCAGCTACGACACCCAAGGAATAACCTAATCCCTGTTCAAGATCAGGATTTGTAGTAATTCCCGGGAGATGCTTTTCCATTACTGCGGCTGCAGCAGCGTCCTCAATAAGCTCACGCATTGTTGAATCTTCGTCAAATTTTGCCATAATAAATTCCCTCCATTTGATAAATAAAATATTAAATAAATTTAACTAGAAACCAGTATTAATTAGAAACCAGTAGACTTGGATAGGGGGTATTCCATTTATTCTGGATTCTAAAATCTAAAAACTCAAATCACCTCACTATGCATATATTTGTATAACACGGTGAGCTAAGTAAGTTAATCAACATACTACTCACTACACTCTTAAATAATTGCATCATTTGTGCCAACAATAACAAACGCTAAGATTGCGGATAAAAGCCTATCTCGATTTAGAGATAAACGTTGAAAAAAACAACACTGTTGTTATATCCAACAACAGTGTTGTTTTTATTTATCTATTCAATATCCGGCAGTAACTCTTTAAATATTCCATTTTTCAAGAGAATGTACTAATGCAGAAATAAATCGTTAATAAATTATAAAGACTTATTTTAGCGGGGCCGTGTAAACTGATAAATTTGCATCTTACTATAAAGAGTACTTCTGTTTATTCCCAGTTCATATGCTGCTTTAGTTATATTCCAGTCATGCTTTTTAAGGGCAGCAGCTACTAGCTCTTTCTCCATATTCTTCAATACATAGGAATTGTTCTCTTTCTTAATCGCATCATTAACGCCAATAGTCAACTTATTTATTTTATAATCTGCGGGTAAGTCATCAAAAGTAATAATGTCGTGTCCGTTCAAGATCAAGATTCTCTCAATAATATTATGCAATTCCCTAACATTACCTGGCCATCCATAAGACATCAAAGCTTGCATTGCACTCTGGTCTATTGTAGTTGACGGAAACCCGTGTGCTTCACATAATTGTTTTATGAAGTGGTCAATAATTATTGGAATATCGTTTCTCCTCTCTTTAAGAGATGGTACTCTAATATTAATAACATTCAACCTATAAAATAAATCTTCCCTGAAAGTTCTCTTATTTACTTCTTCTTGCAGACATCTGTTTGTAGCCGAGATGATCCTGACATCAACCTTTTTCGATTTACTGCTACCAATACGGCTTACTGTTTTGTCTTGTAGAAAACGCAGCAATGCTACTTGCAAATCAAGCGGCATTTCTCCAATCTCGTCCAAAAAGACAGTGCCTCCGTCGGCTAATTCCATCTTGCCGGCTTTACCCTCTTTTAATCCTCCCGTAAATGAACCGCTATCATACCCAAATAGTTCACTGTTCAATAATTCTCTGGGTAAAGCACCACAGTTTATTGCTATAAATGGACCCTTCCGCCCACTTGCCTGGTGCAGGGCTTCAGCTATAAGCTCTTTTCCGGTACCAGTTTCACCTTCGATAAGAATACTAACAGACGAATCGGCAATTCTCATACATGTTTTCTTAATTTCGATAATCTCAGGTGTAGCACCAATAATGCGGTCAAAAAATTCAATCGGATTCCGATTTTTAATAGAACTTTTGGATTTTTGTGTTGAGTAAATTGAATTAGATTCTCTATTTGCATTAAGCACGATTAGCGTATGACTATTATCTCTATATGAAGATATCGGCATTCTTTTCTTTATTGAACAAATAAAGCTCCCCGAATTAGTCATTATAATAAAATTATCTCCAGTGTCCAACTTGGGAAATCGGGCCTGAATATATTCTTTTAATGTACTATTCAGGTTATCTGCTGAATTTTGAGCAAGATTAATCAGCTTTAAACATAAATCATTGGCAGCAATAATCGCACCAAACTCATTTAAAACAAGTGCTGGCTCAGAAAGTCCATTTAGAATAGAATCTAAATAAACACTAAATCTATGATTATCTTGCAATTTAGATTGAATAAATCGACAATCAAAATAAAAGCTTTCTTTTATTTCAGGTACTATCTCATTATCGTTTAAAACAATCGATACTGAACTAAAAATGCTCCCATTGTAACTGAAAGGAATTAAAATACCGTCCCAAAAATGACCCTGATTTTCTAATTTGTATTTTGTATGAAAATTCACAAATTCACCTTTACTAAGGGCATTATTCATGGTCGAGAAATAACTTTCCTTATGTTCCACAGATTTATAACCGATTTTAGTTTCATCATTAGAAAATGTAATGCGCTCTTTCACAACAAGATATATTCTAAGTCCCTCTTTACTTAAACCTAAATAATCTTTAAAGGCGGGTTTAATTATCTCGTTCATAGTTCTATAGGTATTTGAGTACTGAGTACTATCCATCATAAAAGGAAGCTCGAACTCCTTTAATTTCCTTTCTGATATTTCACCTAAATCAAAATTTATTTTTGTCCAAAATTCATCTTTTTTAGAAAGTTTGTCATACCATTTTTGGTTTTCATTAAAAGATTTTTGTTCAGCCTCCGGATTCAAAAACTGAAAAAAATCAACCGCCATATATTTTGACCTCCCCCCAAAATAACAAGATGATTTTATCTTAAGTACATATTACTTGATATTTTCATAATATTCAAATGTTTTATCATAACACCTTTTTATTGATAAACTTCTATAATAAATATTTATTTTAAGGCCTTACCACTGCCTCGTATATACTAAAGCCCACTGAAATTACCCTCCCTCGGTTTTAATATTCTATACACCATTATGGCGTATTTAAAAAACTCATCTATAAATGAAACTTCCTTATTAACTCCTCCCTGACTATTTTCTTTGCCAAAATAGCCATGCAGATAATGGTCAAATAGGAAAAAATTGCGGCTATAATGCTGGGCGTCATGGGCTGTGCTATGCCACTAAGCACTAAAATTAAAGGGATAAAACCAAGCACACATAAGGACAACTGATATATCAGGAAATCACGCCAATTTTTCTGACTACTGAACATGATGATGTTAATCGCTATAATAAAGCAGATAAAAATAAACGGCATGGCATAAGAAAGAGCCCATGATACGCGATTGATGGTTTGCGTGTCATAGGCAAAAGCGTTGACGACAACAAGTAAAAGAGGTATTGCTATGGCATGGCCGATAAGCTTCAGCCCGAGATGTACACGCTTCGCAAATGTGAATAATCCCAATAGCCAGGCATATAGCACACAGGAAGAAAAAATAACACTCCATAAATTTCCACTCCATGTTACCTTGTTAGCTACCACTGAGGAAGCAATCAAAAAAACGGACACAAATGATATGGTCTTGGTCAGTTTGCTGTCCTTCTTTTTTAACCGCTCAAAAACAGGATATGTCTTTTCTAAATCCTCGCTACAGATAGCCTCCAGTTCTCTGTGACACAATGGGCAGTGATTTGTTTTTGCGGATATCGTGATCTTACAATCTACACAGTATAGCATTGTTTTCTCCTCAAACAACCCCTTCCCAAAAATTGCTTTGTATCTCAACCTCCAACCCCTGATCGGTCAAGTATGAAAAAAACGTTTTTTCAAGCTCAGTTTCATAAACGCATCGTGTAAAGCCAATCGTTGTTATTCCGTTACATGAAATAATCCCCAAATTATGCGTATATTGATCCGCAACATCAAAGTTCATTTCAAAATTCTCTAGAAGCCCATTCATCGAGGAAGGCAAAACAACGTTTCCGAGGTTTGACATCGTGGATGTCATTATACCCGAACCAATAATGTGACCAAGCCTTATTAACGCCCATTTTATTATTAATGGACAGCACTTGGTAGCAGTACTTTTTCCTAAGGATACATTTAAATTTAAATTTTTTTGTAGCCTTTCCCTGTCAAGTTCAGATGAAAACTGATTTTTGATTTTGGTCAGTATTTCTTCAAAGCTTGGTTTATATTCTTTACAAAGAATGGACGTGCGAAAAAACAAAAAAAAGTTACGAAGTGTTTTTGAATGATAATACCCACGCATATCTATCGGGACACAAATGTTTACAGGCATATTGCATAGTCTCTTTATATCACCCGTTTGAATAATGCTATGGGTTAGAAGGGCGACCATGTATTGACTTATCGTAGCTTTATTCTCCTTTACCAATTTTCGCAGTTGCTCCGTTCGTACTTTTCCGTTAATAACGCCAAGACCTTCTTGAGGAAAACGGGTGCCAGATGTATGATAAGCCCTCACCATCTTGTCCAGTTTCCTTCCCGTCAGCGAAAAGTTTTTTAGGTAACTGTCCTCAATTTCAACAGATGTCGGCTCTTGGTCCAGTGTTAATACCAGGTTCTCACTCTCCACTTGAAATCCAAGCAATTCAAAATAATGATATACAACTGTTTTTAAAAACTCTAAAGCGCCCCTTCCATCGCAAATGCCATGAAATATTTCTAGACTTATACGGTTTTGATAATGAAAAAATGTAAATAAATATCCGTTATTATTATGAGAATCAATCGCCTGACAAATATAGGAGGATTCCGGTTTAATCATCGGCGTTTTTTCATTGGCCTCATAGTAATACCAGAATAATCCTTTTCTAAGCTTGACATAAAAAGTCGGAAACCGTGATTTGCAATCGGTTACCGCCTGCTGCAGAACAGAAGGGATGACATCCTGCTTAAGTTTTACAGCTATTCTGAAAACATAGCTGCTTTTTGCGCTGGTAATAATGGGATATAACTTCGCCGTATTATCCAACGTGTACCACTTGGATTCATCCATAAAAATGTCATCCATTGTTTTGCTCCTCAATGAATATACTTTAATGTGTCATTTGCTTTAGGTTTTGCTTAACATCATTATAAAACTGGTGCAGCTCACTGTGGCTTTTGCTGTTCCAAGGCTTATTTCTGCCACTGTAATGGATGATTTTCGTATTGTTTCGAACCCATATAGCATTGATTCGTCGGGATTTCGGAATTGCCCTGCCACTAATGGCAAAATGCCAATCGTCTAAATTGTAAAGAAGCGTATCGAGCGGCAGCACATGGCGGCCATATAATACGCTTATGACATCCTGGTCCGGCATCCAAAGCGTATGCATTCTTTTTTCGATAAAGTTCAGGATAACATCCTTATCGTATAAGCTTCGCATTTTTTTTAGATCCATCAACATGACACCTGAATTAATATAATAACTTCCTTTCGGTAATTGTAATCGAATACTGTGAATAAAATATGAACTTCCCGAAACATGAGAAGCAGCAGCGAGACAGTAATCTCCGAGATCTAAATCATATAGCTCACGAAGTGAATTTATCACTACAATATCAGCATCAAGATACAAAATGCGATTTACTTCCTCCGGCAAAACCCATGGTGCAAGCAAGCGATAATATATTTCGCGTGACCAGTGAAATCTGACAGGGGCGTTCGTAAATTCTTCGTCATCAACATGAATAGCCTTGATGGTACAGCGCGGGGTTTCAATGTAATATTTAAAATAAGTAATGTTTTCATTCGATAATGAAGAATGGAGCAGATAAATTGTGATATTAGCCTGGGGATTACTTTCCAATATGGAACGTATCAAAATAATAAATTGCTCTGCATAATTATAATTGATGCTAACGAGTATGTTCATTTTTCTAATCTCCTTCAAAATGCCATAACAATCCCTTTGTCATTGGTATAGACAGAACTTAATCCTCTCGTTGGCAAAATGAGTATTTCCTTGAAATGGTATCTGGCTTTAATCGTGTCCTTCAACCTTTCAGCAAGTCCGGCATTGTTGCAGTGAGTGATAACAATATCTTCTCCATCGGTTTTTCTGCCGCTTGCCTCTATTGTATCTGCCAGCTTTTCTATGATTTGTTTCTGCCCACGCGCATGCGAAAACAGCGTGATATTCCCATGTCCGTCTGATCCCATAATCGGCTTGAGATTTAGCACAGAAATCAACTTCCCGGTAATTTTGTTAAGCCGTCCGTTTTTTAACAGATTATCAATGTTATCTAAAACAAAATAGGTTTTCATCTCGGCAATAAAGCTTTCTATCGAAGAAATGATCCCTGACTTTGGAATCCCGTCTTGGATCAGTTTTAGGATTTTCCAAACAACTAATACCTCTCCTGCCGTCGCGCTCTTGGAATCAAAAACATGAACATCCGCGTTCTCTTCTTCCGCCATAGCTTTCCCTAACATTGCGCTCGTATATGAGCCGGACAGATTACTTGATAAGGTGACAGCAAAAGAGGTATGTGAACCTTGAAACGCCTCCTTATACAGCATAGGCGACGGAGAAGCTGAGCCAACCCTATCCTCACAGTTTTTCATTTCTTCCATAAAACCCGAAAGGTCAAGAGCGTCATCATCAACAAAGCATGCTTCACCCAAAGTCATGGTTAGAGGGACAGTGGTTACTCCCCACTTTTTTCTGAGCTCCTGCGTTAAGTCACAGCAGCTATCTGCAATTATTCTGTAGTTCAATAATTTCACCTCATATGATTAGATTATCTATAATAGTTATTGTCATAACAAGTCTTGAGCCGTTAATCTTACACATCAAATATTTTCCGAAAATGATAACCATATATTGATAATGTTATGGCTAGCGGAAACACATCCGGACGCTTAATTACCGACCATATAAATAGTTTCCAATAATACTTTCGCTCTTTTCCCTTTATTCCAAGAAAATAATTGGCCTTGAAGAACGCTAAACATTCATAAATACCAAAATGGGGCTTACCTAGTTTTACAGGTCTATACTCCTTCAAAAAATTCATAATCCGTTCATAATACTGCTTTGGTGAATAAATCGTGTTGATAATATGCTTATATCCGTTCATTAAGACAACTGAATTCATCTTAGGGTTAAAATTAGTAGAATAATTCGTATTGTCACCCTTAAAGTCGGAAGATATCCTGCCTTCACGCTCAAGACGATCATAGAGCATGGTTCCTTTAGGGGCATTCAATAATCCTACCATGGCAGTAACAACTCCGCTCTCCTGAATAAAATTAATCATCCTATCAAAAATTGTAGACTTATCACTGTCAAACCCGACGATAAATCCGCCCTGCACTTGAAGTCCAAAACGCTGCATCTTCTTAACGGAATCGACCATGTTGCGGTTTTTATTTTGGAGTTTATTACATTCCGCCAAACTATCTTCACAAACTGTTTCAATGCCGACAAAGACAGACTTAAACGCGGCTTTTGCCATTAGCTCCATTAATTTTTCATCATCGGCAAGATTGATTGATACCTCGGTAAGAAAAGTAAACGGATATTTCTTTATTTCCATCCATTGGATCAGAGCCGGCAGTATGTATTCCTTAAGCTTTCTACGATTTCCGATAAAATTATCATCTACGAAAAAAATACTGCCTCTCCATCCTCTGTCATAGATGGTATCTAATTCCTTTAGAAGCTGTTCTATTGATTTTGTTCTGGGCGTATGACCAAAAAGAGTAGTCACATTGCAAAATTCACAGTTGAAAGGACATCCACGGGAATACTGGATATTAAGAGTCGCGTATTTTCGCAAATCGATAAGCTCCCAGGCTGGAACTGGTGTTTGTGATAAATCCGCCCATCTCTCTGAGCGATAAGTATGCTTTAAACTGCCCTTTTTAAAATCATCTATAAAATCAGGAATTGTCAATTCTCCTTCACCCAGAAGCAAGTGATCAACATTATCGTAATCCGAATACTCACAGGTAAACAACGGGCCGCCGGCTACCGTTTTAACACCTAGAACCTTACATCTATCGATGATCTCTCTGGCTGAATCCTTTTGTATAACCATCGCGCTTATAAATACGAAATCCGCCCATTGGACGTCATTATCCGTCAGGGGCGTTATACTCATGTCGATTAACTTCTTCTCCCATGAGCCTGGAAGCATGGCGGCAATAGTAAGAAGCCCGAGAGGCGGAAAACAGGACTTCTTCGAAATAAACTGCAGGGCATAATTGAAACTCCAGAATGAGTTTGGGGACGCAGGATAGACTAGAAGTATTTTCATGGCCATTGCCTTTCGTGAAAAAAAGTTAATTTCCCCTGCGCTGTTTGGTTTTCAGCCAGGAAATTGTATCAGCTTTCGAAAATCGTCCATAGCAAGCTTCAAAGGGAAAAGAACCTTCCAATTCGCTCTTATATTTATAGTCTATCAAGCAAAATTCAAATCAACCTCAAATACTCCTCAACTAAACTTCAACTTTGCAAAACATTAAAAAAAGCTCTCCACTATTAAAAAGAGCTTATGCAAATAAATTAGGAATTTGATCTATTGTAATTCTTCAGCTTTTAATGTTACTGTAACTTCCGTTCCGACCCCATTTTTACTTTCCAGAGACACAGTACCCCCATATAACGTTACAATATGTTTTACTAATGCAAGTCCAAGGCCATTTCCCTTTACATTATGTGAACGCTCTCCTTGATAGAATTTATCAAAGGCGTGCTTTTTCACCTCATCTCCCATGCCAATACCGTTATCCCTAACGTTTACAACAACATTTGCTCCTTTTAATAAACAGTCTAGAGATAACATTCCACCCTTATTAGAAAACTTGATAGCATTTTCAATCAGATTACTCCAAACCTGCGCTAGGAGGGACTGGTTGCCATAAAACATGATACTTTCAAGATTTAAATCTATGATTAGATTCTTTTCCTCCCATTTGTTTTCATAGCTTAGTAAAACGCGTCGTATCTGTTCATCCAGTGAAAATCGTTCCTGCTGGAGAACAATCTCCTGATTTTCAAGACGTGAAAGTGAGAGAATGTTTTGCGTGAGTTTGGACAATCGCCCTGTGTTTTCTAAAATATATCCGATATATTTATCTTCCTCTTTCCTTGAGAGCGTGTCATCCTGTAATAATGTTGCATATCCATCAATTGCAGAGAGCGGCGTTTTGAATTCATGCGAAACATTACTGACAAAATCATTCCTTAACGTCTCAGTATTGGACAGTTCCCGTACCATCACATTGAAGCTTTCTGCTATTTCCTTAATTTCTTTTGCTATACTTTTTTCTTCCAGCCGAACGGAAAAGTCCCCCATAGCCACTTTTTTGGCAGCATCATTAATTTTTAAAATAGGACGAAGCATTTTCTTTGAAACATACGTAGAAATTACTGTTCCTACCACAATGCTCAAAATGGCGATAAACGAAGAAGATGTTAATGCTCCTGTTATTGGGCTAACGCTTAACCGCAATAAGATATAAATTATTGTATATGTGAGTACCATGGATACTGTCATTATAACCGCCATAATCAGTGCAAATATATGAGAAATTGTCAGCCTATCTTTTATCTTACGCATTTGACTTCACCGCTTTATATCCTAGTCCCCTGATGGTTATAATCTCGAAAGAAGACCTTTCCTTAAACCGTTCCCTGATCCTGCTGATATGAACATCCAACGTATGCGGGTCGCTCTCTGTATCCATGCCCCATATTTCATCCATAAGCTGCTGCTTTGTAAAAACCTTATTTGGATTTGAGAGAAGCTTATAAAGTATATAAAACTCTTTCTGTGGAATAATCAAACTTTCTCCGTTCAGAAAAATTGTCAAATCATCATAGTAAAGTTCTATAGAACCAAATAGTATTTTCTTTGCATTGACGATTTGTGCTCTTCTCAGAAGAGCGTTGACTCTCAATATCATTTCATTCACATTAACTGGCTTTACCATATAATCATCAGTGCCTAAACGAAATCCCATTTGCATATCTTCAAAAGTATCTTTGGCCGTTATCATCAACACCGGCATATTATATCCATTCTCCCGCACGCTCTTGACCAATTCATAGCCATCGACATTCGGCATCATAATATCACAAATCATAAGGTCAATATACTGCTTTTCAAGAATATCCCATGCTTCCATTCCATCTTCTGCTTCAAAATATGAAAAACCATTCTTCGATAATACAGTGCAAAATAGTGTTCTTAACGACTGATCATCCTCAACCACTAATATATTGAACATATAGATATCATCTCCAAGTTTAAATTTAACCTAAGTATAGTATATTTTTTTCAACGAAAGTTCAACAAATACTATATTCAATTAAGGTTTCAATGTCAAAACTACATTCTTACAACAATTGGAAAGTATATGATGATTTAATTACTTTAATATTTCACACTCTATTTCAGCCGCTTCTGAGCAGGCTCACTACCAATTTTGTGTCATAAATAATTATTTCCTTAATCAACTTAAGTGGTTCTCTATAAATGTTTTTTGGAGCATAACATCGCCTTTGTATTTTTCATTTTTCAAAACATCCCTGACACTTTCTTCATGCAATTTTGCTCCCGTAACCGTGGGAACATCCTCTTCTATTATCGAATCCGGATTCCTATCTTAGTTTCTCCCGGGCGGTCATCCTCCTGGGGATACCGGTGGAGGAGCGGGAAGAATTTATGGCCTGTCACGATGTTGAAATCATCACTACCCGTCAAACGGGTAGTTTGCTCTACGGCTATAAGCCTTAGTTACCGGCCAGCGCCTAAAGACGCTGGCTTTCACTTTCGTTCAAGCCACTATGCCGTTGCCAATTTTGCCGCCCCTAAAGGGGCGTTTGTACTACTTGCTACCCCTTGAAGGGGTCTTCATACTCTTATAAACTCAGCTTATCCAGTGCTATGTCGTGTTTCTCTTGTTCCTCGATATATTTCTTTATTGTTGCTTCATTAAGCCCAACTGTACTCACATAATAACCTTCCGCCCAAAAATGACGATTCCCAAACTTATACTTCAAGTTTGTATGCTTGTCAAATATCATTAATGCGCTTTTCCCTTTCAGATATCCCATAAAACTCGATACGCTGATCTTGGGCGGAATACTTACTAACATATGGACGTGATCCAACATCAGGTGCCCCTCAATAACTTCCACTCCCTTATACCCGCATAACTGTTTTAATATTTCTGCTATACTTTCGCGGTATTGATTATTGACTCAACTTTCCCACCCCCTTCGGGGGTAGGTTAAACCTTCAAAATCCTTGAAAATATGGTTAAATAAAACAAGAAAACCGCCAAATCTGGTATAATGAGAATAACCACAAACCCAGTAATACCAGTACTTTGGAGGTTTCCTATGACCAGTATTATACCAGATTTAACAAGTAACGAAAATGCTGTTTCCTCAAGAATCGATCAATATTTTATCCAGAATTCATTTTCCAAACTCCTCAAGCGTTGTAATTTTTATAAAGAATCAGGAATCCCGTGTGTCACTATCTTAAAAGAACTTTTTACCCTTGTTTTTACCGGAAAGAATCTCTTTAGAACACTTGAAATGAAACCCGAAGAATTATCTTTCCGTAAAAATACAGCCTATCGCTTCTTAAACGCCGGTCATTATAATTGGTCAAAGCTTCTATTGTTAATGGCATCCAAGGTTATTGATTTTGTTAACAGTTTGACTAGTGATGATCGGAAATCGGTACTCATTGTTGATGATTCTCTTTACAGCAGAAGTCGAAGTAAGAAAGTTGAACTGATGACCCGGGTCTTTGACCACACAACCCATAAATTTGTGAAAGGCTTCCGAATGTTGACTTTGGGCTGGTCCGATGGAAATACATTCCTGCCTATTGGTTTTTCACTCTTAAGTTCCCAGAAACCGGAGAAGATCTTGAATCCGGCTAAGCCTTTGGATAAGCGAACAATCGCTTACAAAAGAAGAACCGAGGCGATGAGAAGTACAACCGATGCTCTGATCAATCTTCTCCATTCAGCTGCTCATATTTCAGCTAAGTACGTTCTTTTTGACAGCTGGTTTGCCCATCCTAAGACAATCTTAAGAGTCAAGCAAGAAAAACGTGATGTTATCTGCATGTTGAAGATTACAGAGAAGATTCATTACCACCATAACGGCAAATGGCAACCCCTTCAGGAACTTCGTAAATTGGCAGGTGATATTGCTGATGCTAAAACGGGGATCATCGGTTCAATAACAGTTCAAATACGTGAGGCAAAAAATATTCAAGACTTAACCGATGTGAAAATTGTTTTTGTTCAAGACAGACGATCGAAAAATTGGCTGGCTCTCCTGAGTACGGATTTAGAGCTATCTGAAGAAGAGATTGTCCGTATTTACGGTAAACGCTGGGACATCGAGGTATTCTTTAAAGTATGCAAGACCTACTTGGCTCTGGCTAAAGAATACCAAGGACGAAGCTATGATGCTCAGGTAGCCGCAACATCCATCGTATTTCTGCGCTACATCATGTTGGCAGTTGAAAGCAGGAATACTCAGGATGATAGGACCATTGGAGAATTATTTTACTATTACAGTGATGAAATGGAAGATCTCAAACTTTCTCAAGCATTAGTATTGTTAATCGATACTCTCAGGCGTGTTCTAAACAATTTTCCAGTAATAAGCCAGGAATTAGCTAATACGATTATGGATTCTTTTCTTAGCACTATTCCACGGTCTTTCAAAGAACGATTGTTGTTTGCAGCCTGATGCGTCAGAAGAATCATGCCTTTAACCATTATTTAATGGTGGTCGAGTAGACAGGTCGCTTCGCAGCGCCTGCCCCTCACAGATCCGTACGAGCCCAATTAAGGCATACGGCTCCTCATACTTCCTTTCTTTCTTAGCGCTGGCTTATCCATAAATATTCACATAGATTTTAGGTATCGGTAACGGATTTACTTTCAAATATTTATTGAATCTGTCATAATCAAAGCTCCGCTTCTGACTTCTTCTGTTCATCCATTTGAAAATCGTCTTCGTTACCTCATAGCGATACTTACCCAGCATCCTGCTGTTGTCCGTAATTCCATAATATCTGTAGTGCCCCTCAAGTTTCGCTTTTACCTGTTTGAAGATTTCGTGTATGCTGCTATGTCTATTCGTTTTCATCCATTGAGTGAACTCTTTCACCTTTGCTCTATATTTCTTCCTGCTTGTTTTGCGTTTTACGCGAAATTTACCTTGTCTGCTTTTGCCACAGTAGTGTGTAAATCCAAGGAAATCAAATGTTTCCGTTTTGCCCATACCCCTTCTGGCTCGATTTTCTTCGGCAAATCTTCCAAATTCAATTATCTTTGTTTTATTCTCCGCTATTTCTAAACCAAACTTTGCTAGCCTTGATTTCAACTCTACGTAGAACCTTTCTGCATCATCTTTGTATTGAAAACAGAATACGCTATCGTCCGCGTATCTTACCATGGAGGCTTGTCCTCTGCTTTTCTTGGTGACCACCTTGGTAAACCACAGATCAAGTGTGTAATGCAGGTATAGGTTTCCAAGAACTGGGGATATGATAGACCCCTGCGGTGTGCCGGCTTCAGTTTCTTCCCAGTTTCCGCCCTCCACTATTCCTGCCTTTAGACACCTTTTAATTAGCCTGATCATGTTCGTATCTGCTATGGTGTGTTCCATAAATTTTATCAGCCATTCGTGCGATACATTGTTAAAGAATCCTTTTATATCTGCATCCACGATATAGCTAATCTTGCCTTTTTCTATAACGCTGTTAAGCTTCTTCAAGGCATCATGACATCCGAGCTGAGGCCGGAAACCAAACGAACACTCCAGGAATATTGGTTCAAACACTGCCTGCAATATTTTATTAAGCCCCTGTTGGACAATTTTATCTTCATAGCAGGCAATCCCTAGCGGTCTCTTTTCCTTGCCGTCTCCTTTCGGGATATAGACCCTCTTGGCTGGTAACGGTCGATAACTCTTTTTCTTGAGTCTTTCAACAAGGTCATCAAGTTTCTGCTCCAGATTCTCTTCATATTCCTTTTTCGTCACACCGTCAATACCGATAGCTTTGTTTCCTTGTAGTTCTCTGTGACACTCCTGCAAAAGCTCCTTGTTCATATAATGATACAAGGATGTGAACTTTGTTTCTGGATTAGCCCTCGCTATCTCTGCTATTCTTACTAATTTTGTTTCCATCATTTCCCTACTCCTGTGCGTAGATAATGTGTCTTTAGTAAGAGCGGTTGTATGTGGCTGCCTTCCCTCCGTCGGCGTTACCCGGCTTCATCGGTACTATTCAGCCATCCGACTCCCTGCCAACCGTTTGGCATTCTTCTTTGTTAAAGTTGTTTGCCATACTTCCTTAAAGAAGAGTTGGCAGGGTCTCCCGGGTTGCGGTGTGATCATTGTACAGCATGCCTGGCTCTTCGACCCCGGAGAAGTAGTTATATCCTCGCCAATTCGGATATAACCATATTGCTTTCCGGCCGTTTCGACGCCGTCAGCCTTCTCACTTCTACTCATTTCGAGGCTCAATCGCTTTCAGGCCTACTGCCTGACTGTCAACGCTTAACATATTAAGTTACCTTTTTATGTTCATGACTCGCTACCGATTGGATTGGCTAGTCCTTATCGGACGGGATTTTCACCCGCTAAATCACACGACCTTGCCCGGTCGCACGGAAAGTTGAGTTATTGATTATTTTTCTTCTATACTTAGGTGTGAACACGATGTGATATTTACACATCCACTTCGTATGGGCTAAACTGTATTCCTTGTTGGCCATTAAAATCACCTTTCTAGTTAATTTAGTAGCTTGAACAACTCTACTTTAACTCATTGGTGATTTTTTTGTATAACTTTTTGGTCCCCACCCGCATAGCGGGTGGTTTATTGTTTCGTACACTTCGTGTACTCAACAGGCCAAAGCCCATAATATAGAAAAGACGCCAATGGCGTCTTTCACTCATTACTATCCTAATTAAGTTAAGTTAAGTTATGTTATGTTATTCCTCTTCTCCGGCCGCCGTTTGGTTCTTTCGGAAGAATTCGATGACATTTTCATCGTCCTCTTCCCCAATCACATTGGTCAGCAGAAAATCCAGTCCGGGAAGCGTGTTTTTGGATCGTGATTCACTGACATGGATCAGTTCCTCGATGCGGGTGTCCTCCAGGTCGTCTTCGATCGGCCGATGGATGTTCAGAAGTACTTTATCGTCGGCTTCCGTAATCGCGTCATAGCCAAGTTCATCCATGGCCAAATCACTGACCGGCGTATACTGGCTTCCGCTGCTTCCACCATCCCTGCTTCCGGCACTGCGGTCGAACCGTAAAAGAGTGTTCGGTCTATTCCCATTGACCGGCTGACGATGAATGCTCGTTCGCATATCAGTTTGGGCGTCGTTGGGCTGGAGGATAGCCGAGCGCAATGCTTCCTTGACAAAAGCGGACCTCTCCTCGGACGGAATCTGGGATAGGGCCCGCCAGAGTTCGAAATCTTCATTTTCAGAAATGTAGAATACCAGATGACCTGTCGTCTTCATCAGTCAACATTTACTTTCCGGGTCAGATTATTTACCAGGTTCGCGGCCATGATCCGAAAACCGGATGCATTACCAAATTGCGGATCATCGATTAGAACTTTATTATCTAAATTAAGATAATCAAATAACATCTCCCCGACTTTACCGGCAACGAGAACGGTATGGATTCGGCCGGCCATCGGTTTTAATGTTTTCATGACTTCTCTGGAAATATCTGAAGCAAGCTGGGAAAGCATCCTCTTCATGATGGGATTGAGGTCGATGGCACCGTTGTTCCACGGATAGAGTCCCTTATTTACCCTGAAGATTTTATCCAATTCCTTATCATCCGTCTCGATAGGGTTGGTGTGATCCATCGTCATTTCTTTCAGCTTCTCGGCAACCCCCTGATAGCACCACTGCAGTCCTTTTTCTATACTGAAAGAGTTCGGAGGATCAAGCATCACACCGTCGTAGAAGGTCGCGATATCAGCCGTTCTAAAGCCCGGATCGATCACGACAACATACCCGCCAAACAATTTATTATTAGTGGGTTTACCGTCTTCCGTCAGTGTCTCTTTGATAAACACCCCGTAACTTTGCGGCAATACACGGGATCGGAGGATATTCATACTGCGCGTCTGCCCTTTAAAAGGCCCGGATAGAAAAGTCACGGAGAACGACCCTTTGAGTTCAGCTTCATACTTATCTTTAAGTGCGGCATAAAATTTGACCGGAACGCCGGTACCCAGATAAATATTGGTTTTAGGATACGGCTGCGCCAACGCCAGGCCGACGATGAGCAACGCCATGGCTTCTTCGTCTGTGGATTTATCTTCATCCCAGCAATAATGGGCATCTTTCGGATTCAGGCTTTCCGCAAGGCTTCCCATAAAATAATGACGTTCAACACCGCTGGAGTTATTTTTCACAATAACATCCAAGGAGGCGATTTGTTTATCAATGTCAGATCCTTTTTCCGGATCAGTTCTTCCTAAAATAGAAAAAATCCGCTCATTGCCATTACAAATGACAGCGGGGAATAATATCTTTGTATCGCCAATATCGAGCTTAATGGCGCCAAACCCAGGATCCGCACCGGCCACCAAAATGTCGTTTTCGAACACGTGCTTTCCTCCTTATATTACAAAAAGTATCAATATCCAATACTATTCTATCATTTCATTTATTGTATATCAAAACATATTTCTTGGGAAGATTCTTTTTGCCATTAGAGCGACCGCTGGGAATAAAGCAGCCCTCTCTTGTAAAAAATAAAACAAATGTGCACCACACGAAAAACAGTCAACTCGAACATCTGAAAGGGGCTCTTCGTTTGCTTATTGGTATCGTGCGGACAATTATCCTCTATTTAATCATTGTTTTGGTTCTGCGAGTCATGGGAAAAAGACAGATTGGCCAGCTCCAGCCATTTGAGCTCGTTATCATCCTTATGATATCCGAATTGGCGGTCATACCCAGCCAGGATTCGGGCATCCCGCTGATAGCGGGTCTATTTCCTGTTATCATGCTGCTTCTCTTAGGTTTGGCAATTTCAGAGCTAGCTTTAAAAAGTGAAAAAGCCCGCGGAATTATCTGCGGGACGCCGACGATCCTGATCAATAAGGGCCAAATCATGGAGGATCAGCTTAGGAAGCTTCGCTATAACTTAAGCGATCTTCTTGAGCAGCTTCGGGCCAAAAATATGTTCAATATAGCGGATGTGGACTATGCCATACTCGAAACAAACGGTCAGCTCAGTGTTATTCCCAAATCAGATAAACGCCCGGCTACCCCCCATGATCTTAAACTGCAGATCGCCGGTGACGGGATGCCCCTTGCTTTGATCATGGACGGGGAAATTCAGAAAAAGAATCTGGAGAAATCCGGTGTGGACATTATATGGTTGGAGAAAGAAATCAAAAAAGCAAATATTTCCAATATCAAGCAGGTATTTTTCGCCAGTATCGATTCACAGCAAAAACTCTATATTCAGAAAAAAAATGCCAAATAGCCCATTTCTAAATTGTCTTTACACCCGTTATGTGACTCTTTTTGGTGCCAGGAGGTATTTCAAAAATATGCGCTCGGTTATAACAATCATTCTGGGGTTTATTATTATCATATCGTCAACTGTTTTGATTACTCACCGCATTGATACCACCGCAAGGGTTATTGAAGACCAACTGAAACAGACCGAAACTCTGATGGAAGACAATCAATGGGAAGAATCCTTAGTCTCGCTGGAACAATCCTACAGCAGTTGGACCCAGCTTCATGATTGGTGGAAAATCTTCCTTAACCACAGTATATTGAACAATATCGAAATTTCCTACAAAAAACTGGAGGAATATATCCAGTATCATGAGAAGGGCGATGCCATGGCTGAGCTCAATACATTGATGTTCTTATTACATCAGGTGCCGGAATCGGAAACATTGAGGTTTACGAATATTTTATGACCATAAATCAAAGAGAGAAACTGCGATGAAATGGCACTTCTTCTTCCGGGAATACTGGAAAATCGTCAATAGAAATGAGTTAATGGCTCTTGGCGGACAGGTCACCTATTATATGATTCTCTCCTTCTTTCCGACGATCATTTTTCTACTGACCCTGATCAGTTCCCTGGACATGACCAATGATCATTTTTTCAACAGTCTGAAGTTCCTCCTGCCGGAAGGAACCTACGTAATGGTTAAAGGCATCGTGGACGAAATATTCGGTACCCGCAGCACCCCGGCGTTATTGTCTTTTGGCATGCTGGCTGCACTCTGGGCATCACTGAATGGTATTAATGCCTTGATCAGAGGCATCGTCAAAGCCTACGGCATGGAAGAAAGCCGTTCTTTCTTCCATCTTAAATATACAGCATTGGTCTTTCTTATTGTTATTGTCCTGGCTATGATTTTTTCATTTATTATTCTGGTGATCGGGGATGCTTTGGCAGATGCTTTTATGAATCTCCTTGGCACGACAGGTGTTTTAATGTACCTGTGGCAGGAACTGCGGCTGATCATCCAATTTTTGTTTTTGACAGCCACCTTCGTCTTTCTCAACAGAATTGCCACAAAACGCATGTATGGCCTGAAACGCTATTTCCCCGGATCGCTGTTTGCTTCTGCGGGTTGGGTCCTGCTGTCTTTGGCTTTTTCGTACTACGTCAATCATTTTAACAATTACACACTGGCATACGGCAGTTTGGCCGGCATCATGCTCCTGCTTCTATGGCTGTACTGGATCTGCGAGATACTGCTCTTAGGCTGCGCCATGAACGCCGCCTTGATCGCCGCCATCAATGGGGATGCTGTAAGGAAAAAAGCAACGCCGGACACGGGGAACTCCGGGGACACGGGGAACTCGAGGGACCGGGGGGGAGACAAGGGGACGGGAGACAATGGGGACGGGGGGACAATGGGGACGTAGACCTTTGTCTCCTTAAAAGGAGACAAAGGTCTACGTCCCCATTGTCCCCCTTTTAGGATTGGCAATTTCAGAGATAGCCTTAAAAAGTGAAAAGGCCCGCGGGATTATCTGCGGGACGCCGACGATTCTGATCAACAAGGAGCAAATCATGGAGGATCAGCTTAGGAAGCTTCGCTATGAGGAGACAATGGGACGGGAGCCCTTTGTCCCCAAAAAGGAGACAAAGGTCTACGTCCCCATTGTCTCCCCGTTTCGGTCACAACTTAGATTTTGGAGAAATCCAGTGTTGCAAAGTAATCGTCGATGGTCTCCGCTCTGCGGATTATGTCAACACGACCGTCTGGTTTCAGAAGCAGTTCTTTGGACCGCAGCTTTCCATTATAGTTAAATCCCATGGCATGGCCGTGAGCCCCGGCATCATGAATGACAATCAGGTCACCGATATCGATTTTCGGCAGCATGCGGTCAATCGCAAATTTATCATTGTTCTCACACAAACTGCCGGTAACATCATATTTATAGTCCAGCGGCTGTTCTTCTTTGCCGACGACAGTAATATGGTGGTAAGCGCCGTATAATGCAGGCCGCATCAGATCAGCCATGCAGGCATCCAGACCGATATAGTTCTTATAGGTCTCTTTTTTATGCAACGCCCGTGTCACAAGGTAGCCATAGGGGCCTGTGATCATCCGTCCGCATTCCATCACCACACGTACCGGGGCAATTCCTGCCGGGATGATAATCTCCTCATAGACTTCCTTAATCCGGTATCCGACATATTCCAAATCGACGGCTTTTTGTTCCGGACGGTAAGGTATGCCGATGCCTCCGCCAAGGTTAATGATCTCGATATTAATATTCAGCATCTTTTTAACATCCAATGCCAGATCAAACATCATACGGGCAGTTTCTACAAAGAAATCCGGATTCAATTCATTGGAAATCACCATGGTGTGAAGACCAAATCGCTTCACGCCTAAATCCTTGACTTTCTTATAGGCTTCAAACATTTGATCCCGTGTCAACCCGTACTTAGCATCCTCCGGGTTACCGATAATGTCATTGCCGCCTTTGCGCAACGGTCCCGGATTAAAGCGGAACGAAATCATTTCCGGCATACCGGCTTCTTTGGCTAAAAAATCGATATGTGTAATATCGTCAAGGTTAATGATTGCGCCTAATTCCCTGGCTTTACGGTATTCGACTCCGGGTGTATCGTTGGACGAAAAGACAATACGCTCTCCCCTTAAACCCACTTTTTCCGCCAATAGCAATTCGGCTAGCGAGCTGCAATCGGCACCCGCTCCCTCTTCAGCCAATAGTTTTAAAATGTGGGGATTGGGTGTGGCCTTTACTGCAAAATATTCTTTGAATCCCGGATTCCATTGAAATGCAGTTTGTAATCGGCGCACATTATTTCTGATAGCTTTTTCATCATAGATATGAAATGGTGTCCCGTATTCTTGTGCGATTTTTTCGATTTCCTGATTGGAAAAAGGCAATGTTTTTTGTGTCATTTTTTTATATCCTCCTTCAGATTGAAGCAAAAAGTATGATAACAGCGTCCGTAGACTTATTCTGAGATACTAAAAAGGTTTGCAGATACTATCCGCAAACCAGAAATTTCCTATCCTGCCGGCATAATACCGGCTTGTTCATGGTCCGGGATAGCGCTTCATTCCCAACGGAATGACAGTCTTGCATTTATTAAATGCAAGCCCAGCTGAATTCACTGGCTATGAACTCAGCTTCGGCAGTTATCCCTTTCATTATTCCTCATTGACGGCCGTCTCCGAAAAATTACTCTTGATACCCGCACCTCTACCCAAATAATATGAAATTAGCATCGTGCTATTTTAACACATCCAACGATAAAAAACAACACACGGTCTCCGTGTATCCATGATACTTGAGTCCTGTACGTTATCCCTAAATATCCATATGGATACTAAGGATACTAAGGGTACTAGGGATACTAGGGATACTAGTACAGCATTCTATAATTTTCTTTACACCCCAAATCAGGTCTGCGTGCCACAGTTCCGGCGACAAGCGGAGCACGGATTGCGTAGCGCGGCTCTTTGCGCCAAGGATGGCGCAAGAGCCGAAAGCGGAATGTGGCATGCAGATCAGCCCAGATTATTACATCCTTCTGTCATGGTATTTAGAGAACGTTGTACTAGGGATACTAGGGATACGCAAATATCCGTCGACGCTATACGCTATTTCACCGTCAGGTTCGACCTGCAGCCTCTTCCCCAAGTTCGCGCGCGGCCTGCAAATATGCCGGGTGCTTTTTGATTTCACCGTTACTGTCAATCCCTTTAATTAACAATTCACCGGTAAGCTCATAACCCGCTGCATCAAAGAAGTATTTCATCACTAATTGCGCGCCTTCAAAAACGCGTTCCCCTTTTGACGCGGACACACTGATGAAATACCCTTTTTTCTTTTGGTAGTACCGTTCATCCTTTAGTTTATATTTACGGGACCACAGGGCTTGGGTGCGGTCAATCGCGCATTTTGCCGTACCTGAAACGGAATAGAAGTAAATCGGTGATGCGAAAAGAATAACATCTGCAGATAAAATCGTGTCGTACAGCTTCTGCATACCATCCTTTTGGATGCACTCGCCCGTTCTTTCACAGGCACCGCAGCCCATACAGGGAGCAATTCTCGTGGAAGAGAGTAACACCTTCTCTGTGCGGGCACCCTGGGCCTGTGCTGAAGCTAACGCTTCATCAAGCAACGTTTCGGTATTCCCGCCCTTGCGCGGGCTGCCTGCAATTCCAAGTATAAACATTACTATCCCTCCAACATAAGAATCACGTATTAGTTAATTCTTCCGCGATTCTACGAATGTATCTCCAGGTTCTATCTCATCCTCACTGTGTTGAGGTACTTTTTCTTGTGCTTCATGATCATCTACTTCGAGTGGTTCTGTTTTCTCGCCGATTTCAGCGTGTACGAACGGCTCCCCTGCTGTGTCTGTGACAGCTTTATCGTTATCGTTATCCTCTTCCGCTTCGTCTTCCTCAGGTCGTGTGAGGGTCGGAAGCTCCTGGAGTGATCTCAAACCAAAGTGCAGAAGAAAATCCTCTGTGGTTCCGAAAAGAATCGGCCTTCCCGGACCATCTTTACGTCCGATTTCCTTGGCTAACCCTTTTTCCACTAATGTTGCCAGTGCCCGGTCAGATTGAACGCCTCGGATAAAATCGATTTCCCCTCGTGTGACCGGTTGTTTGTAGGCAATAATCGAAAGCACTTCCAAGGCTGCATTGGAAAGCGTCTGAGATGGCTGTTTGTATAAGACCTCGATATAACCGGCTAATTCCGGCTTTGTACCCAAACGAAATCCATCCTCCAGCTCTATCATGGTAAATCCGCTGGCGGGTGTCTCATAGCGTTCCTTTAAAACCTGAATCAACTCGGGGACGTCTTCCGCAGGTATCTCCAATATTTCTGCAAGCCGCTGTATACTCAGTGGTTCTTTAGCCACAAACAACAGCGCTTCCAGTGCCGCAATCTCCGTATCCTGAAACAGTATCATACCGACTCCTCATTCCGAATATCCCACGCTTTTTCTGTCGGGACTATGAATATTTCGTTCTTTTCCTCGCTTTGTTCCGCTCGGATTTTTCCGTCTTTCAACAACTCCAGTATAGCCATGAAAGCAACGACAATCTCTACCCGTGTCGCATATCTTAAGAGCTGACTGAATCGCATCCCCTGCGGATGGATGATCATGCGGCGCAGGATATCATTCGTCATCATCTCCACGGGAATTTCTTCAACCTGCATGTACTGTATATCTTCGCCTTTTTCAATTCGGCTCAAGATATTTTCAAAAGCCCGGATCAAATCCGACATCTCAACGCCGTTCAACGGGTCTGGGTGGGGGATCTTTGACATGATCTCATCCATATCGATTTCCCGAAAATACCGGTTGCCTAGGGTTGCTTCTTTCGATCCCAAATAGGAAGCAAGGCTTTTAAAAGCCCGATACGTCACAAGTCTTTCGACCAAGTCGTGTTTCATTTCCTCTTCCAGCAGCAGCTCTTCCTCTGTTTTCTGTGGTTTTGGCAGCAATTGCCTGGATTTAAGGTAAAGCAGCTGCGCGGCGAGTACTAGAAATTCCGTCGTAACCTCCATATCCAATGCTTCCATTTTACGGACGGTAGCAATGAACTGATCGGCAATCAGTGCGATCGGAATATCATAGATATCGACCTTATGCTCTTGAATCAAATGCAGCAGTAAATCAAGAGGGCCTTGAAAGGACGGGACTTCAACATAGGGCGCAGTATTTTTGGCTTCCATCAGACACCAATAGCTTGCCGAACTTCTTTCAGCGTTTCAGCTGCAGTCGCTCTGGCCTTTTCAGCACCCTCAAGCAGGACCCGTTCGACTTTTCCGTCTTCATCCCAGAAATTCCGTCGTACTCTGTAAGGTTCAAGTACGTTATTCAGGTTTTCCGCAAGATATTTCTTACAGGCAACACAGCCGACTTTACCGGCGGTGCATTCCTCTGTGATCCGTTCTGCATCCGGTGTATAGATGTGATGGAATTTTGCCACCACACAAACCTCCGGATGGCCTGGATCATCCTTACGCAGGCGTGCCGGGTCCGTGATCATCTGTTTTACTCGGGCGTTCACCTCTTCTGTAGACGCCGTCAGCGATATGGCATTATTATAGCTTTTGCTCATTTTTCGTCCGTCAACACCCGGTAAAAGCGGCACCTTACCAATGAGCGCCTGGGGTTCAGGAAAGACATTGCCATACAAGAAGTTGAAACGGCGCCCGACCTCACGACACAGTTCGATGTGGGGGATTTGATCTTCGCCCACCGGAACTGCCTTCGCTTTATAGACAAGGATGTCTGCTGCCTGCAGCAAAGGGTAGCCTAAAAAGCCATACGTATGCAGATCTTTTCCGTCGGCGCCCAACTGTTGGATCTGATCTTTATATGTCGGTACCCTCTCCAGCCATGACATCGGTGTGAACATCGAGAAGAGCAGATGCAGCTCCGCATGCTCTTTGACATGAGACTGCACAAATACAGCGCTTTTCTCAGGATCGATACCAACGCTCAGCCAATCCAAGGCGATCTCTTTTATTAACGCCTTAAGATTCAATTTGTCTTCGTATCCTGTTGTTAAGGCATGCCAGTCCACAATGCCATAAAAGCAATCATATTCATCCTGGAGCGCTGCCCAGTTCTGTAAGACACTCAAATGTCCAATATGGAGCGAACCCGTTGGCCGCATACCGCTAAAGATCCTGTTTTTCAATTTTAAATAACTCCCTTCAGACTTCATAGTAATTTGTCATTTCTATTTAAAACAACGTGTATCTTCTTTCCTCAATTAATACACTATAACCATTTATTAGTATAACACACAATTTTTCAATTACGATTATCGATTTTTCAGCAAATCGTTTAAAAAAATCTCCTCGTCGGCCGTATTGTGTATTTTCCCGGTAAGCCAACCGGCACGGATTTGCTTTAGAATGCATCCTATTTCCGGTCCCTCCCTGACGCCACGCTGGATGAGATCTTTGCCGGTTACCTGTATCTGTATCCCCTGGAGGAGTGCTTCATATTTATTCAGGATGTCTGCAAATTCGTCATGCTGCTTCAAAACCGCTAACAGTAACTCCGGCGTTCCGCTAAGGATCTCATCAACACCGACCATATCCTGCAGATTTTTCTGGTGAAGTTCCTCTCGTAACATGCCGTAGCGTACTGTAATTCTCTGCAGCGATTTTGGAAGATTAAGCTTATTTAGAATTTCCTTGATCCCGGTGAGGTCAACATTTTTAATGCTCATCAGCCATCTTACAGCCAGGGACTGATCCTGGGCATTTTCCATTTCGTTATCATTCCAGACATCATCATTCCAGAGATAATCTTTCTGAAACCAGGCTTTGAGCACACCATAACGATTCAGGTCCCTAACCATTTGCGTGAAGTGCTGTTCTTTAAATATAAGCAGAAATTCTTCGCTGAAACGATCGGCACTTACATTCGCCAAGACATTTTCCTTCAAAGCAATTGGTATGGCATCTTGGGTCACTTTGGCGAGTTTAAAACCATAACGCCCGGCAAAACGGATCGCTCTGAGGATCCGGGTTGGATCATCGATGAAACTGAGATTGTGTAAAAATCGGATCTCCCTTTGCTGTAGATCGCGGTAACCCCCGTAATAATCGATAATGTCTCCAAAAAAACCTTCATTCAAACTTAATGCCATGGCATTGATCGTAAAATCACGGCGGAATAAATCGTCCTTAAGTTTTGATTCCTCAACAACCGGAAGCGCGCCAGGGAACTCATAATCCTCCCTACGGGTACCGGCGATGTCGATATGTGTTCCATTTCTGAAAATCAAGCTCGCTGTACCAAATGATTCATGTAGGATCAAACGGAAATAGTCCAGCCGCTTACTCAGCCCTCGCGCAAAGGCGATACCATTCCCCTCGACGACAATATCCAAATCATTGCTCGGTGTATGCAAGAGCAGATCTCTGACAAATCCTCCGACTAAAAATACGTTGCATCCCAGCTGACCAGCGATTTCTCTGCTTAGTTTCAGGTAATTCTGGATATCCTGCGGCAGCGTTTCAATCAGCTTGAGGTTTTCTTCCCTGCGCGCAATGCTTCTGTCTCTGGCGAGTTCAAGGGTTGTGGGTACAACACTTCCAAATACCAGCCGCATCATATCCGATCGGGAGACGATCCCGACGAGGTTCTCGTTTTCGATGACAGGAATCCTGCCGATATCATGCAGAATCATCAGCCGCTGCACTTCATCCCAGCCCATGTCCGGATTAACCGTGATGACCTCCCGGGTCATAAACCCCTTAACGGGAGCATGCAGTAATCCATGTTTATATGCCTTGTCCACGTCCCGGCGAGAGATAATGCCTACCAACTTCTGCTCCTGAACCACCGGCAGCCCCGTATGTCCATACTTTAGTAGCATCTCGCTGACTTCTTCGATGGACGTTTCGGGATGGACTGTTTTCACTGGGTAGCTCATGATATCCCTGACCGTATTTGGCCTATCCGCCCGAAGTCGTATTTCCTCTTGAAGAAGTCGAATGACTGTGGGTACTTCGGCATCTTTGATCACAGCCGAAGCCGCTTTTTCGTGGCCGCCGCCGTTGAAAGGCTTCAGGATGATATTGACTGGCAGCGCAACACCCATAACCCTGGATACAATATAGACCCTATCAACCATTTTGACCACAAGAAAAAATACATCCGCGTTCTCGATTTTACGTATCCGTTCAGCCAGCTGGGCCAGACCGGAAAAATACTCTTCGCATTCGGCATACGTGATATAGACAGAAATGCCATTGTATTTTTCAATAGTGCCATTATCCAGCAGTTGTTGAAATAACTCCCGTTGCTCCACGGTTAAGGGTTTATACAAATATTCCGTGATGACAGTTAATTGAGCCCCGTTTTCCAGCAAAAAAGCAGCTGCCTGTAAATCCCTCGGTGTGGTATTTTCAAAAAGGAGGCTGCCGGTATCGTCATATATTCCTAACGCCATCAGCGTCGCTTCGAAATGCGTAATGGCAATGCCCTGCTTTCGTATGCGTTCCACCAGAATTGTAGTGCACGCTCCAACCATATCGATCGTCCAATTCTCATGACTGGATTCGATCACGGGATGATGATCAATAACCTCCAAGGGAATATCCTTGAGCTGCTGTACAATGCCTTTATTGGGCACACTCCGGTGGATATCCTGCGTATCCACCAGGATGATCTTATCAATCTGTTCAATTGGAATATCCTTGAGACGATAGCAGGGCAAATGTTCTTTAGCCAAAGCAAAAAACTCCTGGACGTAAGAACCCTGTTTTCCGTCAATAACCAAGATGGCATCCGGATATAATTTTTGTGCAGCCACCATTGAGGCCAGCGCGTCAAAATCAAGAAACTGGTGTGAAAGAATGATTTTCATCAATAATTCCTCTATCACTAACCCTTTTCGAAAATTATATCATCTTTAAATACCCCTGAGCAACCAAGCCATAGCGCGTTCGATCTGCCACGGTTCACCGCCAAGACCCATATTTCTTCCATCCAAATCATTGCACTTCAATCCGTGAGGATACACCAATTGTATCCAAGCACGACCTTTGTTTTACTTAAAAAAATATCCTGCTGTGCCGTGCATGACAGGATATCTCAAGAACAAAAGTAAAGCCATGTCTTATCTTGGATAGGACAGCGCATTACTCTTCAGATTGCTTATTAAACTGGCTCATGGCCGCATCGATTTCATCCTGACTCAATCCTTCTTTTTTTAGCCGAAAATCGATAGCATCAGACCAGAAACCACACTTTGACGCCATCTTTTTAAAATGCTTCCCGTTGATCTTGCTCCGATGGGAACGCGACTCCGCATTCGCCTGTACGATCGAACAAATATACTTGGCCTTGAGCAATGTGCTCTGATCCATTTCATTGTATTCCTTGTTTAGAAGCTCGATCACGCCGGAATAATACGATTTGAATTCTTCAAAGGGGATTTCTGTCTCCATTTGAAGATATTCCATTAGTTTTGCTAATTTTTCGTCCATTTCTTCCTCCTGTTGGAAATATCCTCAACTATTGTATCGCAAAACTCGCGCTAAAAAAAGAAATATGTATAAACTTTATTTTTTCATTTCCTGTTCGATCCTTTTTTCTATTTCTTCGTCCGTAAGATCATATTCCCGCATCATTTCACGGGCGTGTCTTCTTTGTTCCTGGTAGTAATCCCGCATTTGGGCTTTCACTTCTTCCGTGTTTTGCTCCGGATAAACATCGATATAATCTCCGTGAAAGCGGCCATCGTGGTTAACCTGCCGGCCCCGAATGGCCTTAAAAATGAAGTAAGAAAGTGAAGCGGTTATAATCAGCATTAATAAGGCCATCAATGGACTACCAAAGCCAAAACCAATAATCATGATATTACTCCTTTTATTCCCATTAATGTGTCAACATGGCATTTAAAGCAATATATTATCATGTACCCATTCTTATCTTATCATATGTTATCGTTATTCTAACAGGAGATTATCAATGAGTAACAACCTTTTTTCAAAAAAACAGTATGATTTTACGTTGATAAACCAACGGAGAATAAACCATACAGCGCTGAGCTATCCAATTTATTCTCCGTATATAACGCATCCATCTTTTTACAAGCCTTATTCGTATAGCGGATATAGATCCGGTGCGGATACCGGATACAGGCTAAATACGTATCCCGGTGCGATCAGCCCATCATATTTTTCGGGGATTCCACTAAATTCTTCTAAACCAATTCCGGTTATTCCTGCTCAACCCCAAAAACTGGGGCCTGCTGTGCTCACAGCAACATTGCCACTGCCAGTGACCCAAGGGGCTTCAGCATGGCCTGTTTCGCCTTTATCGCTGGATTCGTCAGGTCATTCCAATTATAGTGTGGAAAAAATACTGATTGCCATTCTGTTGTTGGTTTCTTTGGACTTGCTGTTCGTTCGCCCGACAAAGAAAGCCAATTAACGGATCAGCTTGGGTTGGGCCGTTCCTTGGGCTGCCGTATGCGATCTTTGGGCTTAAAAATACTGGGTCGTAAATTATGGATCGGCACCGGATGACGCACGAGGATTGTTTTCAATGCATCAAAATCCATGGGGATCAATGGCCATAGATAGGGTACCCCAAATGAGTTAGTCCGAAGCAGCAGAATAAAGACGAGTAATGCCCCTGCTGCCAATCCCCAGAAATTGTACGCAGCGGCACACAGGACAAGAAACAGCCGGACGAGCCGGTTGGCCTGGGCCAATTCATAACTTGGCGTGGCGAAAGTTCCAACCGCCGCGATGGCAATGTACATGACGACCTCAGATGTAAAGATACCCACTTCGATGGCGACGTCCCCCATCATGAATACGGCGATTAAACCAAGCGCCGTTGCCAAGGGTGACGGCGTATGAATCGCTGCCATACGCAGCAAATCGATGGCAATTTCGGCAAGAAGTACTTGTAAGACCAGCGGGATCGTTGCCGGTTTGTCCACTCCGATAAACTGCAGCCAATCCGGCAACAGGTGAGGATTCATTGCTGCAGCGAGCCATAACGGCAAGAGAAACACGGAAAGAAAAATCCCGATAAAGCGTACCCAACGCAAATACATACCCACCACCGGTTCCTGCCGGTATTCTTCCGCATGCTGAACATGGTGCCAAAACGTACATGGGGCAATCATGATACTGGGTGAGGTATCGACCATAATAAGGACGTTGCCTTCCAGCAAATGGATCGCAGCCACATCGGGCCTTTCCGTATAGCGCACCCGGGGGAACGGATTCCATACTTTGCTCCCGAGAATAAACTCCTCAACGGATTTTTCCGCCATCGGGATGCCATCTATGCGAATATTCTTGATTTCTTTTTCGATGTAGTCCACCATTTTAGGATTGGTGATATCTTCAATATAGGCAATACACACGTCCGTTTTGGAACGGCTGCCTGCTTTGACCAGCTTCATTCTTAAGCCCGGATCACGTAAGCGCCGGCGGATCAAAATGGTATTAAAAACCAGCGTTTCTGTAAATCCGTCACGTGAGCCCCGGGTCACCCGTTCTATATCTGGTTCTTGCGGCATCCGTGCGGGATAGCTTCTGAGATCAACGATGATCGCTTGGTTGGAGCCTTCAATCAGAATGACCATTGTCCCCGACAGAAGAAAATATATAACTTCATCCATGGCTTCCACTTCAGAGACTTGAAGGTCAGCAATTTTTGACTTGACGAGTTTATCGACCGCGTTAATGGCCAAATCGACACGCTGTAATTCTGTGAATATCTCGAGGATTAAATTGGTTGCTGGGCGACTGACCATCCCGTTAACGGAATAGATGGCCATTTTTTTGCCGCCTATCGTCATTTCTCTTAAAACAATATCAAAACTTTCCGGAAGTCCAAGCTTCTTATTTAAATAATCAACGTTTTCCTGGTAATTTTTTGAGATCGGGACATTCGTTTCTGCTGTTTGACTCATACCCATCACCCTTTCGGATTAAATACGACCGCTGTTAGATACCCAAACAATAAAGCTGCAGCGATCCCAAGCGCAGCACTTTCCAATCCACCGCTCATGGCACCCAGCATTCCGCTCTCCCGAGCTCCTTCGATTGCGCCTTTAGCCAGAGTATACCCGAATCCCGATAGAGGGACGGTAGCTCCGGCTCCGGCAAACTTGACTAAAGGCTCGTATAGTCCCAGCCCGCCCAGGATGACGCCGCCGGTAACAAAACCAACTAAAACATGTGTCGGTGTCACTTTGGCTTTTGTTAAATCCATAATGAGTTGTCCAATAACACAAATCAATCCGCCGACGATAAAAGCGGGAATAATATTGTTAAACACCGTAAATACCTCCTGTCCAGATCAATTCTCGATAGCAACAGCGTGGCCGATTGCCGGAATGGATTCACCTTGTTGTGTGGCAACGGTGCTGTGAAGACTGCCGCTGCCAATCAAAAGAACCTTATTAATTTCCTTGGTTTGAAGTTTCTTTAGAATATGTCCTGTCAAAACAACCGCGGAACAGCCGCAGCCGCTGCCGCCTGCATGAACGTCTTGCTTCGTGTCATAAATTAAAACACCGCAGTCCGTAACGTTATTGGTCAATTTAAGCCCGCTTCGTTTGAGAACCTCCAGTAACAGCTGCAGCCCGATCATACCCAAATCCCCGCTGATGATCAAATCATAATAATCAGGGGTGCGCTGCAGGTCATGGCAATGATTGAGGATCGTGTCTGCCACCGCCGGCGCCATGGCAGCCCCCATATTATTAGCATCCGTTTCACCGTAATCAAGTATCCTGCCGATGGTCGCGCTGGTGACTTTAGGTCCTGTTCCGCTATCCGCTAAGAGGATCGTTCCTGCTCCGGTCACCGTCCATTGGGCAGACATAGGACGCTGGCTTCCCTGCTCTGTCGGCAATCGGTATTGTCTTTCAGCGGTATCGTGATGGCTTGAAGCACTGCATAATACTTTTGATGCGAAGCCACCGTCAATTAACATTGCTCCCAAAGCAGTAGACAGCCCCATGGTGGAACACGCTCCGTAAAGACCGATGAAAGGCAATCCAACTTGCCGCGCGGCATAATTCGAAGAAATAATTTGATTCAGAAGATCGCCTGCCAGATTATAATCAATGCTTTCCAAGGGGACCTTCGCTTTTTCAGCTACTTTCGTCATGGTCATTTCAAGCATTTTCATTTCTGTCTTTTCCCAGGACTTTTCCCCGTTATAGGTATCCGCAAGAATCATATCAAACGAATCTTTAAGAGGACCCAATCCCTCTTTCGGGCCAACGACATTGTATCCTGCCAGAATAACCGGCGGATTTTGAAAGACCACGGTTTGATTTCCTCTCCTTTTTATGCTCATGGCTTATGCCTCCTTGGTATTGGGATTACTCCGGATTTTCCAAATCAGGTGTTATCGGATTAATAAATAGATTAACCCGACGATAATTGAGCTTGCGATGCCGAATACCAAAATCGGACCGGCTACGGTAAAAAGCTTTCCTCCGGTTCCCAGCACATAGCCTTCTCTTTTATATTCAAGTGCGGGTGAGACCATGGAATTCGCGAAACCGCTAACCGGTATAATCCCTCCGGCTCCGCCATATTTGACTATCGTGTCGTATATGCCGAAGCCTGTAAGAAGGGCACCAAGTAAAATAAGCGTCGCTGTAACAGCCATTGGCGCTGAAATCGCACTGAGTCCCAAATAACGTATATACACATTGTTAAGAATTTGCCCGATACTGCATATGAGTCCACCGACGAAAAAGGCCATTAATGTGTTTTTTAAGACTGTTGGTTTCGGCATTGCATTTTGCGTAAGCTGTTTATACTCCTCGGGAGTGACCGCAATCGTTGGCGTACGAAGATTCTGTTTTGGCATCGCGTATAGTTCACCACTTTCGTTATGTATTGTTACGTTTCCTTGCCATAGGATTCCCACTTTTTCTAATGAAATTCCACGTTTATTAAGTCTTCTTACAAGAGTCCGAATAAGCACCAGTATGTGACAAATGTTCTAAAATTCCGGACAGAGGATAAATTAGCCACATGGCGAAATATTATCAGTACCTTGCAGGCCCTAAAATTATATATACTGGGAAGCAGATTTCTTTTTAAACAATGCAGTATTAAGAAAATCTGCCCTCAGGCTGCGCTGTACTGGATTAAGCTGAATAACCATAAGCTTACGAAATCAAGGAGCGAAGATCATATGAGAAAAAAGATTGTACGTCAAACCCTGCACATATACCTGGAAGGCGAGCTTGATATGAGAAACGCCCAAGACCTCAAAAATTCAATTGATTTGGATATTGAAAAAAAAGGTATTCGGACCATTGTCTTGGATCTGGAAAACCTGGAATTCATCGACAGCTCCGGCTTAGGCGTCATTTTGGGACGATATAAAAAGCTGCTTCCCCTTGGCGGGAAAATAAAAATAGCCAATGTCCCGCCTCATATCTATCGTATTATGGAGTTGTCCGGACTTCCCAAAATCATCGAATTCTTACCTGACAAAACAGCGATGTAATCTTTAAATTTTGGAGGGAGAAAAATCCATGGAAGTAAACAAATTGATTCTGACCTTTACCAGCCTGCCTGAGAATGTAACTGTCGCCAGAATGCTAACCTCAACACTCGGAACACAGTTGGATTTACCGCTGAACGAACTTGAAGAATTAAAAGTCGCTGTTTCGGAAGCTGTGTCGAATGCGATCATTCATGGATACCGCAACCGGCCGGATCAATTCGTCACCTTGGAACTGGAAGCGGATTCAGCAAAAATCGTCATCATTGTCACGGATAACGGCTGCGGCATCCCGGATATTCAACAGGCCATGCAGGCCTCGTATACTACCGATCCGGAAAGAATGGGACTGGGTTTTGTCTTTATGCAGTCCTTTATGGATGAGTTGAAGGTGGACTCTGAAATCGATAAAGGGACGCGGGTGTATATGGTGAAGTACTTGAATCAAAACCATCCATCCTCTCATTGAGAAGGGGTGGTATGATGATTCAGCGACTATCCGATATGAACCTGCCCCGCTTTCCGCTACTGTCGGAAGAAGAAATGATGCAGCTGCTGCATCAAGCTCAGACTGGGGATATTGACGCGCGGGAAAGACTTGTCAACTGCAATTTGAAATTAATTTTTAATGTTATTCAGCGTTTTGCCCACCGTGGTTATGAGCTTGAAGATCTTTTCCAGATCGGTACCATTGGTTTAATCAAAGCCATCGATAAATTTGATTTTTCTTATGGCGTTAAATTCTCGACGTATGCTGTTCCCATGATCATTGGCGAGATCAGACGATTTTTAAGAGATGACCATCCTATCAAAGTACCGCGTTCCTATAAAGAACTGGCGTATAAAATCAACCGTTCACGCGAAAAGCTTTCCCTCGAATTGAAGCGAGAGCCGACGATCAATGAAATCGCGAAAGACATGGATATCGAAAGCGAAGATATCATTCAAGCACTTGAAGCCGTACAAACCCCCGCCTCGATTCACGACACCCTGTATCAGGACGACTCTGATCCGATCTATATCCTGGACCAACTACCGGAGGATCGGGATATCAGCCCGGTGTGGTTTGAAAAGATAGCATTGAACGAAGTACTGGACAAATTGCCTGCCAGAGAAAAGGATGTTCTAATAAAACGCTTTTTTGAAGATAAAACGCAAAGTGAAATAGCAAAGACAATGCATCTCTCACAGGTACAGATATCCCGGATTGAACGTGCGGCACTGCTTCGAATCAAACAGATCATGAATGACGACAGTACGATAATTTAGTTGGCATAGTTCGGGGCCATACCATAGGATGTGACCACCGTACGTTTAACCATATCCAAAAGCCCTGCCCGTTTTACCTCTTCCTTGGCAACAAGTTTAATGCGTCCTTCTTCTTTTTCTCCGCAATAGAGGATCACTTCACCCAGCTGTTGCCCTTTATGGATCGGTGCTGACTCGGTATTTTTGAAATAATGGGTTTCAATACGGCACGCGTTTTCTTTGCCTTTTTCTATACACAACCCAATTGCCCTGTCACTGATAAGCTCTACAGTGGACGTGTTACCCTTGTTAACCGTTATTTCACCCTGTTTGGTGCCTGCTGCCGCAAATTCTTTGTAGGTATAGTTGGCGAATCCATAGTTGTATATCTTAATTGACTCATGAAAATGACCTCTGACCTCGGGAATACCCATGACAACACAAATAAGACGCAAGCCATCCCTCTTAACTGTGGAAGCCAGGCAATATTTGGCTTCTTGGGTCCATCCCGTCTTAAATCCATCGGCACCTTCATACCACCATAAGAGTTTATTGGTATTCCACAGCTTGAATTCACCATTACGCAGGTTGTATTCTTTCATTGCCGTCAGTTCCGTGACCAAGGGGTGTTTCAACGCTTCCATACCGATGAGAGCCAAATCATAAGCACTGGTATAATGGGCATCGGCAGGGAGTCCGTAGGCATTGACGAAATGGGTATTCTTTAATCCCAAATCCTTGGCTTTCTGGTTCATCCTGTCCACAAACTCTTCATGCGTACCATAAATATGCTCCGCTACCGCAACGCAGGCATCATTGGCTGAACCTACAGCGATAGAGATCATCATTTCCTTGAGGGAAAATGTTTCACCCGGCTCCAAATAAATTTGCGATCCTCCGAGTGAACTCGCTTGTTCACTTGCGGTTACCTTATCGGTCAACTTAACTTTTCCGCATTCAACAGCTTCCGCTGCAACGAGAAGTGTCATCAGCTTGGTGACGCTGGCCGGGGCAAGTTCTTTATGTGCGTTTTTTTCATAGAGTATCTTGCCGGTTCCCGCATCCATGAGTATGGCACTTTCCGCTGTGGTCTGAATGTTGGCTGCTTTGGCAGGTAATGCGTTTCCTGCTAAAAAGCTTACCGTGATGACAAGTGTTGTCAATAGACGCCAGAAATATTTCGGCATACTAAAACCTCCAAACTGTCGTTAATTGATGTTTAGTATGCCCTTAAGTTGCATTTTATAAGAAAAAACGAATATATTTTTATTCTATAAACAAATTTTTAACGAATTCTTTGGTACTTGCCGGGTACCTTTTTTTCATTTCTTCCGTGCCAATAGCATGGATTCAGAAAGGCCAAAGGTTTACTGAATAGTTTATGTTTCAGAATACATCCTCTCACAACCCCGATATTATTTTCCTGACATGCAGCCTCAAAATCGGGCGTCCAGTTCTGTTCCTGAAACCAGATATACTTCGCTTCACAGTCCACAGTATCCTGAACGATGTCTTTAATTAAATGCGGACGTAAACAAGGCACAATCACATCGACCTTTCCCTTTAGGGCAGCTAAATCCGGATATACCCGGCTGCCCTCAAAAATTTTTAGTTGAGGGGATACCAGGAAAACCCGGCAGCCAAAGTCTTTGAGCACGTGCGCGGCTTGCCAGGCATGCCTGTGCTTTAAAAAACGATCCGGCAAACCGATGACGGCATAGGACATAGCGGTATTCAAATTCCCAGCTAATTCAAAAATTTTCTTTTTATCCTTCAATGAAATCCACCTCAACAATACAAAAAGTCGAAGACTCTGTTTCATTAGAACAATTATTAAATTTAGAATTCCAATTAAAAATATATTCATAGGTGACTAAAATATTTCTATGCATTTCCACTGGATCTTATGAAAATCTTTTTAAAAGCCTCAAAAATGTTAATTGTTCGATCACTCCAAAGGAATTGAAGGAATAAACTTCTAATTAACATCATGTATATAATTGGATAACAGGCGACACTAAACGATTCATGTGACACCATTCCCTATATCGTAACAAGTTGAAATTAGTTAAAAAATGTTGTTGTTTCAAGCAACGACTTTAAATGTTTAACAAACGCATCATTCAACTTCCAATACAAAACCGTCCAGATTATCAATATCAAGCACTACGGCATATTCCCCATTTATACGGCCGTCAACAACGGCCAAGGCCACCCTGTCGACTACCTCCCGCTGTACCAAACGCTTGATCTTACGGGCGCCAGACTTTCTGTCGTATCCATTTTCAACTAAACGATGAGCCGCCGCCGGCGTGATGGATAAGCGATATCCGCATTCAACAAGATGTTTTTTCGTCTCTTCCAACTGATTATTCAGAATGGCTGAAACATCCTCCCGATTAAGCGGATCGAACTGGATGACATCGTCCACTCGATCGATAAACTCGGGCGGCAGTTTCTTTATTTCATCAGTAGCCGCTTGAGAAGTTTCCGACAGCTCCGCGCGGCAGGTAAAAATCAGGATTGTATTCCTGAAGCTTACTACTCGTCCGTGCCCGTCAGTCAGATGCCCCTTGTCCAATACCTGGAGATAGGTCGCGATGACATCCGAGTGGGCCTTCTCAATCGCGTCAATGAGAATGACGGCATACGGCCGGCGCCGGATGACATCTGTCAACTGTCCTCCCTCTTCATAGCCAACGTATCCCGGAGGCGCACCGATTAACCGATGGACGCTGGATTTATCCGTGTATTCGCTCATATCCAAATGGATGACAGAATTCTCATCATCAAACAGGTAGCCGGCGAGAACGCACCCCAGCTCCGTTTTTCCAACCCCACTCGGCCCCACAAAAAGAAAACTTCCGATAGGACGGTCCGGATCTGAGAATCCGGCGCGGGAACGGCGGATCGCGTTTGCCACAGCTGATATTGCTTTTTTTTGCCCAATGACGCGGGCTGAGATTTCCTCTTCCAACCGGGCTAGCCTATCCTTCTCACTTTGCATGAGGCGGCTTAAGGGGATGCCAGTCCAGGCGGAGACGACAGAAGCGATTTCTTCAGCGGTTACTTCTTCATGGAAGATGGCACCGCCGGCACGAATCTCGGCTAAGTTTTGTTCGGCTGCAGCAAGCTCGGTTTCCAGACGGGGAATCTGGCTGTAGCATGCCTCAGCCGCTTCCTCCAATTTGCCTTCGCGGGTTAACCTTTCGGTGTCAACCCGAGCCCAATCCAATTCGCCTTTAAGCCATCTTACCGCTTCGATGCCATCCCGTTCCCGATCCCATCCAGCCTTTTTTAGCGCGAGCAGGGCTTCCAGCTCCCCGATCCGGCATCGCAAGGATTCCAACCGTTCAACCCCCGCTAATCCTGTTTCGCCGCTCTGGGCCTTCTCTTCTATCTTAAGCTGGGTCAGCTGGCGGTGAATGCTATCGATCTCTACCGGCATGGAGTCAATCTCAATCCGCAATAGGCTTGCTGCTTCGTCCACGAGGTCAATGGCCTTGTCCGGCAGGTACCGGTCCGCGATATACCGGTTGGATAATCTGGCGGCAGCCACCAGCGCTTCGTCGGTAATATGCACGCCGTGGTAGACATCGTACTTTTCTTTGAGTCCGCGCAGAATGGTTATGGTCTGCTCAACGGTCGATTCACTGACAAAAATCGGCTGAAACCTGCGTTCAAGCGCCGCATCCTTCTCGACATGCCTCTGGTATTCATCCAGTGTCGTCGCCCCGATGGCATGCAGCTTTCCACGTGCTAATGCCGGTTTCAGGATATTGCTCGCATCCAGCGACCCCGCACTGTTGCCTGCGCCAATAACCGTATGCAGTTCGTCGATAAAAAGAATTACCCGTCCATCGGCGTCCTCCACTTCTTTGACGACAGCCTTAAGTCGTTCTTCAAAATTCCCGCGGAACTGTGCCCCGGCAATGAGCGAACTCAGATCGAGAATAACCAGCTGCCGGTCCAAGAGTGTTGAAGGCACATCGCCCGAAACGATCCGCTGGGCCAGTCCCTCGACAATGGCTGTTTTCCCTGTTCCTGGTTCCCCGATTAGAACGGGATTGTTCTTGGTCCGACGCGAAAGGACCTGGACGGTTCGCCGGATTTCATCATCCCTGCCGATGACCGGATCAAGTTCACCTTTCTTTGCCGCTTCGGTCAAGTTCTTGCCAAACTTATTCAAGGACTCGAAACTCATTTCTTCTGCCTGGCTGTCAAACTTATTGCTGCGGCGGTGCTCTATAATAGCAGCATTTAGCCGCGGCGGCGTCAGGCCCGCCTTCCGAAGGATCGTCCCCGCAACCCCATTGTCGGATGCCAATGCGAGAAAGAGATGCTCACAAGAAGTAAACGGGTCCCCCATTCTTTCCGCTTTCTTATGCGCGTCATTTAAGATATAGACCAGGACCGGCGACACATGTTTGGGGTTCGTACGGCCCCGGGTCCTAATCCCGTTTTTTATAGCGATTTCTTTAAATACTAAAGCATCGATCTGCGAACTCTTGATTCCGACTTTGGCTAAAATTGAAGTCACGGCGCTGTCCTCTTGTTTGAGGAGCGCCAGCAGCAGATGTCCCGGTTCAACCTCCTCCGCGGCGTGCTCCGAAGCATAGCTTTGGGCTTCCTGGATAACCTCCTGCGCCCGCAGCGTAAATTTCTCTGGCAGCAGATTAAAGCTATGCTTCAATGCACGTCTGAACATGTTCTTTGACCGCTTGCTAAACCGTTCTTTGAGCCTCTTTATCATCAGCCTTATCTTTGTCCAAATCCCAGCCATTAATTTTGTTGATTGTTGCTCTCTTTCCATGGACATTAACCTCTAACCCGGTTATCCCGTAACCTGTTTTCCGTTCTTTGCTTCAGCCTGTGCCCTGTTGATTTTCCAACCTCGGTAGAGGAGCCCGGGAAGTGCCAGAATGACATCCAGATCAACCAATGCTACCGCTTTGCAGATTTCCTCCGGCTTAATATAAATCGTCTCAGGCATAGACCCTAGTAAGATTGATTTGGCAATAATATTACCGTCTTTCATCCTAATCTGGGTCATTTCTGCAAGTCCCCCTCCTGTCCTGTTTACCATCGAACACTTGGTAACAGCGATTTGGAATGGAAGTACGAGCACGCCTAAAATAATTAATAAAATACCTGCAACTGATTCATTACTGCCAGCGCTTGCACCTAAGAACCTGCCGACTATTCCCCAAAGGAAGAGAAAAATGCCCAATACTACAATTATCATTGACGGCCACTGAACAACTTTACTCTTAATGCTCAAAAAGGCAAGTCCGATTACTGCCAGGCCAACGATAACATTGACTGCAATACCGAAATAACTATGAAATCCAAGAATAAAGCGGGAAATAATCAACCAGCCGGCAATGACTATAATGAGATAATTTAAAAGTTTTGTCACAATCATTCTCCTCACTTGTATTTATTGACGTCTTTTCTGGAAAGATCCTCCCTTCCCGGCGATAAGCCGGGAAGGGATAGATAGATTAATCAGGCGAGTTAAATAACGTCCTCAAAATCGATGCCCAAATCCTGCATAACGATCTGAGCTGTTGCCCTGCCCCCAAGCGTGACGCCGCCGCCGGGATGGCAGGATTGCCCTGATAGGTACAGGCCCTCAACAGGGGTACGATATTGACCGAGTTCCGGTATTGGGCGGTAGGACATATATTGGTACAAAGCGGGCGACGGTCCCAGAATTGAGCCATGAATCCGGTTTTGATTGGTCCGTTCGAAATCCAAAGGAGAAATAGAAACTTTCTTTAGGATGTTTTTCTCTGACAAGTTGGAGGTATAGCTGAAGAATTTTTCAATCGCCTCATTACTGACTTGTTCTTTGATGTTATCCCATTGGTCCGGTCCCTCATTGATAAAGTATGGGAGGAATTGCCAAATATAGAGAGCGGCTTTTCCGTCAGGACATCTTGTCGGATCGCATCTGTGCTGGAGGAGATTCATTAACTTAGCGGGTTTAGGTACTTTACCCGTACGCATATCAATGAAATATTGACGGAATTCTTCCAAACTGGAAGTGAGTGTTACTGCCATAACGGCGTTCTTTGAAGCTTCTTGGTATTCCGGTGCTTTAAAGGTAGGATCTACGTCCAAGGCAAGATGAATTCCCATTCCTGAAAATGCCGGTTCGGCAATATTATCTATCTTTTGGCGCAGGTTTGCTTCCAGCGGATTATCAAGCCACTTATTAAGCGTTAAGCGGGGATCGACATTGGAGATAACCGCTTTGCGGGCTGTAAATTCCTGACCGTTGGCTGTTGTAACACCAACTACCTTTCCGCCCCGGGTATTAATTTTTACAACTTCATGATCGACAAGAACTTTCCCCCCATTAGCCTCAATGCAGCGGGCGAGGGAATCCGGAAGGCTTTGCATGCCTCCGCGCAGATACGCCATATGCCTTCCATGGACATGGGCGGGTGCAACCATCGCGACAACGTATAAAGCTGAGCCGCTTTGTTCAACATCAACCATAGCCTCAGAAGCGTAATTGAGCATCATATTAATTGTTTTTGGATGTTTGAACCATTGACGACTGAGATCCCAAGCGCTCATGAACAAAATACGCATGAATTCCTGTCCCAGCGGAGTCATATCCAATTGATTGAAGAGCATGCCCATCTTTGGCGGAGCGTTAAACATACCCGTAGCCAGAAGCGGCAGCATCGACTGCAAATAAAGCGTAAACTTCCTGTAAGCCTCAGCATCTTCTTCAGAATATGCGGCAATCGCCTGGCACATTTCGTCAAGATCCTCGAAGATCGGAAGGGCTGTGCCATCATCATATAGATTGACCACATTAAATTTCGGGTAACATAACTCCAACCCATACTTGCTGAACAGCCCAAGTTCATCATTGACGACTGCCGGATTGTTGAGCGCAAAAGCAAACCCAGTTGATGCCAGATCATGTTTGAAACCCGGTAAAGTTATTTCCTTTGTGATCGCGCTTCCGCCGATCCAACCCTTATCTTCCAAGACAGCAACATCAAGTCCCGCTTTAGCCATATACGCAGCCGCAGTTAACCCATTTTGCCCCGCACCAATTACAATTACATCAAATTGATTATTATCACCCATGATTTTTCCTCCTATAAACTAAACCCGTTTGTATACAAGGTCTGTGTTACACTCACTCGTTGATTAGGACCAAGACATTTTATCCCATTTGACTATTGCTGGCATTAACAGCAACCTTCACCTCTTCCTTGTCTTTAACTCTGTATTTATCTGTAAACAAAGCGCCAACCGCCACGGTACCGAAGGACAGGGCGATTGCACCCAACTGACCGAGGTTTGTTGCCAACAAACTTAACGTGCTGTTAATCGTGAATGTTAAAGGTAAGGCGATTGAATTATGAAGAGCAAACAGGAAAAACGGAACCATTGGAATCATAACCCACCCAAAACGCCGGTTCAGCACTTTATTCCAGATGAAGTGGACGATCGGGCCAACAAGAATGATCATCGCCGGATTAGCAAACCACCAAATTATCGGGAAGTCCATGGGCGCGAAGGGTTGATTTGGACCATAGTAGTACCACAGACCATTGTGAATTGCCAGTGGTTCAAAACACATTGCCCCAACGAATGAAATAGCGTAGATAAGCCAAAGCCTTTTTACCGTTAACTTACCCATTTCCATCTGATGGAAATTGAAAAGCACTAAGAACGTGACATAAAATGGGTAAATCAAAACCAAAAACACCGGAATACTAAATCCCCACACGACCAACGCCGTCCAGTCTCCTACTTGTGGATACATGAAGTGCAGTGTCTGCGAATCGAAGAATTCGTAAAAAGTACATAGAATGCCGCCCAGCATCAACCATAACGGCCATAAGGATTTGCTCTTTTTAATAAGGTATATGCCGTAGCAAAGCGTAGCAAGGCTTCCAAGCCCAAACAAGATCGTTACAAACAACTCAGGGCCTTTCGGCATGGTAAGCAGTGGCCTGCCAAATTGAAGATATGCCGGTAGCCACGTTGCTGGATCAGGTAAAACTTCCTTGAGAGGTAAATTCCCGATATCACTGAGGTCGATAGGGGTAACATGGTATGGAGATCCAAGCATAGGAAACAAGCCTCCTTTATAAATTAGATTAAGAACTGTTTCACAAGATAAGATAAGACTATACGACGACGATTGCCTCCTTTCTGATTATTCAAACAATCTGTAAATTCAATATATCAAACAATTCCATTGGTTACATGAACTTCAGTACCGGGTCAAGTACTGTTTTTAGTACTGCCATAAGTACTGTTTTAAATACGGAAGCTGGTTATAGTATTGGAAATAAAAAAAGCCGACTTAGAAGTCAGCTTGATATTAGGAGAATTCTTTGCTTAAACAAATGTTTTAGAGGTACTAACGGGTATTGGCAGACAACATTAACCGCTTGCCTTTATAAGCCCAAGTTCCTTGGCTAAAATAACTGCCTGTGCACGATTGTCCGTATCTAATTTATTATAAATACAATGGATGTGGTTTTTCACTGTGGAAAGACTGATGAATAACCTCTGTGAGATTTCCTGATTGGATGCGCCACCGCAAATCAGTTGAAGTATTTGAGTTTCCCGTTTAGTAAGGGGTTGATATATTGAGTTTAGTTTATCAGTCATTTGGTTTGGTTGCATGTCAGCGGAAATCTTAAATACTGAGAGAATCTCAGAAATATATTTTGAGGTTATTCCTCTTCTTTTAGCCTGCTGAAGTAGCTGCAGCATCGGTTCCCCTTCATCAGTAAAGACGCGAAGATAATTCTCCTTTTCAGCCAGAACAAGAGCGTCCCTCAACAATGTCACGGCAGCCTTAAAGTCGCCTGTAGCATTAAACACCAATGACTCTAAAATGATCGTCTCAAGCAGGATACTTCGCCATTGTTTGGCTTCGACATCCCGGTGCACGCTCTCCAATAATTCAACCAGCCCTTCCAATTTACCCTGAGCCAATTTTACACGGACATAGTTGAGCAGCGGTATTTCCGGCCATACATTGCGGTAGTCGTTTTCATATACACCTTGTTCTAATATTATTGCCATTGCCTTTTCTTTAGAAAATCCTGCAGTTTGAGAGAAAAACAAATCAGTCCAAGTGTCAATACAATCCGCCGCTGTTGATTCATCACAAACCATCAGCCATAAACGGGACATTAACATATCGGCAAATCGATTATTTGGTAACGCGATTTGATAGGCTGTCTTTGCTTGGCTGGCAATCTCTATAGCTACATCCACCCTGCCGCGGACAATATTAATCCTGGCTAAAGCCATTTGGCTGTTTAACCATAATACCATTTCCTGACCATTTTCGCTTAACGATATGGCGCGGTTAATTTGTTCTTCCGCTTCATCCAGTAAGTTTCGTTGATAGAGGATCCTGGCCAGGAGAAGATATGAATAACAAGAAGATGAAATCTCTTTTCCGTGAAGCATACTCCATCTGCTGATTTCATGGCACGCAGCAACAGCACTGTTTAAATGCCCCATCGCAAATCTGGCATGAGCAACACCTGTTAAATTTAATATTGCGGAGTAAGTGTATTCAACTTCCTTGCATAAATTTGCAGCTTCTTCGCAGCAGCGATATGACTGGTAAAGTTCACCGTGCATCCAAAGAGCAAACCCCCTTGCGCACAGTATGGCGCTTCGTCCCTTAATTTCGTCTTTGGGCAAAGCGGCTAAACCTTCTTCGGAATATTTTAGTGCTTGTAAGATGTCGCCATTATGGTATGCGTACATTGTTTTCATAACATAGAGAGAGCCCAGAAGCTGCGCATAATAGGGTGAGTTTCGATATTCCGAAATATCGGTTGTCTTGCTGAGGGAAAGTGCTGTCTTCATATACCTTTTTTCATGTTCCACTTCCCTGGTCATTTCACAGGCAACGGCACAGCCGATATTCGCCCATAAGCTTTTGGATGTAAATTCTTCCGGTAATTTGTTAAACCAAACCCAGAACTTTTTGCATTTATCCTGTCCCATAATGACGACGGTAATCTTATCAAATAGCTCTACCGCCCGCTCATATTCACAGGCTTCTAAAGCATGCTCAATGGCATTTTCAATCATTCCTTTTTGTTCAAACCAGTGACTGGCCCTCTTGTGCAAGTGAGGAAGTATATCGGAATGCAGCATAGATATTTTTTTGTTCAGAGAATGTCTAAAAAGGGAATGATAACTGAACCACTTATCTTCATTATCAACGGATTGAAGAAATAGATTTCGTTCAACCAGTGTATCAAGAATATTTCGGCTATCATTTCTTTCAAAAATATAGTCACAGATTTCACCGTTAAAGCAATCCAGAATACTGGTTTCCAACAGGAACCTACGGATAGGTTGTTCTTGTTGATCTAAAACCTCGCTGGTCAGATATTCCATAATATTTTTGCTTGATCCGCGAAATGCTGCCAATAGGGCATTGATATCCGGGTTTCCGTGCATTGCAATGACAATCATCTGCAACCCGGCAATCCATCCCTCAATACGGTTATGAATGTGTTGGACCATGGGTTGCTTTAATGCAAAATTCATTACATCATTCAAAAATCCATAGGTCTCTTTCAATGTAAATTTTAAATCCACCGCTGTGATCTCAGCCACATGGCCTTGACCGCGCAGTCGACTGAGTGCTAAAGGCGGATTCACTCTTGAAGAAATAATGAGATGGGTTTGGGGAGGAAGATAATTTATGAAATACTCAATTGAATCATGAACCGTTTTTGATTCAATATAGTGAAAATCATCGAAAACAATAACGAGATTAGGAACAAATTCACTTACGCCGTTGATTAATTCTGTAAGAGCATGTTCTATCGATTTCTTGCTTTTTTGTTGAACAGACTGTGACTCGATCCCAATCGGATAAATTTTTTGAATTGCCATAATGATATTGTTCCAGAATTCAAACAGATGGTCATCCCTTTTCTCCAATGAAATCCAGGCAACCGGAGATTCGGTTTTTTTCAAAACTTCACTAAGAAACGTCGTTTTACCGTAACCCGCAGGAGCCGTCACGAGTATAACCTTATGTTTAACTGCGTCCTGAAAGCTTTTTATTAAACGGGGACGGGTCAAGTAACTCATCGGTATATTGGGTATTATCAATTTAGTCAAAGGCCGGGTTGTTGCTGGACTTACAGTCGGTTTTGGTTTATCTGTTCTGCCCATACCATACAACCTTTCATATAATTGGATTAATTTCAAGAATTACTTCACATTAACGATTATTATCATTTATGTATCTCTCCAATATTAATAGGTATTTCTACTTTTTAATGAAAATTCCTCTATATTTACAGTTATGTGTTTGATCACTGTCTCGATTTTACAGAGATTCGTGTACTCTTAATATAAAACTCTCTGCCAATTTCTGTAGGTTTTCCATCCCTCCCGCAAACCGGACAAGCGAAAGAGCCAGCTGAACTAATAATGAAATTCTTGTGACAATTCGAGCATTCCCATTGGGCAGGCACCTTTTCGATAATAAGTTCTGCATTCGCACAGAGTGTATTTTCTGTAAAGTAGCCAAAGTACCTTTGTAAGGATTCCCCAACATATCCCGTGAGCTCTCCAACTACCACCGTGATTTCCTCAACGCTTTTCGCATTGGCCTGCAATGCTTTTTCACTAACAATATTAATTATCTGTCTTACAACCCCATATTCATGCATGTCAATTCACCTAATTGATTATTTTAAAACGGTTCACCAGCGCCATCATCTCCGAGGACAGTTTAGCTAAATCATTGACTTCATCAACTGTCCCAACCAAATGATTCATCATTGTTACTTCAATTATTTTTACAGCTATTACTTTGAGCAAAAGAGCAGCAAGGTAAGAAGCGTTAACTGTGAACACCTTGCTGCTAAATTAGTTTTTCTTTATGGTTTTATATCTAGGCGTCCTTCTTCTAGGAAATATTCCTGAACGCTCGCTCGCATCGGTTTTACCTGTTCGATCTTTATTGCCCCCTGTTGGCAATGTGTTTTGCAAATACCGCAGCCCATACAGTAAGTCTCGTTAACTACCGCTTTGCCGTTTTTAATTGTGATTGCGGACTGTACACAACTTTCGACGCAAAACCCGCAGCCAATGCAATGATCCTGTACCTGCGCCTGCCAACCGGAAGAACGAAACCGCTCCTTAATTTCCCTGGAAGCATTCTTGGCTACATTCAAGCCGACGCAACAGCAAGGACAGCAAAAACACACTTCAATAAATTTGTCCAGGTCCTCACAATTTACACCCCAGACATACTGTTCAAGTTCCACCCATAAGGCCTGGCCAATTAGCCCCAGCTCGGCTGCCTTATCGACCCGTGCCAAGGCTTCTTCTACGGAGACGACATGACCCACGTCATGTTTGACCATACTAAGCGAACCTTTGCCTAAAAACAAGCAGCAGACATCATGTGGATAGGTTTCACAGCCCATTGCATCTTTGCATAGGCAGCTATTCGCAGAGACGATGGTTGTCGCTTCTCGAATAAGCTTTTTCATCAAATCCGCTGGAACGGTCACAGATTCAGTAGCATCACTGACATCGACATTCAGGTTTAATACCGTGCCAAAGGTATACGTTTTATCGACCGGACTGAACATCATGATTCTTTTGTAGAGTGGGCCGATTATTGGCTTCTCTGTTAGTTTGCTACCAATCACAATCAGTTTGAATAACTTTAAAATCACATTCCACTTGCGTGGCGTCGCTGCAATTTTATCGACAATCCAGTTCCTGAGCCCCAGACCCTTTGGCTTTGGCACGAAAACAGGCTTTTGCGCCATCTTCTTACCGCCTCTCTCCTATACAAACATATCTAATTAAGCTAACAATTTTATGCTGATGTACCAAATCTGCTGAAAAATCGTTTGTCCTTTATTTTTCCTTCGGCACAATTTTTGATAACTTCCATCATTCTTCTGGACATCACGAAAGATGGTGTTCCTAATATGAAGATGGTCAAGAACTTACGCCACCCCTTAAAAGGAGCAAAGCTGCAATCACAGCGCGTGATAAAACGGGTTTTGCCTTCCCCGGCATCAAGCAGATGAAAATTCCAGGTCCAGGCAAAATATTTCATCGCAAACGGCGGAATAAAACCAATAGCACCTTGAAACTTGGACGGATTACGGGAATCAGAAATCGAGGTGAAGTATTCTCCCTGTTTAACCTGCTGTATCTCGGAACCGATTCCGTCCTGGTGATAAAACATAAACTCTCCGGGATACATATTCTGCCACTCATCGACAACGGAATAGGTATTATAAATATGGAAGGTAAAGAGCCTTTCCAGAACGCCGAAACTGTAGAATCCGGCCCGGCGCTGACCAAGCTGGGCTAAATAAGGCCAAACTTTTTCACGGGGTGCATTAATCGTGATCGCTAATTGAAGCCGCATACTTGGATCTTTTTTATCACCCAGTAATTCATCTCCGGGTAAATGCATCTTTTTTTCTTTCTCTGTCAAGGGAAGTCCTAAACCATATTTCCATAAACCTGCTACAATCAAAATCCCAAGAATAACGATGCAAATCAAGACAAACCATCCCGTATGAATATCGATAAAAGAGAGTATTGAACGCATTAAATTTCTCCTCCATTGCCGTGATTATATTTAACTTATATTTCTTCATGAGCATTATTATTTTCTGATTGATTTATTTCGTCGGTTCCAGACCTAACCATTAGTCGTCGGGTGATTCTGTCGGCAAATAAATTCCTTTTGCTGTACTCCTTTTTCATAGTTTAGATTTCTGTAATACAGCTTTAGTCCAGGGTTTTGCCAAGTATTTTGTTGGCGGCATACACACCGCTGATCGCTGCAGGCTCCATTCCCAGGCCATTATGATCGCCTGCCATGATCAACCCGGGCGCCAGGTTTTGAGGAAGTACCAAGTTCGGGTTTGTAAACAGCGCATGCTCAAAATACTTATGTCCCAATACTTCCCATCCATCGAAATACGTGTCAAAGTGCTTCTCGAAAGGTATTTCGGTAAATATTTCGTAGATGCCCGGACGTTTTCGCGCGGTAAAAATAATGGGGATCGCATCATTAAAGATATGCACGATGTGCTTCCTGTAGCGCGCTTTCATTTCCCCTTTAATTAGATAAGCATGCAATACGGATGCATTTCTAATTTTCAAGGGTTCTACTTCCTTAACAGTGCCGAGCAAGTCTCTGGTTACATCGGCGGGAGTAGCCATCACAAGATACTTTGCTGTGAAAGAGTTGCCATTGGCTGTAGAGACACGCCAGCCGCCCTCGATCTTCTCAACGGTGTTCACCATATCAAAAACAACTTTGCCATTTTTCTCGGACAGTTCACGGGTTATGCGATCCGCTTCAAAACGAAAACGCTTCAAATCCATAACCAACGCCTGGACACAATTCAGGTAATCCAGTGCGGAAAGCTTCTTAATTGGTGTACCTGTGCACCCATGGGCAAATTGGCTCACAAGGTCATCGGCAATTTTCTGAAAACCGACCTCCGCAATCATCTTATCCGCTGTTTTGTAAAACAGATCGCTCATGAAGGGATCGTCCTTGAGAACAGATGCGACTTCCCGGGTTTCACACTCTTTCTTGAACTTTTCATAATGAGGTAAGAATTTCTTCTTCATATAGCGCTGAAACTTCAACAGACTGCCAGCATGCCCCAGGGTGTGCGCTGAGAGTGCCGCGAATTGCGTGTGATCATCCGGATGGCAGCATCCCTGGCGCAAACTCGGAAGAACATCGGGTCCGGGTGTCAAAATCCCCGAGCCCAACATATGATGGTAGTTCCCAAAATAAAAAACAGCGCCATAATTCATGTCAAGCTTAGGATCATACATGATCCGCCCGCCCATGCGGTCGCAAATCAGGGTATATGCACTGTTCTCCTTTCGTAGCCCATAAGCGCAGGACATCCCCGCAGCGCCGCCGCCAACGATGATGGTTTCTGTGTCAAAGTTACTCATAACAACCTAACCTCCTTGATATTTTTTTGATATAATTGCATAAAAATTACCACTTATAAAAGTATAACAATATGGTTATAATTGGGATTAAAAAAATTGGTTTACCCACTTTTTTGTAAACCTAAGGCACTATGAATACTATCTGACGCAGTTAATAACAGGTTTCGGCATATTCACATTCGTTGCATTGAAAATTATTGGGACAAGGCGTGTAAGCTTTGATAAATGCATGTTCCATGAGCTGTTTATAATCTGCAACAGCGTCGTTGTTCAGGGAATAAAAGACACTTGTACCAATACGTGTTCTTTCTACCAGATCTGCAGCATGCAGTATTTTCAGATGGTTGGTTGCGGCCGGCTGCGAAATGCCAAGAATAGCGGCAATATCGCTGACCGTCATGGTATGTTTTGGTTTAGAGCCAATGATTTTTATCATTTTCATCCGCTGCGGCTCTGATATTGCTTTATTATAAGTACAAACTCTTTCAACTAGTCCTTTTTTTCGCATTTAATCCTCAGTTATTTAATTATTTTATATGCTTATAATAATATCATTATATATCTCTTGTCAATAAAAAATTTTTATGACATTTAAAATGACCATAGTGCCAGGTGAAATCCCTCCAAATTCAATTTACAAAGAGCAAAAAAACGCTAGCATCATTGAAGCCCAACAGCAAGAATTATAACCCGACACTATGGTATCCCTCTTTCTTTGAGAGAGAGATACTTTATGACTCTCAAGCTGCAAAGGCCGTCAAAAAGTAAATTGTTTTTATGACCTTCCCAAATTAACATCGCGTTTATAGGAAGTCGCTATTCTACCAGCTATATCCGTCATTGGTGCAGTATACTGTTGCTGTGTTGTCAGACACTTTTTCGGACAGACTTCAACACAAAAATTACACACAATACAGCGAGTCCGGTCAATTTCCCATTTTAAATCTGATTTGTTGACTTCAATGGCTCCTGTCGGACACCGTTTGCTGCAGATTCCGCAGAATATGCAAAGATTAGTATCTAGTTGAATGTTACCACGCGTATTGGGAAAAAAATCATTTTTTATGACTGGATACATCGCTGTTGCCGGTTTACTAAATAAACTCTTCATAACAGTTTTTGCCATTAAGTTTAAAGCCATGTTTACCCTACCTTTCCGTACAGCTAATACAGGGATCAATTGTCAGCGCCAGAATGGGAACATCTGCTAGGTCGGCACCAGGAAGCATCTTTAGTAAAGGTGCAATATTAGCAAAGGTCGGTGTCCGGACCCGAAATCTATCCAAATACTTGGTTCCGTTTGCTTTGCCGTAGTAAATAACCTGACCCCTTGGCTGTTCGAGCCTGGACAGATATTCGCCGTTAGGGTTTCCTTTTACTTTGACCTCAATATCACCGTCGGGAATCTTTCCTACAGCCTGATAAATCAAATCAAAAGATTGAAATACTTCCCGGACACGGACCACTGTACGGGCGTAGCAATCGCCGTCTATCTCCACGACAGGCTCGAAATCCAATTCACCGTATGCGGCATAACCCAATTGACGCAAATCCTGCCGAACACCGCTGCCCCTTAAGGTCGGTCCGACAGCACCTAAATCAAACGCTTCCTTGTAAGTAAGAACGCCTACACCTCGCGTACGTTTTTGCACCGTGTAATCTTTGATAAAAACCTTAGCCAATTCTTTGGTTTCCTTTTCTACAACGTGCAGCGTACTGACGATTCTTGTCAAAGTGGCATTATTAATATCTTTCCAGACGCCCCCCACTTTGCAGACACTGAAGATTACGCGACCACCTGTCGTCTCTTCAAATATATCGAGTATTTTCTCCCTCACCCGCCAGCAATGCATGAAAAGACTTTCAAAACCAAAGGCATCTGCCATTAGTCCCAGCCAGAGAAGATGACTGTGAACACGGGAAAGTTCTGCCCAAATGGTTCGCAGGTATTTTGCGCGGTCCGGGATTTCCACTCCCATTATCGCCTCAATAGTCTGGCAATATCCTTGTCCATGGATAAAACTGCATATCCCGCAAATCCGCTCTATAACATACATCATTTCATGAAAATCTCTTTTTTCGACCAGTTTCTCTAAACCCCTATGCACAAAACCAATCGAAGGGACTGCCCCAACGACTTTCTCATCTTCCATGATCAGGTCCAGATGCAGCGGTTCAGGCAGTACCGGATGCTGGGGACCAAAAGGTATAATTGTACGTTCGCCCATATGACCAACCCTCTCCTAAATGTTGTTTTCCGTATTTGTCATGCTAAAAGCCTGTTTAACAGCTGTTTCATAGAAAGTTCCTTTGAAGTCCACAGCCATTCCACTGAAATTTACGCCGTAAAGGTCATGTATTTCATTCTCATAGAGAAATGCGCCAAAGAAATCACCGCTGATACTGGGAACGGTATCCCCCACCTGAACCTCCATTCTTAGGCTCTCACAGGTTAAATCTTCTTTTTCAAAGGTGTAAATAATAAACATTTCCTGCGGTGTATTGGTACAATGAATCTGAATCAGGCGGTACCCCTTTCTGGCATACCCGGCAGCCTGGTCGACAATATCCGCCGGTAACGCTGGAAAATACGTATATTCAGCCATTTAACTCCCCACCTTCCTCATCTGTTGATATTTTTTTTCTAGAACGTCTAATGCCTGGACAACCCCGTCAATAATCGCTTCAGGCCGGGCCGCGCATCCGGGAACATAGACATCGACAGGGATTATTTTATCAATCCCGCCGGAAACATTGTAACATTCCCGGAATATTCCTCCCGAAGCGGCACAGGCACCGACGGCTACGACGACTTTAGGGTCTGCCATTTGGTCGTAGATGTTTTGAATCACGGATTTATTCTGTTCATTAACAGAACCGGTTACCACAAAGATGTCGGCATGTTTGGGATTGCCAATATTCAAGACACCAAATCGTTCTACATCATAAAGCGGTGTCAAACACGCCAGTACTTCAATATCGCAGCCGTTACAGCTGGACGCATCGTAATGCACCAGCCAAGGAGACTTAGGCAAATAAGACATAGATTCCACCCCTATTGCAAAATTCACATCCGAAGAGATTTAAGTCAGCTTACCTGCTATCTGAACGCCAGATAAGCAATATTACCCACTCCCAGGACTAAAGCAACAATCCAGGCACTTCCCAGAGTGAACTGCCACTTTAGGCGGGAACTGTTGTTATCAATGAAGATTTCCAGAAAGTATACTACCAACGCCAAGACGATGCCTATTACCGGGCTGGAAGCAAAGAACAGACAGACCATTCCGAGCAAAAACACATTTTCATACCAATGCGCGATTTCCACCATAGCCAGTTCACTTCCCGAAAACTCCGTAATCACACCGCGGACGATTTCCTGATGCGCGTGATGCGACATGGAAATATCAAAAGGCGATTTTCTGAATTTGATCGTCAATATAAATAGAAATCCTAGAAAAATTCCCGGCAGGCTGAAAAGCAGCGGTTGATCATAAAGTGCAATATCCAGAGAGTTAAAGCTCTTCGTAACCATATACATCCCGACGACACTCAGAATCACCATCGGCTCATACGCCATCATTTGCAGCATTTCCCGTTCCGCACCGATATAGGCATACGGAGAATTGGTGGAATAGGCGGCGATGATCAGGAAGATGCTGGCCAGAGTCAAGGCAAAGATCGCCAGGAGCAGGTCTCCGCCTGCAAAGAATATAGACCCCGTAATGATGACAAAGATTAAGAAGCATAAAATGTAGAATTTTTGGTGTTTATTGACAACCATGTTTTGTTTATTTCTTAACTTGAATACATCATAAAAAGGCTGAAGCAGTGGGGGTCCGACCCTCCCCTGCATTCTGGCGCTGATAATGCGGTCAATTCCGGCAATCAACCCTCCCAGAACCGGGGCAAGCACAATATAGAGAATGACTGCAATCCAGGTACTCAACCCATTGACAGTAATCCAGGTACTCAATTCACTCATAACATTACCACTCCAATCATGACGACAATCAAAATAATGCAGGCAGCAACACCGAGAGGAAAGAGTTTAGCTTCTCCAAAAATAGTGTTCAAATATAAGCTCTTCATGCTCACTTCCTGGGTTACGCCCAGTGAGCCATAAAATTTTTCTTTTTCTTTTACGTTCGTTCCTGCTAAATATTGCGGTTTATAATTCAAGCCCCGATAGGTCAGCAATCGCAGCGGCAGCACAAGTACAAGGACCATCATCATGAGAAGAATAGCAACATTGCTTTGGCTGAGCAGGTAGGTTTGACCGTAAACAGAAGCAATAAAAGGTTCCAGGGAATATTTGGAGATGAGTGGAAACAACAGGCAGATAGCAACCGTCAGGATAGCCAAGGACCCTAAAGTAAAGGCTTCCGTCCCAGGGACTTTGGCTGTAAAATCTGCGGGTTTTTCTTTAATCATAATCAGTTTGCCCAGCCATTTGGTCCAGAAGAAAAGTGTTGCTGCACTGCCAAAAGCGACAAAAACTGTCAAGATCGGATTGGCTGCAACGAGCCCTTCAATGGCTGCCCATTTGCTGATCAGCATACCAAAAGGCGCCAGGAACATTCCCGCAATGCCGATCACCATCCCAATTGCAACTTTTGGCATCTTGGTAATCAGACCATCCATTAATTCGATAACGCGGCCACCGAGATGATGCTCGACCGTACCCACAGACAAGAAAAGCAGTGATTTGGCGATGGCATGGAAAATAACAAGCATAATTGCAGCCCAAACAAGTTCATACGTTCCGATCCCGGCACAAACAACAATTAACCCTAAATTGGCGATGGTCGAATACGCCAAAACGCGCTTCGCATCCACCTGGGATATGGCCATACACGACGTCAGGAGGAAGGTCACTGCTCCGACCAGAGCTACAAACAGACCTACCATTGAACCGCCATCCACAAAAGCGAAGACGGGAGACAGTCTGATGATCAGATAGACACCGGCTTTCACCATGGTACTGGAATGCAGCAAGGCCGACACCGGCGTCGGAGCAACCATGGCGCCTAGGAGCCAGGAAGAAAACGGCATTTGGGCTGATTTGGTAAGGCCGGCGAAGGCCAACAGCGCTACCGGCAATAAGACAACGGTTGAGGCCAAACCGGAAAGTTGATTTAATTCAACGGTATGCGCCTGCGTAAACAGCAAAATGATCGCGCCGGAAAAGCCTACCCCGCCCAAAAGATTCATTTTCAACGCTTTAAAAGCATTCTTTATGGCTGTTTCATCTTTGCTGTAGCCAATCAGGAAAAAAGAACAAAACGTTGTGATTTCCCAGAAGAAATAGAGCCACATCAGATTATTGGCAAAAACCAAACCATACATAGCTCCGAGGAAAACATACACAATAAAAAAGAAAAACGAACTTCTGTTTTTGATATTTTCATGATGGTGATGATAATCTTTCATATAGCCTACGGCGAATAAGGCGATCAGACTGCCGATAATTCCGATGATCAGTGCCATAATCAGTGAAAGATTATCAACAAATAAGTTATAGGTGGTGTGAATTTGATTGCCGTAAGTCAGTTCAAACCAGACGGTCAATGCGGCGCCAATCAGCATCAGCAACACAGCCAGGTATTGCCTGTGCTTCAGGGAGAGAAGCGCGATCACGACGGCCAGAACAACTTCCAATATGAAAATACCCAAGTCCAATAAATGGCTTCCGAACGCAAAGTAAACAGCGCCGCTATTAAAATATTGAACAATCAGGTAGATGGAAGCGCCCGTTAAGATAACGGTTGAGGCCGCTACCAGCAGTTTTCTGAAGGTCTGTTGCCGTATAACCAACAAGAGAATCGCTACAATTACCGGAAATAACACAAGAAATTGCACAGTGTTCATTTGACATCCTCTTTCCTCTCAAAAGTCTAGCAAAAAACAAAAAATTATGCCGGAAAAATACTTTGTCTTTCAACAGGGTACTAACTCTCATCTCCTTAGACTTAAATTTTTCTTTTATTTCTTAGATCGACCACCAAGCATTGCTCTCCTTATCACCATAATCTATGCTAGCGGATAAGAGGTATCACAACAATGCTTGTTAGTCTGTTAGAAAATCCCCGTATCATACTGGTATAACGCCGTGATAATTCCTTACCGGATAATATTCTTTTTGTCAATCTTCCCAAGAGGAGTAAGCGGCAGACACTCCCTGAATTCATATTTTCTGGGGATTTTATAATCAGCGAGCAAGTCTTTCAAATACTCCCTAATGCCCTTCCCATCCAGTGAATATCCCGGCTTGGGTACAATATAAGCACACCCGACCTCTCCCATGATTTCATGAGAAACCGGAAGCACGGCCACCAGGGATACTCCCGGGTATCGCGCAATTTGTTCTTCCACCTCAGCAGGATAGACATTATAGCCTCCGCAGATGTACATATCCTTGGTCCGCCCCAACAGACGCAAATCCCCGTTCTGATCAATAAAGCCAATATCCCCCGAGTAAAGCCAGCCATCCTTATCAATGGCTGCTGCCGTCAGCTCAGGTTCATGATAATATTCTTTCATCACGGTCGGTCCTCTATAGAGAATCTCGCCCGGAAGACCGTCAGCAAGCGGTTGACCGTCTTTATCGACAATCTTCATCTCAAATTCCGGGGCACATTTGCCTACAGTCTGACATATATTCTCAGCACTTGCTCCCACATCCGAATACGTCATAAAACCGGATGTTTCGGTCATTCCCAAACCGTTACAACAATAAGGAGAAATCTCTTTCATTCCCTGAACAATTTTTTTGGAAACCATCGCCCCTGAAACCAAGCAGAAACGGACGGAAGAAAGGTCATACTCCATAAAGTCAGGTAGGTTAAACATCATCGTCCACATCGTAGGTACTCCAGCCAAGATGGTAGCCTTATATTTTTCTGTATTTTCCAGAACCTCTTTCGCCTTGAATCCGTCGGTCAACACCTGAGTACAGCCTCCGATGATGGGGGTTGCTCCCCATTCTATTGCCCCGCTGACATGATTCACCGGAACCTGATGCTGGAAAATATCCGCCGGTGTACAGCCCGTAGGCGCTCCAAATTCCTGGAGCTGAACCAATGCTGAACTGATCACATTACGATGGGTGAGCAGCGCCCCCTTCGAGCGGCCGGTGCTGCCGGATGTATAGACGATAATGAGCCCGTCGTCAGACCCAACCTGCTTTTCCCTCTCAGCCAAAGCGTCTGCAAAATCATCATAGTTTTGACTCATAATGTCTTCAAACGAATGCGCTTGCGGTAATTCCCGACATCCCTCCACAAGCCAAATCTGGCCGTAAAAGGGATATTGTGCGAAAACTTTGGCTAACCTTTCCTGATATCTATCCTCTCCTAATGAATCCAGACATAAAATATGACTCGGCTGCGCATTTTCCAAAATATATAGCATTTCCTGGACGGGATTGCGGGTGCTTAACCCCACAACAATCGCTCCCACCATAGACGCTGCCATGTAAAAAACAAAAAATTCCGGCCGCCCCGTCATGATGTAAGCCAGCCTATCCCCATGGCCAACGCCAATTTTCAGGAGATATTTAGCCATCGTCTCTGATTTTTTCATGAATTCGTGATAGGTTATTGCGGAATCTCTGTAAATGAACGCCGTATGTTCAGGCCTTTCTTTCGCCCATTTTCTGAGATAATCTGAGAATTTTGGCAATGCGTCCTCCAGACGATTCTTCCTCTGTTTCATCAACATACCTTATCTCCCTTCAAATAACGCATTTATTCCAAATAAAACAATATAGTTATTTGGTTTTTTCGGGCACCTTTCGATAATAGCCCTGATTTTAATAAAATTTTAAAAGGGAGTTGTTAAGGCAGCAATACCTGTTAATTCACGTGTAATTCCTGTTATTATCCCAGTAATAAATAGCGTTGCTCGGCGCTGAAACTGAGCCACCCAGACCTATTATTTGGTCATTGTGAAGGGATTAATAGAATGCTATCCTAGTATAAAACTCGTATTGAATACCAGTGGTTCGTAATTTATATTTTGAAGTAACATACTATGATCTATTTCAATAATTGGTCAAAATCCTACTAATTGTTTTATTTGAAGAATAATCCGTGTATAATTTAATTATTCATACTATTTATAATACGCTTGTCCACGAAGGAGGTATCATACGATTATGAATTGCCAATTTCAGCAAACCGGACAATGTGATATCCTGCATTGTGAGAACCCTTGCGGACGCAGTATGGAGTTATCCAGCGACTATTTTTTAATTTTTAACAATGACCTTCGCTTAACAGATATCAACAGTGCCTGTATCAAAACTCTTAAGGATCATTCTGTTTATAAAAACAAGCTGCTTGGAAAAGACATTTTTTTTTATATCCCGGAATTAAAAGAACCAATGACATATGACCGCATGATAAATTTTTCTGCACCCGTTGAAATTTTCAGATGTGATGAATATTTAGTTAAGTCTCCCGTCAATAAGGATTCCATTTTTGTCAACTTAAGAATTAAACGCTTTGAAACTCATACGGTTCTTGTGGGAACGGATATCACTAATCTTGTGGAAATCAAGGAAATTTATGATAATCAAGAGAAAAAATTGAATCAGCTGACTGAAGATTATAATAATCTAAAAGTAACACTGGACGTGCTTTTAAACAAAATAAATGAAAAATCGGAGGAGGTCCAAAAATTTTATTACCTCAACATGGAAGAAATGGTCTTCCCCTTATTAGATTTACTAAAATGCAGTCACCTCACTGAACGTCAGCTCAAGACAATGAATGTTTTGGAATCGAATCTAAAATCAATTATGAAACCTATTTGTACGTGGCTAGAAACCGATAACTGTAATCTGACTCATAGAGAAATTCAAATTGCCGAATTTATACGAATGGGAAAAACAACCAAGGAGATTTCCGATATTCTCTGTTTATCCTGTAAAACCATCGATTTCCATCGATCGAATATCCGAAAGAAGCTCAATATTAAAAATACCTCTAATAATTTAAGGTCCTCACTCTTAACAAAATAAGTAAGAAAATAATATGGCGCGTGAAGAAAAAACAAGTAACAACAAAGGCCTGCTTTTTTTGCAGGCCTTTATTGTTACTTGTCTTTATTTTATTCTTATACTCTTGTCCCATCAACATCCAGGAGACCAAAGGGCGTCTTCGCTGTGCCAAGACATTTGTCGCCTTCAATCCTGCAATTAAGTACAACCAAAACACTGCTGAAAGGTACTTTCATTTTAAACTCGCAGCTGAATTCGTTTCCTTTGACCCAAGCACCTTCATGGAAATTAGCCACATGTCCGTCTGTATCGGTCATATTACCGTCCAGTTTTTCTCCGTTTGTAATCAGAGTCAGCGTACCTGACTTCACTCCAATCGGAGTTTTGATATCAGCATAGTAAGACCCGTCTACTCCCATTATTTTTACCTCCCTTTATTTAATGAACACTTAAACCTGTTTAAAAAATAAATTATTGAACAACATTATGCAATGCCTGTTAAATACCAGGCAGTAATAGGTATTTATATCATGCTCAATAAAGGCCTAACGAACAGCCTATATTGTTTATGTTTTTTTCTAAGAATAATGTGAGGAGCGATAGATTAATTGAAAGACAGCGCATCAACACAAGAATTATTGGCATAGGTGATTATCTGTCTGGGCATATTTTAACTAATGAAGACCTGCAAGATATGGTCGGAATAACCGATTAATGGATTGTTACAAGAACAGGAATCAGACAAAGGCATATTGCTGACCCTGACCAGACTACATCTGACTTAGCCTTGTTCTCTGAGAACAAGCCTTGTTATCTTAAAGATCGTTCTCCGGCGTCCCGGTACGTTATGCTGAACGATCTGGTCATAATATGCTTTAACACGGCGCTTGCCGTCCGTTGACTTGTACCAAACCGGGACCGGGAAAGACAAAACAGAGAGATCTATCTGGCAGCGAATCCTTAGATCGTCTTCTTCAGGCCAGCCCAGAGCAGTAAAAGAGTCTTTCTCAAAGCGCTCAAAATACTCCGTCCAGCGGCGGGGCAGCTCCAGTTCACAGTCCGTATCCGGAGAAAAATCCTGTTTGAAGAGGATATCCCGCTGATAAGCCAACAAATCGGGCGGACAGATATCTTGCAGCACCTTCCCCAATTCAAGAAAAAACAAATCTACGTGCTCCAGGATGTGAAGCACCAAGTCCTCCTCGGGCTCAGTCATGCCGTCCAACGCTTCATTGTACTTAAGTAAAGAGGCCTTCGGGGCTGTCAGCCAGGTCTCGATATGGTCAATAACACGTTGGGAGAAGAAGCGCATGGTTTCTGTTTCATAAAACCAGCCGTAGAGCAGCCGGTAGAAATCCCGGTAACTCATCCGCCCCCCATGATGCAGCGCAATGGCGATGAGCCGGGTAATCCCATGATCATGCAGTGCTTGAATCATCCAGCACAACAGCCACATTTTTTTATATTCCTCCCGGTTATAGGAAGAAGTCTCCACCACATAGCGGCTAGAGGAAAGCGCCCAATTAAGCGAACTGTCCTTTAAGAAATAATAGGCGACAAAATCCGGGCGTTCAATCCACCTAATCCCCCATTCCTCCAGGTATTCCGGACTTCCTGCCCGGGAATTGGGCAGCAGGCTGAAGGGATATGCCCGATACTCGGCGTGAACTCCCATCTCCATCAGCTTGGCAAAACACTCCAGCCATTTCGCAAAGGTATCCCCGGGACAGCCGGTGATGAGCTGGGTAAAAATCGGATAATCGATGCGGTAGAGTTCCTTGACGAGCTCTTTCAGCTGATCATCAGGCAGATTCTTGCGTCCGATTGCCGCCAGCACTTCCTTGTCCAGATGCTGCAGGGAGAGAACATATTTTGTCAGGAGACCTGCCTGACGAAAGGCCACAGCAATATCCCGATTTATCTGCCAGCTGTTCTTATTGTTGTTGTAATAAAGCCACTTTGGAAAACCGCTGGTTTTTTTTGTCTCGGCAAATAAATTGGCCAGTTGCTTATCACGCTTAAAAATTCCCAGATTGGAATCAGTCCAAAACATAAACCACGGTTTCAACTCACCCAAAATGAAGGCTATTTCCGCCTTGGCGACCTCATCCGGGACCTTGCGCATCCACAGGTTGGTCTTGCTGCCCCAGTCACAGTAGGCGCAGGTATACGGGCAGCCCCGGGACGTTTCAATCGCCGCCGCAAGATGATAGTAGGCATTTTTTTTGAAATAACGGCGCCAGAAGTCTTTCATGGACAGCCACGGACTGGGTTTTGTTTCCAGATTCAGAGACACCGCCACCCGATAGGGATACCGGCCCAGCGCCGGATTGACCAAGGTGCCTTGAATACCGTCCAGCTCCTTGAAGTCCTGCAGTAGAGCACAAAGGATATCCCGAAAAGGCGCTTCTCCTTCGGCAGGTACGGCAAAATCAATAAACGGGTGCCTTGTAAAATAGTCGGGGTCGCGCCATTCCACCTGCGGCCCGCCGGCGACTACCGTACAGGAAGGATTAACTGTTTTAACCCTGGCAGCCAGCTCATACTGGTAGGCATAATTCCATTGATAGCAACTCAGACCAAGCACATCAACGGAGCGAAGATCATATTGGGCGTCAAGATCAGAGAGTGCAAGGGGAAGCATTACCGGATCCATCCAGACAAGATTCTGACGCAGCTCTTCATATTGGTCACAGAAGCTTTTCAACATGCCGTGGATCAGCGGTACAAAAAAACCTTCGCTGGCCGGATTCATATTGCAGATCAGTATTCTCTTCATTTCAGTACTTTTTTCATTGGCCAAGTTCCTTTTTTCATTTTTTCTTTGTTATCCGAGCCATGTTTTTATAAACTGGCCTTAATCCAATTGTTTAATTCACAGGGTTTAGGACACTTGCCGTGACACTTTAGTTCCTCACGCATTTTAAGTACCGGCGTCATCAGCAAAGACAGCCCTTCCGCGGCCTCGCGTAAAGGTTCCCTTGCTGTTTCAAGTTCCTGACTCCAAAGTTCAGCCGCATGGAAAACCTCTTCTAAGGTATCGCGTCTGCGCTGCAGTATTCTGCTTACGACTTCAAGCTCAGATTCATGCCCTGCCAGTTCCGCTACCTTTTCCGGAGTACAGACGCTGACATTGTCACAGACAGTGATGGCGAAGTCAATTTCCTCAGCGGCAAAATTAAGGGCGATAATATCGTTTATCCTGCGCTTGAGCAGGTCAGAGGACGGGCAGAGCGGCTCGGGTACGATCATGTCTATTTTAAGCATGCTGTCACCTGAATCGAGGCGAAATTATTGAAGAAAGGCCATTTCTTCTCCTGCGCCACCGTAATATCCGTAAAACCAGCCTGCTCCATCAAAGAGAGATATTCCTGTTTGGGAATGGCTCCGGACAAGCAGGCGGCATATGCTTTGGGCAAAGAACGCAGCTTGCGGGAGGTTCTGCCCACTGTTACGATGTCGGACAGACAGATGCTTCCGCCCAAACGAAGTACCCGGACCGCTTCGGCGTATGCTTTTGCTTTATCCGGAACCAGATTGAGGACGCAATTGGATATAATGGCGTCGACGCTTTTATCCGCTAAAGGCAGATTTTCCACCTCGCCCAGGATAAACTCCACATTGGTATAACCGCCTTCTCCTGCGTTCTTACGGGCTTTCTTCACCATCTCTGGCGTCAGGTCAATCCCAATAACCTTGCCGCTTTTCCCAACCCTCCTGGCTGCGACAAAACAATCAATGCCGCCGCCACTGCCCAAATCAAGCACGGTATCTCCCTCTTTCAGTGACAAAAAAAACAAGGGGGCGCCGCACCCCAGACACAGATCCGCGCCTTCCGGAACTCCGGCCAGGTCCTCCTCCGTATAGCCAATGGCTTTCGCTTGGGTACGCCCCTCCATGTCCAGCAGGTTCCCGGTTTTAGCCGGGGCATCACCTTTAGCGTGGGCTCCGTAGCGTTCGCTTACTAATTGATGTATCTCTTGTTCGTTCATTGCGCTTCTTTGATCCACCCTTCAATCTTGCATTTGCAGGGTACGCTGCCATGATGCTTGACTTGTCCGTTAACGGCTAATACGGGAGTCATCAGGTACCCAACATTTTCAGCCTCATATTCGTAAACAGCTAATAGTTGATCCAGTTCCGGCGTCCATAGTTCCGCAGGCCGGGTGTTTTCACCCTCTTCCCTTTTTTTCGCATTGCAGCAACTATTTACTGCTACGCTATCAATAGTCAGACCGGCTTCGGTTGCGACGTGTTTGGCAGTTCCCACCTTAAGTCCTTTCTTCGCCGCAAAAGCGATTGCTTCCGCCTGGTCGTAGGACAGATGGGTGACCTCGATTTCATCAAAGTTGTTTTCGGATAAAATTTCCTCCACGCGTTGGCTTATCAAGTCGCAGCGTGGGCAGGGAGGATTTACTCCGATGATTAAGATTTCAACCATTTGCTTCCGCCCCTTCTTCAAATCGTGTATCGACAATCTTCCTTTTCATGCCGCGTCCGCCCCGCCGCAGTGTCTCCCGCGGAGCGATTTCTACCGAGGGCTCGGACATCAAGCGCGCTTGTATTGCATTGGCGACGGCTGGAACGGTTAGCAGCTGCCGACGCACCCGGTCGCTATACGAAGGGTCGCTGCCGAGCATCTCGGTAACGCAGTGCAGATGGTCCCGGCCGTTCTCACTGTTTAGCCAAAGCCGGTAATCGATCAATTCATCCAATTCATAAAGAGCTTCGTCAAACAATGAGGAATAGATTTCCTCGCCGGATTCCAGACGATAGGTCAGTCCTATCTTCTTGGTCAACGTCCCTATCCGTGAAAGTGTCGTTCCGCAAGAGCAGGGTTTCCGAGTGATTGAGGCGATATCACCGGTTCGGTATCGGATCAGCGGCATAGCCTCCCGGCGAAGAGAGGTAAAGACCAGTTCCCCTTCTTCGCCGTCACCCAGCGGCGTACCGGTTTCCGGATCAACAACCTCGAAATACAAGTCGCTTTCGTTATAGTGAAAACCGGTATGGCAGCCGCATTCGATGGCAATGGCAAAGCCCGGCTCCGTCATACCATAATGATGGAACACCTCGGCTCCCCAGGCCTTCTCCAATCGGGTCCGCATGGTCGAAGAAAGATACTCGGAAGTGATAAATACCGCTTTCACACCAGCCTGGCGCAGATCACAGCTTTCCCTTCCCACCTGTGTAATGCGCCAAATGCGGAAAGCGGAACCCATTAATACCTGAGGACGGTTTTCCACGATTTCATTAATCTGGTTTTCGGTTCTATCTTTGCAGGAACCGATAAAAGGTACGCCGCCAATCAGGGTAGTACCCCGAGCGATCATTTCCGCCATGGACAGCGGCTGTCCGACGTTGGGCAGGTAAATAGCCACCTTAGCACCGGGAATAGCCATACCCGCGCCTTCAATCACGTTCGCGGTGATGGCAGCCATCGAGCGTACGATGCATTCAACGTCGTTTTCGGAAAAGAATATTTTCTTAGGTTCCCCTAAGGTTCCGGTGGTAAAGTGGGCAAATACCCGGGCTACACCGGAGAGGGAAACACAAAGCATCTTATAAGGAACGCTGCGTAAATCGGTATGGGTAGTAAACGGTATTTTCTGCAAATCAGCCAGCGTATTTAGTTCTGGTGCGTCCGCAAGCAACGTACGGTAAAATAGGGAGTTTTCTTTGGCATAATGGATCATCTCGCGCAAACACTTCAGTTGATAGTCTTCCAAAGTCATATTGCCGATGTTCCGAAGGACTTCAGCCTCTATACTATTCATGATAGCAGCCTCCTGTTGTTGATATTCTGCAGCTTCAGTATAGGATAAGGAAGGATCTGCGATCAGGCTACACCGTGCAATTGAGACAGTTTAACTGCATAGCTACGTCGATTCTTATTTCGTCATTAATCATAGAGTTTTACACCCTCCCTATTCGTAAGATAATTGGCGCAGAAAGGTATGATCCGTCCGTCAGGACGCGCGACATGGACACAGCAGTTTTTTAGGCGTTCCAAGTCGATAGTCCAGGCATCCATAAAGGGCATGCCGGAAATGGACAAACTATACTTCTGAGCACGGGCCAAAGCCTTATTCAACCGTGCTGTCCGCATACATTCACATTCACTGGGATCGTCTTCGATAAAACGGCTGTGGCTGGTGATGAATTTCCTTACATGCTCAGCCGGGGTCATCTCCGATCGTTTGGATGCCGGCTTGGCAGGGTAGAAATGGGTGGCGGAACGAAGAACACCGTCTTCCCCCAAGATATAGAAAGCAGAAAATCCGCAATGCGCATCATGCTTACGCCGAGGCAGATAGTGTTCGGCCTTAAGTTCACCGCCGGTCTGGACCTCCAGACCATGCAGAACATCCGGTATAGTCATACGAGTCTCATTGGAAGGCATGGGTAAAAAACGGCCGAAATAACTTACCGGCTGAAAATGGATTCCCTTGACCGTGGGCATAAACTCTTTGGCCAGCTCGACAATTGCTCCCAGTTGATGGTCATTGACGCCGCGGATCATTGTGGGAACCAGCTGAACACCGATACGGACAGCAGTGCAGTTTTCCAACGCCTTCCGCTTAACATCGGCTAATGCTCGTCCGCGTATCTGCCGGTAAACACCATCATCCGTGCCGTCCATCTGTAAATAGATGAGATCGGTGCCAGCCTCCTTCAAGGAATGAAGATAGCTAATATTTTCAGCGATTCTCAGACCGTTGGTATTGATCTGAACATGCGGGAAACCCAGCTCTTTGGCCAGTGCTACAATCTTCGGAAGATCATCTCGGACTGTGGGCTCGCCGCCTGACAGCTGCAGCGGATAAGGTCCTCCGGCTGCAATAATCCCTTGAAAAACCTTTTTTACTTGACCCAACGCGATATCCGGGACGGATAATTCCCCTGAATGGGCAAAACAAACCGGACAGCCGAGATTACAGCGTTCCGTAACCTCGAAGAGTATCGTGCAGGTATGTGCGGTATGATCAGGACAGAGACCGCAGTCCAGCGGGCATCCCTTCTCTTTTTGGGTGTGATGCTTGGGTGGGCTGTGCGGCTCGTCTGGTGAATTCCAGTTCGTCCAGGACGGGGTATCTCCGCGCCAGATAATCGTTGAAAAGAAACCATGTTCCGGACAGGTTTTTTCAAGAAAAACATCTTCCCCACGTTGCACGACCGCTGCATCCAGTTGTGTTAAACAGATGGGACAAAGGCTGCGTCTGCCGGCAAGTATCTGATTCGTCATAAGCTTCTCCTTTATGTTTCGGCGTGTCTAATGAATGCATCTTGGTGAGATCGGTGCCCAGCATAGAATGGGTAATATGGCCGGTAAGAGGGGGTCCCTCTTGCCGGCCATTATGTTCTCTTTATGGACTGCTATTATTCCATCTTAGCCTCGCAGTCGCCTTCACCCTTGACGATGACTTTAGAAATCTTAGAACTAAACCACCATTCATTGCAGGTATCGCAGGCATAACCTTCCTGCATACCGTCAAATTCCAGATACTTTGTGTCTAAATCAAGAATCTCAAGTGTAGCCCCGCATTTATTGCATATATATTTCTTCATGTTACCACCCCGTTACAAATGTTTTATGCCAGTAGGCATCAATAATTCTAAAGCCGTCGCCTTCCGGCTCATATTCGGCGTAATAATAGACATCGGCAATTTTGAGCTTGGCCAGAAAACGGTTTCCTTCCTCTTCCTTAAGTTTAAGGCCGCTCTCCTCGGCAGCACCCACTACCATTTTCACTTCATCTTCGCGGACGCCGTTCTGTTCCATTACCGACTTAACGTCATCTCCGATATAAAGCACAATATTATCGTAGCTCATCCATATTCCTCCTAAAAACAATTAGTTAGATAGTAATTCACGTGTCTTTAATTGACTCTTCTTCGCATCGGCAGCCCCATGCGCTTCAGCTTTTTTTGCATCGTCCAAATCCGCAGTAAACAGCAGATCCAGTACGTGCAAACCGTAGCGATCATAGGGGCGCATGGCCTGCCGGCAGCTGGCGCAGTAAGTAACCAGGTCGCCTCCCAGTTCGTCAGCCCGCTCCTTGGCTAATTTACACGCCCAGTCCGCATCGGTGTAGGCAACCAGTCCGCCCATACCGCAGCATTTGGCATCCGCACCGCTGTCCGCTGGTTCTTGGACTTGACACCCGGCTTTGGCCAGTAACGAACGGACAGCCTGCTGCATTTCTGGAAAAGTCCGCGATTTGCAGGGATCGTGCATGACCCAATTTCCGGCATCTCTGGCAGGGTTATCCCAATTCTCGTCCATTACCTCGTAAATACTAACGGTTGACACATCGGTAAAATCGCGGAAGTGAACTGTGCAGTTAGAACAAGCTGTAATTAATTTTTCGGCGCGGAAAGAAGCCATGGCGTCTTTAACTTGCGCAACTATCTTTTCATACGTTTCTTTATCACCCGTATCATAGCTTGGTGCGCCGCAGCAGGTCAGCAACAAGCCGCAATCCTGATCGTGCTGATTCAGCCATCTCCAGGCTGCGTCCACCAATTCCGCGGAGTAACCGGCTAAATGGCAGCCGGGGAAAAACATCCTTTTCGTATTGCCGGAAGGTGCCGGCTTAGCCAGAAAGAATTGTTCCGAAGAAACAAATTTCTGCTGGTTTTTTACATACTTAATATTACCGGGCAACGGCAGATCTTCCGCAAAGAACTGAATACGGATCTCCTGGATCATGTTGCCGATATCTAAGCTTTCAGGACAGACCGTAGCGCATTTACTGCACATATTGCACAAATAGGGTACTTCAGTCTTGGCAACATAACGACCGGCCAGCATCTCTTCAGCCAGTACTTTCGGATTATCGCACACCTTGGGCAAAAATGCACAGGCATCCATGCACAAGCCGCACTCTAGGCACATATCCGCGATATTTTGAGTAACTTTCAAATTTGACATCGTTTACCTCCTCTAAACATAGGCACTGGCATTAAGGTCTTCCACCGGCTTTTCTTCATGATCAAAATTTGAGGTACCCACATTAGAGTTGGCCAGCAGCGCCGCCCCGATGGCTCCCATGATTTGCGGCGGGTTCGGAATGACCAGCTTTGTTTTCAAAAACTCTTCAAGAAAATGGATAATCCCGGTATTGAGCGCCACACCGCCAGTAAACGCGATGTCTTCCTTATATCCAACCTGTCTGCCGAGAATGCCTACGCGGCGGGAGACGGCACGATGCAGGCCGGCGATAATATCCTCACGGGGAGTCTTCTGAGCCCGCAGAGAGACCATTTCGGATTCGGCAAAGATGGTGCAGGTACTGTTGATCAGAGCCGGTTTATTGCTTTTTTTAGCCTCAGGCCCCATTTGGTCAATGCAGAGGCGCATAACGTCGGCCATAACTTCAAGGAAACGGCCGGTACCGGCAGCACATTTATCGTTCATTACAAAGTCGGCAACAGTACCGTTACTGTTAACAGAGATAACCTTGGAGTCCTGGCCGCCGATATCAATAATGGTGCGAACGTTGGGATAAGAGTAGTTGACGCCTTTCGCGTGACAGATAATCTCTGAAATCGCTTTCTGGGAAAAATACACCGCACGGCGGCCATATCCGGTGGAGCAGCATTGGTCAATATCGTTCATCGTGTACCCGGCTTTCGCCAGCGCAGTTTGAGTTACTTCCATTGCTGCTTTTTCAACATAGTCGCCGGTAGGCTGAACTGCCCACGAAATAAGCTTGCCATCCAAGACAATGGCAGTTTTCGCAGTCGCGGCGCCAACATCAACACCTGCTACTAACATTATATAATTCACCTCTGTTTTGTCTGGGACAGACCCGGCACAGCCGGAACTGTCCCATGACATGGATTTTTCATTGCAGCTGCAGGCCTAGCATCAGGCAGGCAGCCTATTTATCAGTCACTCAAGCAGACAGTCCGATTATATGGCGGATATTTCTTTCATGGCCTTCCGCATTCTCATAACCTCAGCAAAGGATTCCAGACGCGTACGGTATTGTTCCGGCGTATAGTTGCGGCTGTCGTAAGCATCCAGTTCAAGACGCATAACGGGAATATTGTTGCAGTGTTTCTGGACATAGTCCTTAATCTGGACTGACGGCAGACACAGAGGGCGGCAGAACATCGTCTCAAAAATCATCAATCCGTCCAGGTTGAAATTTTCGACAGCGAATCGCGCTTGCTTTATTGAGGAGCCGCAGAGGTCGCCCAGGCCTTGGAAACGGAAAATCATCTCATAACCCTGTTCACGCGGAATATCGGAGGCAGGGGGAGTGCTGAATACTTCAGGTGGTATAGGTTCAAACCAGACGTGCGTCAGGTGAATTCCTGCTTCCTCAACCTGATGATAGAAGCGCATATCCGCTACGGCAACGAAAGTCCCATACGCGCGCGGTGCTCCGGGCGGAACGATAAAGCTTTCCTCTCTGATCCGCTTACGAATATCCTTCTGCATCTGTTTCATAGCTGCGAGAACCTCATCCTTATAAACGGAACCGATGGCTGCGCTGATGAAGGATAAAAACATATCGGCATGGCTGACCGGCAAACCGTCCGTGGTGGCAACCAGATTGACAATCGCCATATGTGCCGTGATAAACTGGTTGGCTTCCAGGACGCCTTGGCTCTTATCGTCTTCCGACATAGTGAAGCCGTACTTCTCCCGCAGATAGTCGTAGACCGCTTCAGTATTTTTGGATAAATATTTAATGGCGTTTATATCCATATGAGGCCAGGTATCCCAAGGATGGTCCTCCGGCAGATCCGTAAAGACAACATCAAAGTTGTAGTCCACAGCCATCTTTGCTTCAACTTCAGGCGCCTGGTCACAGAAAAGACCGCAGGACACTTCAACATCCGGTGCCGGGATCATACCCTTGAAAAGGGCACCTTCCCATATCTGGTATTCGGAGCAATGTCCTTTGCCTGCAGTTTGCCCCAGATCTTCCGACAGTTCGATACACCAGTTAGCTTTGTTAAAGATGGTCCCTAAAACGATCATTAAATAAACAATGGAAGTGCCGCGGGCGTAAAACTTATTGTAGCCCAGCTCAGCGTTAATTCTATTCTCCCAAACATGGAAGCCCTGGGATAGCGAGGCCATGGTCGGACGGGTATAGTTGATAATGATCTCCCGTTCGTCTCTGGCCAGCGCATAGTCCATTGCCTCTTTCATTAATACGGCCAGGAACTGGCGGGTACTGGGGAGGGATGTATCATACTGCTTTTTGGTCCAAGCAACTGAATCGGCGATATCCTGATCAGAGCGGATATACATTTGGTAAAGGAACTTCTCAATTCTCTCCTTGTTCTGTGCCTGCCATTCATCATCAAGACCGCACATGTTAAACAATTCATTATAATTCATTTCCACTGGTCTCCTTTCATAATTCGATCCGGGGCGAATACGGGTATTTGCCAAGTTATTATACTGTTTAGAGAGTCGCTGCGGCCTCAAGTTCGCTCTGCCCCAGCATTTCGATGGCAGTTTCGATTCGAGTCCTCATGGGGCCCTTCTCAGCGGCGTTATAGTTCGTCTCAATTTTAACAAAATTGAGACCGGCTTCCTTAAATTTCTTACCATATGTCCAGGACTGGAGATCCGAACCGTCGCGATAAAGAGTCTGATACCAGATGACGACTTGGCAATCAAATTCCTTTGCCTTTGCCAGCAGGCAATCGAATCTGTCGCCCCAAGGCCTGTCCCAAGGATTTCTGATTCGTTTCGTAAAATAACAGTCAGCAAGTCCGTCCAGGGGATCTATAGAGGTGTCAACGTTATTCAAATACGGAACAATACCTTCGGCGAATTCTTCATACACGATCTCAGCATTGGTGGTATCCACAATTTCGTGGATTCTGACATCCCCGTGAGCCAGTGTGTTTCCGATAAACATAATGCGGGGGCCTGAGTACTTCTTCTCAGTCATCGTTACACGTTTCGCCTTAAGCTCATCATAGATTTCCTGAAGTACTTCCAGATAAATCTCTCTGTCCGCATAGAACGCCGCATGGTGCAAAGCGACGTAATCTTTGCTGCTGATGACCGGGTCAGCGCCGATTCGCAGGTCGCTGATGGCCTTAAGCAGACTGCGGCGCTTATTTTCTATCTCGATCTCTTTTTTCAGCTTTTCATCTGTAATCGTGTTGCCCGTTAACTCTTCAAGTTTCTTCTTAAGGTTCGTTAGGCCATACTTATAATAGTCCACATCTATTGGGCGCTTATCGTGGGGAACACCGAATCGAAATACGTTGACATCGGTGAAGTAGCAGAAAGAATCCGCAATCAGCTTATTATTGGCGTCAACGATCGGAATCACAAACAGGTCCGTGATTTGATAGTAGGGAGCCTCGCCAAGCTTGTAGTAAGCAATCTGGCTCCGGCAGTAGGTACACAGAAAGATTGGCGTATACGTCATGGATTCCGTAACCACTTCCGGGTCACCGCCCATTCCCAGACAAACAGGCACAGCGCCGGCGGCATAGATCATTTCCAAGGGAGCAAACCCTCCGGCAGCGTAGCCCACAATCTTCGTCCCCGATTTTTTCAAGTTCATCAACTCGCTGGGCCTTTCACGCAAATGTTTGTTCAGCCTAATCATTGCTTCCATAGTAAAACCTCCGTTTCCTTTACTTTTTCATGAGGTTAATATAATAAAATACCTCTGACATGAACTATTTTAAGTCCGGATATCACTCAGCGACAATGCTAGTTAAATACCCGTTAAATCAGGTATAAACCAGGTATCTTGCTTATTATTTAGATAGCCGTAATCTATTCAATATTTTCATTCAAGACTAGGATAAAACCAGTATTGAATTAGGTGTTTTCAGAATTTACAATTAACGATAAATAATGACTATTTTCAAACATATACCACGTTTTAAGGGGAGATTGTAAGAATGAGCAGCCCGTTGAATGGTGGTTTCTGCACCTTAGACAAGAACGATTTTCTTGTTGAAAGTGGCATTCAGCCCGATTCCTGTGATATTCAGGACAACCGAGTCCTGATTTTAGACAAAGACTTGAATACCGTGAATTACACACCTGATTTTCTTCGGTTTTTTTATGATCCGGAGCATATTCATAAGTCTTTATTTGGAAAAAGTATCTTATTCTATGCTCCCAATTTTGAAGAGTTGGGGGAGATCGACCGGTTTAGGAAGGTAGCACGTTACGGCGGCTCTTTTAACATCGACTGTTATGAAACCATCACAGAGGAGATAAAGCCTGTTTATGACAGAATGTGTGTATTCAGCAATAACGAGCTTGTCTACATCGTTCACACCGATATTACCGAACAAGTCAAGAATGATCATAGACTGAGTTCACAGGCGGAGTACATCCGTCATCTGGAAAAATGCTGTTCAGAATTAAAAGTGACGATCAATACAATGATGAGTCTGACGGCAGCGCAAAACTCTTCCCTACAAAATGTTTTCTATTGCAATATTGAGCAGATGCTTTTTCCTCTATTAGACGCCCTCCGAAACACCAACCTGAACAGCCATCAGCTGGGCATTCTTGACGTCATTTCCGAAAACCTCAGCACCATGATGGATCCCTTCGTCAAAATGATCAACACCGAAAGTAATTTGACCAAAAAAGAATTGCAGATAGCCAACCTCGTCCGTCAGGGTAAGACAACCAAGGAGATAGCTGCTTTACTCATACTGTCACCTAGAACGGTTGATTTCCATAGAGCAAATATACGCAAGAAACTCGATATCAAAAATCTGAAGAATGACCTGCAAAAGCACTTGGTGCAGTTAGGCATTAACAATAATTACAAGAGTACTTTTCGGTTAACGTAGATATCTTCGAAAAAAAAAAGCGATACAGAAAAACAGTCAAATAGACTGTTTTTTTGTATCCTGGCACTAAACATTGCGTCAATTTTAGAATCACGCATTGTTTTTCGCTTATCGCATTTTTTACCCGTTTAAAGCCGCCCGCGACCTCTCGTACACTTTTCCGACTCGGGTTTCGGTGGCCAGCAATGCTGCGCCCAAGGCGCCCATAATCTGCGGTTGTTCCGGAACAACAATCGGCATTTTGAGAGTTTCCTCCAGAAAAAATTTGATGCCCTGATTCATAGCCACTCCGCCGGTGAAGGCGACCTGCTCGCGGTATCCGACCACTTGGCCCATGAGCACAACCCGGCGAGCAACCGCACGGTGCAATCCGGCAATCATGTCCTCCCTTGGCGTCATTTCTGCACGCAGCGAAATCAATTCTGTTTCAGCAAATATGGTACAGGTACTGGTAATATCGGGCACATTCTTAGCTTTCAAAGATAAAGGACCCATTTGATCAATCGTCGTGTTCAGAACCTGGGCCATAACTTCCAGAAAGCGTCCGGTACCGGCCGCACACTTGTCGTTCATGACGAAGTCGACAACTCTCCCAACTTCATTGACATGAATAACCTTGCTATCCTGACCGCCAATATCAATGATAGTTCGCACCTGCGGCATCATATAGTTGGCGCCGCGGGCGTGACAAATGATTTCGGTTACGGCTTTATCCGTAAATTTGACATGGTGGCGGGCATAGCCTGTTGAGACCACGTAATCAAGATCCTTCATGCTGTATCCCGCTTTTTTCAAGGCCTTAATTGTAACATCCTCGGCGGCTTTGGTAACGATATCTCCTGTGGGCATAACCGCAAAGGCGATAAAATGACCGTCTTTGACAATGGCTGTCTTGGCGGTTGCCGCACCGACGTCGACTCCTGCTACGAGCATAATAAACTCCCCTTGTCTATCCGTTTTGCGATTCATGATGTATATTTCAGGTGAGAGGTTTCCCCCTCACCCGAATCAATATTCGCTCTAGGGCTATGCCTTCAGTTCTTTGTTTAATTTAAGCATTTCCGCATATGCTTCAAGACGGGTCTTGATCTGCTGCGGGCTATAAAGCCTGCTATCATAATAGTCCGTTTCCAGCAGCAGAATCGGCAGACCGGTTTTCTTTTCCAGGTTATCCCGGTTCATCAGAGCCGGAGAGGTCCACGGACGGCAATTGTACAGATAGGAAAGTACCGATCCGTCGCAACCAAATTCCTCCAGCATATCTTCATGGTACTGCTGCTGGTAGCAGGGAGTATTCAGTCCCGGCCGCTTGAGCATATACTCCGTCGCCTGCATAAACGGGTCGTTTTCCGGGAACATCAACGGCAATTTTTCAGCCCGTGTCATACCGTCGAGGAATATATTGGTAATCGAGAGACCAACTTCTTCAATAACTTTAATCATCCTGACGTCGCAGCCGGTCTTCATCCCCACATACACCTTGGGGGCTCCTTTCGGAAGTATACCGATCCCTTGTTCAATTCTTCTATTGACCTCCTCGGTCATCGCGCCAATCGCCTGCAGAGTTTCTCCAACTCTCTTAGGATGCGGACAAACTAGGGCGAAAAGATAAGGAGGGGTGAGGTCGGCATGGGAGATGACTTGCGGGTCGGAATGTCCCACTGTACCGCAAAGATTCAAAAAGGCAAAGGAGAGTTGATAAAACGCTGCCCAAGCTTGTTGATTATCTTCAGGCGTAATCTCCAGCCCGGTCACCTCATAAACCCGTTTCATCGCCCTTTCCACGGTCTTGGCTGAATATTCGAAATTCTCTCGCGGCAGTTCGACATCCCACGGCCAATCCATGCAGCCGTCAAAATAAACAGACTCAAAGCCAAAGATCTGCGACATCTGGTGATCAGCCTCCGCAGCCTGATCACAGAACCACCCGGAACCTACCACCAAATCAGGCTTAGGCAGAATACCGAGCGACAAAAGCCCCGCTTCAGCCTGGTACTGGCCGCAATGCGCCTTGCCGGCCCCCTGCCCCATCCGCTCGCCTTCCTCCAGAACACGGGTATACTTGTCAAAGATCATCCCAAGACAGACGATGGACGTCTGGGTCGTACTTTTGACATACACGCTTTTTCCGGTTCTCATTTGAGCGTAAAGCATACCGAGAAACAGTGTCGGTGTAATCGGAAAATTGATTGTAACATAGGTATCATATTCATTGCGAACATTAACAATATCCAAAAATTCATGAAGATAGATTCTTAGTATCGGAGCAGAGATGCTCAAATCGAAACAGGAGGAAACGTGTTCTTCTGCATGCTTCAGGCTTTTTTCATCTGTGCAGTTGATTTTCTCCAGCATGAATTCAATCCGTGAGCGATTGGCGTTAATTTCTTCGTCCGACCAGCCGCACAATTTAAATAAGTTTGTATACATCATTAACCTCCTTGTACCATTTCAATAAGGCTCTCGAGCCTGGTTTTTACGTTACCTTTTTCCGATGCGTCATAATCGGACTCAATCTTCAGCATCGGCACACCGGTTTCTTTTTCAATAATTTTGTCGAAGAAAAAAGCCTGCATGTCGTACGCTTCGCGGTACAGGAGCTGGTACCAGATAACAGCTTGGGCTCCGAAAGCCTTAATATTATCGATCATTGGATATACTCTGTGATTGGAAGGTCTGTTCCAGGCAGGGTCCATTCTTTGGGTGAAATATGCATCCGTCAGGGCCGCCAACGGGTCTGTTCCGTCCAGCTTGACGTTATTTTCATAGGGGCGCAGACAGCCGGCGAAATCTTCGTATACAATCTCGCCGCCGATCTGGTCTAGCAGTTCATATACGCGGTAATCACCGTGCGCTAAAGTGCCTCCGGTGAAAAACAGCCGGATACAGTCGACTTGCTCGGACTCTTTGTTCTTCAAGTCATTGTAAATCTCCGTGAGGCAGTCAATCAGAAAATCCTGATCCGCGCAAAACGAATAGTGATGCAATCTTACATAATCGAAGCTGCTGATAACCGGTTTTCCCGGTTTTTTACGCAAATCGCTAATGTCTTTCAGAAGCGTACGAATTTGATTCTGTTTCACAACTGCATCGGATATTTTTTCGTCGGTGATCTTATTGCCTGTCAGTTCTTCCAGCTTGGTTTTGAGCTTATTCAGGCCAAGAGAAAAATAATCAACGGCTTCCGGCTGTTTGTTATGGGGAACTCCATAGAGGAAGGCCGGCGTATCTGTCCAATAATTCCAAAGATCCCCTATTGATCTGGCATTGCAGTCCGTGGCCGGAACTACCATCAGATGAGGAACCTGGTATAAAAGGTCTCCGCTCATTTTGTAACCGATCTGCGAGCGACACCAGGTACAGATAAATCGGGGAACATATTTCAGGCTTTCCATTAACGTCTCGGCGTCTCCGCCCTTAGCTAACCCGATCGGGATCGCTCCGCTGGCGTACACAAGCTCTTCAGGAAGAAATCCCTCCGGCACATAACCGACGAACTTCTGTCCGGCCTTTTTCATTTTCAGTAACTCGGCAGGTCTCTCTTTTGCATGCTTTTCTAATCTGGTAAATGCATCCATTCTTTTCCTCCTTATCTTTTCAGAAAACTATAATCATGAAAAATCATCATTATAACAATCATTCTGTTGGTTCCAAAAGTAAGCCTCCTTCCCGCAATACAGACTCCTTTTGTTATAAATGTTAATTTCAAAGCAATGGTGTGACAATACTTGTTGATTGAATAAGCAATACCCGTATTCTGCTAGTACCCAAACTCAGAGTATTTGGTCGAGAAATCGGCGTATTGCAGACACACTCGGGGCATTATCCGGCAAATGAAGCAAGGGATTACCCCTGGCATTATTCTTGAGTACCTGGGGATCCTCAGGAATAAACCCGGCTACAGCAAAACCAAATTTTTCAGCCAACGCACGGGCATCAGCCTCATCTTCTTCACTCCGAACCCGATTCACAAGCAAGGAGACCTCAAAAGGATTATCCTCAAAGTATTTGCCGGCAACTTCCTTCACTTGGGATACCGTTTCCATTCCTCTCCGGGAAGTGTCCGTGATCAGAATCAGGTGATCGATTCGGTGTACCGCCCTTCGGTTAACCTGCTCAATTCCGGCTTCACAATCAATCAAAATTGTATCATATTCGCTGCAGAGCGATTCTATGCCATATCGCAGCAGATCATTGATTCCGCAAAAACAGCCTTTTCCTTCAGACCGACCCATCACAAGAATATCAAAATTATTTCCGGTTTGGATGGTCAATTCACGGATTGTATCTTTTGTAGCCTGTTTCCTTACTTCTCGGGCCACCTCGATGTTCTCGATGATCCTTTCTCTGAATTCCCCGATGGTACGCTGCGGCTGTACGCCAACAGCATAGGTTACACTGATCACAGGGTCAGCATCAATCAGGAGAAGTTTTTCGTTCCGTTGGAGCAGAAGTTTTACCAGGATAGCAGATAGGGCTGTCTTGCCGACCCCGCCTTTTCCCCCGATGACAATTATTTTTCCTTTATTCATGACGTCCCCCCTTGCAGCCTTTTCTCATCCGCTGGTGCTTACTTTGCTGCGTTTTCTTTCAAATAACGCTCTTTGGCATAAATCGCCGCTCCCAGCGCCCCAATAATCTGCGGATCGGTATCTCCTAAGGAAGTGACCTTTTTACCTGTTACTTTTTCAATAGACTTAACGACTGCAGCATTTTTGGCTACGCCACCAGTGCAGCATAATTCATCTTTAATCTTGATTTGAGTTACCATCCTGTTGAGCCTTATGGCCAAGGAATCGGCTACCCCTAAAGCAATATCTTCCCGTGAACGCCCATCGGCCAGAAGCCCCATGACATCAAACTGAGTATAGACCGTACAGATACTGCTGATTGGTACCGAGTTTTTTCCGTTCAACGCCAGCGGCCCCAGTTCAGAGACATGAATGCCAAAAGTTTTGGCGATCCCCTCCAAGAAGCGCCCCGTCCCGGCAGCACACTTATCATTCATCATGAAGTCGTCCAGGTCGCCGTTTTCATCAATTCGTATCAATTTGGAATCCTGGCCTCCGACATCAATGATGGTTCTGACATTATTATTGGCCCAGAACGCACCTTTGCCATGGCAGGATATTTCTGAAACATCATGTTGGGAAAAGGGTATCCTTTCCCGTCCATAACCCGTACTGACACAATAAGCGATATCACTTTGTTTTAAACCCGTTAGTTTTAGAACTTCTTCCATAACCAATGTCGCCGAGGTAACCGGATTTGGTTTGACTGTGATGATATACGAAGCCAGGAGCTTGTCGTTTTCCATTAAAACTGCTTCAGCACTTAAAGATCCTACATCAACACCTGCAAAAATCATTTTCTCCCTCCGTCCGCACTCAAGGCCGCGCCTACCGCTGCGATATAATCCGCCTCAGGCTGGAATACGTGTATTTCTACTCCCAGAGCTTCCTGCAGCAGGCGGCATATTTTTTCATTTTTGGCCAATCCGCCGCCAAGAACCAGTTTTTCCTTCTTGATCGTCCTTTTGCACAGGCTGGCAATATTGACGGTCAAAGCTGTAAGAATAGCCGCGACAATATTTTCGATCGACTCTCCGTCATTCACCAAACTAACGACTTCGCTCTCGGTAAAGACAGCGCATTGGTTGCTGATCCGTATTTCTTTGTCTGCTTTTGCAGCCAGAGCTGCTAAATCATCAACTGTACATTCCAATGCTTCACAAATAATTTCCAGAAACCTGCCGGCCCCGGAAGCACATTTGTCGTTGCGGGCATATCCGGCAACCTTCCCGGCATCATTGAGCTTTATCACCAGGCTCTCCTGAGCGCCCATGCACAATACCGCCTTAGCGGAAGGGCAATCCCACAAGGCTGCGCGGGCAATAGAACTCATCAATTCAGTTCCTTGCCGGTTGGGAACTTTGACCTGTCCCCAGCCGGTCAGAATGATGCCATCCAGATCACTTTCTTCCAGCCCTTTTTCATTCTTTACTACATCCATGATTTTTTGAACTGCACTCGTCGGGTTAGCTTCAGTTGGGACTTTTGTACCCCAAATAAATTTTCCGTCTTGGACAAGCGCACCTTTTGTAAGACCTGTCCCGATGTCTATGCCTAGAATCATTTCTTTTTCTTCCTTTCATCCTTGACCTTCTTCTACATTTTTACCTTGCTCTTAGATTATTAAAGAACTCAGTAAGCATAGAAAAAGTAACTTCCCTTGGTGTAAAACGTTTATCCATAATATCGGTTTCAAATGATAAACAAGGAATACCCATATTTTCTTGTAAGGCGTCTGACAGCATTTTTGGATAGGTCCAGCCCCATTTGCAAGTGTTGTTCCCGGCAAAGACCGCCGCGTCAACCTGATATTCTTTAGCCACGCTGACCATATCATTGATATGCAGGTCGGCAAACGTCATCACCGTCCGGTGCATGACCCCGTTAAAGGACCGCCAAGCGAGACCTTCCAGCATGGTATCAAGGTTTGTGGTATCCACAAATCCAATCAGATCACCTGGGTAAATGGAAAGACCGCATTCCGCCATAGAACTGCCTAAGTTATCTTCCATCCAATCCGGCAGATAAATGGTGTGGGCCGTCCAACCGTACGTATGCAGGGTCCGGATTTCTTCCATGCCCTCCGGTACTACGCCTAATCCGTTGTCCGCCCTTTCCTTCGCCTCTTCATATAACACCTTAAAATAGTTAATCCACAGTTCATTGGAACCGGACAACAGCCAAGCTGCCAAGTCAAACGCGCGGTGCATCCCGGGATCGGGATTGGGCTTGATTCTCCTGAGTTTTTGCAGTTTGAACCACCACTCGTACTGCTCATTGCTCCACTCGACGTGCTTGCGTAGGGTAGCGACATCAATCTCCGTGCCTAAATGCTTGGCCACACCCAAAATAGCTTGCTTATACTCTTCGGCAAAATATTTGAATGAGCGTTTATTCCAATAATACGGTGAATCCACTACGAATACCGGTTTGTTGTGTTTATCCATCATATTTTGATAGAGCATATTGCTGGAATTGCACGGTGCTGTGGTTACTAAAAAAGCATCCGGCAAGGGAAGGAGCCCTTTGTCCATCGCCTTGAACGGCGCCTTTTGGAAAGAGCAGGAATGGTTGGGAATACCTTCCGCTTCCGCCTCGTCAATTTCTTCCTCGACACCGTTCTCATAGGAACCCGTAAGGTACAAGGTCAACGCTTCCGCGCAAAGTGGAACAACACCCATGGCAAGAAAGGGCTCCGGCCCCATGGAAGGAAAATGGGAAACAACAGGTTTGCCTGAATCAAGGTCATCTGCCAGGTCCGATAAATATTTTTTCACAGCTGCAAAATGCGCACCCACACCTGCACGGTTCTTCGGCTTAATCGCAGCAGCAACAACCGGTTCATGAATCTTCGGCACTTCCTCAAACAGATATGGCGGAGCCGTAGCCAACAAGGGCAAAGCGCCCTCCATCAGTCCATCTAAAGTATCAGCCTTAACAACATTACAGGCCAAATTAACAAAGTCCGTGACGCAATCCAACCGGTGGAGATAGTTATACTTTTCAAATGCTTTTTGTCTCATTTGTCAAATCACCCCTTATTATTTTTCAAACAATTTATAAAACCAAAAAAAATTCTGATTATTTTTCTGATTATTTCCCTTTAGTGATTTTCTCCACGAAGGCTTGGACACGTGTCTTGTACCGCCCAGTATCTGCTGAAAGATACTCTCTCTCCATTTGCATGACCGGTATCCCGTCTTTTTCCATATCTCTGGCTTCCATAACGTTTTCAACCCCGTGATTGTCGCAGAAAGACATTTTCTCGTAAATGACACCGTCAACTTTGGCTTCCTGAACCATACGCTTGGCGAAACTTATCCGCTCCGGATAACCTTCGATCATCCGCGGGCAGGCTATTTTATTTAAATGCCTTTTGACCACAGCATGGGTAAGAGCATCCAAGTCATTATCGTTCTCGGGCATTTCCACAAGGCCTTCCACATATTTGCGTCCGGTGCAGAGCGTATCGGCAACAACAATAGCGCCAGTGCTCTCAATAATGTCAATCAGATAGGTGTCATCGATAAAGCTTCCCCCCAGCATGATCCTGGCTTTATAATCTTTAATTCCGGGACGTTTTTTGATTTCGGCAATAGCGGCTTTCAGTTTCTCGTTGAATATTTCTTTTGGCATATTAGCTCCGGCCATAGAAATCTTCATCGCTTCCGAACCGGTAAGCAAAGGATATTCTAAGGCACGCAGGCTGTATAGTTCCTGCATCAGAGTTCTGTATTCATTGTATACAGTAATTGCATGACGCAGGGATTCCGCTGTCGTCTTATTCCCGTACACCCGGTCGATATCACTGGTGACATTGACAACTTCGTCAAAATACCACTGATAACGGTTGGGCCCCGTGGGATCATGAGGAACTGAAATCATGGACAGGTGCCCTGCTTTGACATGGTCCCGCCAGGGCTCATAAACCCTTCTGGCATGCTCGCAGCAGCTGGTAAAAACAAGTCCATCCAGAAAATCATATTGCCCTTCCAAGCCTACCTGCAGCAAACAGCGGGGAAAACTGCATAGAAATTTGCCCATGTAAATATCGGCGTCTTCGGTAGTCGTACAACCCTTAGCACCAACACGAACAGGTAATATATTCCAGTTTCCGCCGTGGGCATAGAGAATTTCCTCCGGAACATAGGCGCATAGAAACCCATAAACTAACCCCCCGTCCTTTTTCCATTGGCTAATGTAAGGGTTATCCCCGCGGAGCGGCAGGTTCAACAGTTCCTCCAGTGGACCGGATTTTTCAACCGTCAAAACATCTTGTACGGACATTTTTTCTCCTTCCTTTCCAATAAACGCATTACGTTTTTTTAGGAAATGATATTTGATTTCCTATTTTAGAGAATAGTTTAAGTAACATGGGTAAACAATACTGGTTTAATCTATAAAATAAACCCAGCAGTAGACTGGTATATCAGGTTAATTTGTTAATTACAGACATTTGATACCAGTTATTACTAGGATATTATCTAGCAATCAACCCATATTGACTGCAGATTCTTCCAGTAGTAAGTTTAGATTAACAAAATATTCTCACTACTCTGCTTTTTACTAATCTTCTCAATTCATAGGTATTCCATAGGGACTGCATCGAAGGCTATTCAGTATAAGTTTTGTTGATCTTGAAAGGTGGTAAACAAACCATGGACAACTCTCGGCTGCGCTTATTCTGTCCGACTGATGCAAACATTTGCGATATGCTGCATTGCCAGAATCCTTGTATTCGAAGTATTGATTTATCCAATGATTACATTCTTATTTTTAATGACAGTATGCGGCTGATCAACCTCAGTAACGCCTGTTCTAAAACACTCAAAGATGAAAGTCTGCCCAAAACCCAGCTGTTGGGTCTGGATATCTTCTTCTTTGTTCCGGAGTTAAAAGAACCTGGGGCTTACGATTACTATATTAATTCTCCTCATGAGAAAGACATCTATATGTCCGAAGACTATAATGTTAAAGCACCGGTGAATAAAGATTCTATCTTCGTCAAGCTTAAGATTTCCAGACAGGAAAGTATGACCTTCGTAGTGGGTACAGATATAACCAGTCAGAAAACGTTTTATGATTTGTATAACCGGCAAGAGCGAACGCTCGCAGAACTGGCTCAGGAATACAATAATATGAAAACCACCCTCGATGTTCTTCTGAAACAGATCAATGAGAAAAAGTGTACTCTTGAAAAAGATTATTATCGTAATTTAGAGGAAATGATTTATCCTATGCTGGATATTCTAAAGACGACCAGGCTGGATGAAAGGCAAGCCGCTACGCTGGACATTTTGGAACAGAATCTTAAATCCATGACCCAGCCTTACACTCAAATGCTTAATATTGAAAGCAACGGTTTGACCCAAAGGGAAATCCAAATTGCTCAATTTATTCGCTTAGGAAAAACCACCAAGGAAATTGCCGATATTCTTTGTTTATCGACCAGAACGATTGACTTCCACCGCGCTAATATTCGCAAACGACTCAATATCAGCAATTGCAGGGATAATTTAAAATCTACCCTGCAAACTCTGGGTTAAAATTTATCGTTGTTAGAATTACCGAAAATGATGTCACTAAGTTATTTCTAAGAAAATATCATTATAGACAGAAAACCTAGATATTCAACAACGCCAGTATACTTCTTTTTAATTTAGAAAACGCCGTACTGCCTATAAGAGAAATCGGCCTTGGCCTTTGAAAAGGGACTTTTACTTCATGGATGATCCGTCCGGGCAAACGACTCATCACCAATACCTTATCAGCTAGAAATAGTGCTTCTTCCACATCATGCGTTACAAATAACACCGTAGGCTCTATCTCCCTTGCGATAGAAAGCAACAGCTGCTGCATGGCTAAACGCGTCTGGGCATCTAAGGCTGCAAAGGGTTCGTCCATAAGCAGCATCCGTGGTTCCATAATTAAAACTCTCGCCAGCGCTACCCGCTGCTGCATCCCGCCGGATAGCTGAGGTGGATAATAATATTCAAACCCTTCTAATTTTACCAATTGGATATATTTACTGCATTTGTCCTCGATGATTTCCTTTTTTTGTTTCTGTAACGTAAGGCCATAGGAAATATTCTGCTTGACCGTGAGCCAGGGAAAAAGCTGTGCCGATTGGAAAACCACTCCCCTTTGGGGCGACGGCATGGTAATGGGCCTGCCCATAAACAACACCTGCCCATCATCCGGTTTTTCAAAACACGCAGCCAAATTTATCAGAGTGGACTTACCGCAGCCGCTGGGTCCTAAAAGGGCGACCAGTTCACCTTCTTCAATCTCTAAAGAAACGTCTTCCAAGACCTTTAACAACTGTTTCCCCGAAGAGAAGTTTTTGTTAACCTTATTCATAACGAACGCTATTTCATTTTTCAATTTCTTCCACCCCCATAATACGGATAAATCTTTTGGCAGAGTTTAATCAGCAATAAATCAGATAATCTTCCTAATATAGCAATCCAGATCATGGCCGCAGGTATCATTTCCACTTGTCCCAGCATACGGGCGTCCATCATGACGGCTCCAAGACCTTTTGATACTCCTGTAAGCTCTCCTAATACCAAATAAGCCCAGGAAACACCGAGTCCAAGTCTTAAACCTACTACAACAGATGGAAAAGCAGATGGCAAAATAACAGTTGTAAACAAAGCAGACTTGCTTGCACCCAACATCCTGCCCGCCCGAATGAGAAGCAATGGCACTTCTCCGGCACCGTGAGCCGCATTAATATAAATAGGAAAAAAAGCGGCCAGTGCAATCAGAAAGACCGTGGTTCTTTCTCCTATTCCAAACCATACCATAGCCATAGGCAGCCAGCCGATTCCCGGTATTGTCCTAACCATATGAACAGAGGGATCAATAATCCGTTTGATCAATCGTATCCTTCCTGTTAAAAAACCTAATAGCAATCCTACTAGAGCAGCTAAGCTAAAACCGCATAGCACACGAAGACAACTCGCAAGCATATTTTCAACCATTTTTCCGGAATATGGCGTAAGCTTATACGAACCGAAAATAAAATCCATCATCACCTGAAAGAACTTTTCGGGACTTGGCAGTAAATAAGATGGTATTTTGCCGCTTGCGGCGACAAAATACCATATGGAAAGAAGTAGAAGAGGAAAAATTAATCCAACCGGATCAATTTTCTTGCTGAATTGTTTCATTATTTCAGTTCCTTTTCAGCCTGTTCTACGAAGCTTAAGTCAAACATCGCATCAATATCGGGGATTTGGCTGATCAGTCCTTGTTCCTTCATACGCTGAGCTAAATTTTTGACATGGCTGATATAATCCTCATCCATGTTCCAGAACAGTTCTATATTGTTTGCGGCTACATCCAATACCTTTTTATCCGTTCCAAACTCGGCTGCCTTTGTAAGCCAAACGTTTTTGCTTGCGTTTAAGTATTCCGTTGCTTTAGCGTGAGCGGTGACAAGTTTTTGAATCATTTCAGGATTATTTTGAATCTTGTCTTTTGTCGTGATCATAGCGGCATTTATGATGCCAATTTTTTCATCATCATTGGGATATGAAAGTATTCTTCCGTAACCCTCGGCCACCGCGAGGGAAGGGTAGGGTTCTCCGCTATAAAATGCGTCGACTGTTCCTTGGGCAAGCGCCTGACCCATATCAAAAAAATCTATTCTCTTGAGTTCCACGTCTTTTTCCGGATCTAATCCGTTTCTTCTAAGCACCTCAAGCAAAAGCAAGTGATGCATTGTTCCGGGTACATAAGCAATCTTCTTTCCCTTCAGGTCCGCTTCTGTTTTGATATTGGAATCCTTGCCCACAACCAAAGCCGAGCACTTGTTTGCCAATCCGCAAACGACGACCACAGGTTCGCCTTTAGATGCTGCCGTAATGGCGGTAACCAAAGTAGTACCGCACATATCGAGGCTTCCGGCCAGTAAGGCTGTCTTCATATCGCCTGGGTTAGTAAATGCTGAAATCTCAACTTTATCAGGAGTTTTCAGATAATCCTGATAAAAAAACGGCTGAATGGTCTGCGCGGTCTTCCATGTACCAACTTTAGCATCTATAGATTTTCCAGAGGTTTCCTTGCCACAGCCAGTGAAACTAATAACTAATGCTAAACATAGAATGAAGGATAGTAATTTTTTCATATTTTTTATTCATTCCTTTCGATTTTTCGTTTGTATGAACTAATGAGTTGATGTTAAATATGTTTAAAATTTTTTTACCCTTCCTTGGAAAATACGCCATACCCGTTAGCGGCAAACCATTTTTTTGCAGTATCCGGGCTAAATCCATTCCACCATTCATCTTTGGAACTGCAGCAAACATCTCTAGGGATAGCTCCTTTTTCAACCACTACCACATTAGCTCCCCACTCCATGGCCAGTTCCGAGGCTGGATGCACACATATGTCCGGCGCTCTAAAGCCGGCAGCCAGACGGGTTACTGCCACAATCTGAGCCAGTCTCTCTTTAGAAAGAGCCGGAAACTCACCGAGCGGTGTTCCTTTTACAGGAACTCTTCCCATGCCTCCGGTAACGACAGCTTCATATTTAATAGCAGTTAAAAAAGAATCTGCGATTTCTTCATTGGTATGTTCTATACCGATAGGTTCTACCAGGGAAACCAGCTTTAAAGCTGATTTTTTAACAGTCTCCAACGTTGCCAGCCTGTCATCCGGGTTAAACTTGGTATCAATACCCTCTTTAAGCCGTAACGTATGATAATTAAACTGCAGTCCGGCGTCAGCCATTTTTTGAGCAGTTAGCCCATCAAACTCTCCAGCGTTGGTTACTAATTCATATTCTCCCGGTACAGCTTCCCTGATTTTTTTTGCCGTCTCGATCAATTTGTCCAGACTATAAAATTGAGTCGTTCGCAGTACGATCCACCTTATGCCTTCCTGAACATAACCTCTGGCCATTTCTATAATTTCATCTTGGCTGAACTCTTTTTCTTCTGTGACAATTCCCCAGCTTTCTCCAAATGAACAATAATGGCAGTTCATGGGGCAGGCTTTATAATCCAGCCCTATCGCGGCCCAAAGGTATGCCCTGTCTTTACAAACGGCAGAAGCTACTTCTCTCGCTGCCAGGCCTAATCTCACGCCATCCTCCGTGTTGGGATCAATTTCGAGTAAAGAAATAATACTTTCTTTATCAAGCGTTTTTCCGGATAAGGCACTTTCTTTCGCTTTCCTAATCAATTTCAGATTATTCACATCACGTTCCTCCTTGCATCAATGATTCGAATAAAACAATTGATTTAATCACTTATTAGACTTTATCTGTTATCTAAACATTAAAGACTACTCCAATATAACAATTCAAATAAACGCATACTACTTAGCTGGTTTAATCACTATGACCATCTACAGCCGACTATTTGACAACTCAAAGGTATCTATAATTTGGCAGATATTCTTTTGATATTCCTTAAGTGTTTTTATCCAATTTGCCAAGCATTTTTTGCCGGCCTCCGTTAGCCAATACGTTTTTTTGGCAGGTCCTGTCCCCGTGGTATCCCATTCAAAACCCAAAATGTTATGCTCTTCCAAAGTTTTTAAAGCCCGATAAATCCCCGTACTGTCAACGTGATTATTGCAAAAAAAATTTTCATTTAACAGCTCGATAATCCTATACCCATGCAACGGTTCATCCTGCCTATTAAGAGTTATTAATATTTTGGGCTGAATCAGTTTATCCAGGTTGTAACCTAGGCACGAACATTTGTTAATGTCATCTATTAGATCAAATTCATTATTTTTCATTTCCTACCTCACTGATTTCATGACAAAAGCCCATCCAATTTTTCCTGATATTTGAAGCTGGGCCATTTTCTATAGCATCATTTTATGCTTGAAAGGCAGCCGCGGCAATACGGGTTTGTTCGGTATCCATCCCAGGTATTATCCCAGTAAAAATAAGCGAAAGACGTCAATTAACGTCTTTTCTTTTCTCTTTCAAAAATCAATAAAGGGGCGCAGCCGAACACATAAAGCTTCGTTACGCCCTTTCTACTTACACCTATTTTTTACACCATCAATTGCGAGTACCAATATCCTCCGAGAATGATAACGAAGGCTAATAGCGCCCAAATTTCGTAGATGATGCGATGAGGCAAAATCTTTCGTTTCAGTTCCATGAAATAAATGAAAATCAGACGGGCTTTAAATGCCCCAATCATAACAGCCAAGGTCACGGCGAGGTGTACAACGTTGGTCTCCTCCACAAGTATGAAACTTACAATTGTCACAACCATGAGAATAAGCCATATCATTGTTGCAATAGAAGTAGATTGTTCTTTTTTCATCATATCGCCCTCAATAGATAAAACATTGGGAATATCATAACCCAAAGCATATCGACCATATGCCAGAAAGTCGCGCCTGATTCAATCCAGACGAGATATTTTTCATCCACAGGACCTCTCTGTGCTTTAAAAAAACATATGGTCAAAAGTGCAAGCCCTACCATAACATGCACAAAATGAAGACCTGTTATTGAAAAGTAATAACCAAAAAACTGATTGGCAGTTATGCTATGACCCACCATGATATCTTGATAATATCCCACGATCTTCAGTACCCCAAAGGTCAGACCGAGCAGCATGGCAAACAGCAAATTGCTTTTTACCTTGGCCGGAATACGCACTCGCGCTGCCTGTACAGCTTTAACTACGAACCAGCTGCTGGTAAGCAAAACCAGCGTATTGGAAAACCCGATGATGACATTCAGGTGCAGTCTGGATTGCTCAAATAAGATCGGATCAGCGATTCGATCTAAAGTAAAAAATGTAAACATTGCGAGGAATACAAACGCGTCCAAGGTAATGGGAATCCATACACCGGAATCACCTGGCGGGTTCAGCTTGATCTGCATATGTTTTTCTGCCTGCGGAGTACTTGCATTTGATGTCATTATCGCTCACTCCATTAATTATCTTAGACTAATTCGCTTGCTTAACCTCTTCCAATGCCTCTTTCTTCAAACGCGGGAGAGCCTTAATCAGGAAAGCGGACAGTAATGGGCACCAGATAAACCAAATCGGGAACTCAAACCAGAAGTTAAGGTAACCATTACGGGCAAACATACCCTCGTAGAAGAAAGGCATCCAGCACTCGGCGATAAACGCAAAACCGACAAAAATTCCATACCAGGACACCCATTTTGGAACAAGCGGTTTTTCGCGCCAGTCGCTTAGAAAAGCGGCACCCAAGGCGAACATTTGTACAGATGTTACGAAATAAGCCGTATCCATAAGCATCCAGGCATTATCCAGCAGCTGCTGCAGCTGGGTATCCGGAAGGTCCGGACGATATCCGGCAGTCAGCCAGAAACTGCAGGAAACAAGAACCGCTACAACAGTCAACTCGGCACCCATTATTTCGATTGGAATAAGTATACTGTTTTTGCCAACGACCTTTTCCATGACTTTACCAATATAAACGCCCCAGATTCCATAACAAACGGCAAACGTCATACAGACAACCATGCCCAAACGGAAGATATTATGATCATCACGGAAAATTTGGGCAACTTCGGCCGGAGTAAAAGCAGGGTTCATCGGTGGAATATTATGACACATACCCCAAAAAATCATAAAGACAGCCATGAAAATAATTCCGTTCCAGGACATGAGGCCCCAGTGTTTAAATTGGTATAAGGGATCTTTTTCTTTAATTTGCAATGGGTTCATTGCTTATTTTCTCCTCTCGCGTCTTCTTTTTTCACATGTGATCAACGTTTTAGATCATTGTGTATTATGGCGGATGTGTTGGCAGAACTGAAGTTATCCTCAATTTAGGTAAATGATAATTCACCTGCACTGTAAACACCTCCTTTCAAGCCAACCCTATGCCTTAACCGGCAAGGACCGAGTATTTTCTGAAGTTCAATATCTGTCTCAATCTAATTAAAACTCATGAAGACTCGTTTTTTCCAGACACAATAGTGGGGTTATGTGCCTCTCTGGCACATAACCCCACTATTGTGAAAAGCTCTTAGTTAAATCCATAAAAAAACAATCCCCATCATAGATGAGAATTGCTCCTGAATTATTTATATCTCGAAGAAAACTTTTAGTTCCTCGGATATGTTGCAAACCATTTTTCTGGCAATTATCTCCGGGGAATCTGACATTTTCTTATTTATCCATTCACTTGCGATATGAATTTGACCATAACAGTTGTATTCAATAATAAACACCACATCGTCGGTGAGTGCCTCTTTCCCAAAACGTTTTTCGATTAAATTGGTATAGAAATAACAAGCAGATTGGAAAAAAAAATTAAGAAAACAGTTTTGCCCTTCAATACTAAGTGCATTGGAATAAAAGCCCCGATTTTCTTTCATAAAGGTCAGTATCCTGCATACAACCTTCTCCAGTGGCTCAATCTCTGTATATTTTTCTACAATATTATCTAAGTTAGTTTTAAATATCCAATTTACAAGATCATATTTGTCTGAAAAATGATTATAAAACGTCCGCCGTCCCGCATGGCAATGATCGACAATATTTTGGACAGTAATCTTATCAATCGGTCTTTTTTTCGCCAGATCAATAATTGAATCAGCCAAAACCTGTTTGGCATTGACATGCATTTTAGCTTGCATGAAGCACCTTCCTCTCATCAATACACAATCGAAGAATGAATATTTATAAGAGTTGAAGCCATGAAAATAAGCCGATAGCACTAAATATATTGCCCAACAATTAGAAAATCACTTATTGTTTATCAATGACTCCAGTTAATTGATCGCTGGATTTTTTCAATTCCCGCATTAAAACATACAAGGTCTCAATATTGGCATTTTGTTCTTCCGTAGTCGCCATTACCTCCTCCGTTGCAGCCACATGCTGTTCCGAGACACTCGCAATATTTTCTGATTCCATCCGAATATTTGAGAATAACGCGGCTGTTGCTTTGATTTTGCTTAATTCTTCTTCGATATACCCGTTTATACGAATATAGGCGTTCTCCATCGCTTGGAATCCCTGTAGCATGTTGCTTGCAATTGCATTTCCGGATAGGGTAGCCTCTTTTCCCTGTTGAACATCGTTTAGAACCTTCTGCGTTTTAGCTTTTATTTCTGCAATAATTCGATTAATATATTCAACCGTATTAGCACTTTGCTCTGCCAGTTTTTTTATTTCATCGGCAACAACCGCAAACCCTTTTCCTAAGTCTCCTGCTCTGGAGGCTTCTATTGCTGCATTTAACGCCAACAGATTTGTCTGCTGCGCTATTTCAGTAATTCCCGCAAGCGAAGCGTTGACTTTTCCCATTTCTTCATAAAGTTCTTGTACAGCCAAAAACGATTTTTCGGAGGTTTGATTAATGATTTCCATTTGATCGCCCATGTGATTAATTTGGGCAGAGCCATTCAGCACTTCTTCAGATGTTTTTTGGGATTCATCCGCCAGCATATGGGTAAAATTCGTTATCTCAGAAATTTTTTCATCCGCATCCCCCATCATTACATTTATTCTGTTAACACTTTCTGTTTGACTAACAACGCCTTTGGTAATTTCTTGAATTGCATTTGAAACCGCATTACTAATGTCATGGATCACTGTCAGGTTATTGTTACAGGTATCAATGTCAGTGTTAATGGAGAACGTACTTTGTTCCACCACCTTCATTGTGTTACTCAATTCTTGCAGGACAAATTTTGTTTTCCTTTCCTCTGTGCTTGCTGATTGAATCAATTCAGTCCCCCATTGTGTAAGGAAAAATAGAATCAGGGATGTGAAAAGAATACAAATAGCTTGTATGATAAAAACTTGCGTTTGATACAAATTTTGAACAAATTGAAGATAAATGACTGTTATCAGCATTCCGCCGCCGGTAATGAGCGGAAGCCATTTAATAAAATAGAAAGCACTAAAACAGATCATAATTAATGCTAAGGCCGCTGCTGCTTCCGGTATATCCAACATAAGATTACCTAAGGAGATGAGAATAGCGAGCAGCGCGATGGTCATAACAGCATAGTCGGAGATCTTCCTAAAGGTCAACCCAGCAGCAAGGGCTGCGCCAAGCAATAGGATAATGAAAGAAATATAAGTGGAGCAAATCGACATAACACTTAGAATTAGTGTTGTTATCGAACCAAGTGCTAAAAAGACTGTGAAAATTTTATTAACTTTCCGAATATAAGCAGTTGATCCATTTTGTTCTGACATTGCTATTCCTTCTTTTCTATAGAATGGTTTAGACCCTGCGATTACTAATCTCTCGTATCAAGAAAAATATTCATTCTTATACGGAACGCAGCCTTTTTTCCAATGCGCACAGGAGATTTCTTTTTCGAGGCAAGACTATCGTGGCAGTCCCGGGCATGACATCTTCTCCCCGTTGATTGATCGCTTTGGTTGCAATATCAACACAATACTCTCCTTCATCATCCCGGTATTTCCTGACTACCTTTCCTGACAATTTAACAACATCTGAGAAAAAGACAAATTTTGCATATTTGGCATAATTGCGCTTAAGCCAGCCATAATCACCCATCCAATTGGTGAGAAGCTGAATAAGCCAGCAATGTCTCTGAACACCGATATCATAAGGGTAGGGTAAACCGCAGTCTTGTGCTGCCATTTGGTTATAGTGAACCCCATATATAGGTTCCAGCGCAAAACTGTAAGGATCACGGAAACACCACGCAGGATGCTGACCGTATATTTTTAAAGAAGAGGCATGGGCTTTAATTGCAACAGGGGCTGCGCCGATGCAATAAGCAATAACATCGGTAAGACCTAACGGTCCTTTTGCAATTGGCGGCAGAAGATCTCCGGGCTCGGTATCTTCCCAAAAACGAAGTTTTGAGCCGCGGATTTCCTCTTTTAAGATCTGGTCTTCGATTTGCGCCAATTCCTGCTCCGTCCAAGGATGAGGGAGCTGGATGTCCATATACAGTTTATTTTCTCTTGTGGCTCTTCGTTCCGTCCGAAAACCAACTGGACGCGCTACAGCCACCAACTCGCCATTCTGATTATAATACCGCGCTTCCTGCCGCTCAATGACCGTTCTGCCAGCAAAGGAGCTATTTTTTACTTCAAATCCGGAAAAATAGCATTCCGGCCGGATTGTATCATTTAAATAAACCGGCCGATAAAACTCCCACTCTGTGCTTGCATGAATAGCATGAACCCCTTTAAGGCCTTGGAGCACCCAGGTGGGGAAAACACTGTTTAACCAGGACGGAGGTGCAGCAATTCCACGATAAGGGCTTTGGTTCGCGTAGGATTCATCCCGCCAAAGGGGATTTTCATCACCTATCCCATCGGCAAATTTTCGTATCGCGTCTTTTGATGCCAGTTCATTAAAAATATTGTTAACACGTAATTCCATCCCGACTCTTTTTTCAAAATCCTGAAGTGCTTCGTCAGAAATAATCCCATCTTCGATTCCCTTAACTGCTAAAATACTATTCTGTCGTTCGGTCATATGAATAATTCCTCCTGATCATAATTATCGATATATTTGTATATATTTGCTTTTCATGAATATTTTCACCTATTTTTATTACCTTTCTCGCACCGTAACTATACATTTTTCTCAGTATATATAATGTTACGTTTAATTATTTTCAGTAGCAATGCTAGTTGTGTCTGTATGTTTTACTAGTATTTACCCAGTACTCTCTACTCCTCAGTCCTATTTTGTTTAATATTCGATTAATCATCACAGACGAGTACAATGTTCATAAATATTGACCCATACAGACACCATAGATAATGCGTGCTTACCTACCTCAAAAAAACAAATGTCTTTTTACTTAAAGAACGTAATACTGGATACCAGTCTTAAACCAGTATTAATTAGGAGATTAACCGGCGTTGTATATTAATAGGTAATGATATACTCTACACCTAAGGCATATATAATTTTTAAGAGGTGCTTAAAAATGGGAATAACTGAGAAAGACCGCTTAATGGCCAAGGTATGCATCAACTGTCCTGTGTGCAAACATGCACGAAAAACGCAATCCGGACTTGCCTATCGTTTTGTAAAGAATATTGAAAATGATCATTGCCCATTTTGTAAGGCCTATGCAAAGGTTTATGGCAAAAAATCTCACGAACCGATTAGGAATGCGTAAGAAGATTACCACGATGTATTTTTATTTAGCTTGCACAGCCCATGAATTCATCAATAGAACATCCACTATAAGCATAAATATTCGCACCCTTTCAAAATGCTGCAGACCGATCTCAGCTCTCTGGAAGAAATAATGAACCACTATAACAAGAACAGAGCCATTTACCCCTTAGGTTTAACAGCTCTGTTCTTATCTTACTTGTGAAATGTCCTAAACTTGTCTACCCTTTGCAGACTTTTTAATTGTTAGTCACACGATCTGTCGTTCACGGTATTAGTCCGTTGATGTCCGTTTACCCACTCGGTAGTTCGCGATGTCCTCAAACATCTCACGGATACTCTTCGGCTTTTTGCCTGTGAGCGTCTCAAAATCATTCGTGCAATAGCTCATTTTGTCATTGCGTATCGCGGCTCCAAATGTAACCATCCCTTCAGAGCAGAATGGAAACGCCTTGGCGGTCTCCGCCCATTCCCCATCCGTCCGCCGCGGCACACCGAGGGAATCAAAGAAGGCATAGTTTTCTTCATCGCTGACATACTGATAGGTTACTTTTTTGCCGGTGACTTCTGATCCAATAGCACAAAATTCCTCCATGGTGTTCGCTGTTGGTCCCGAAATATAATAGACCGTGTTGTCCTCTCCGGCGCCAGCTGCAACGCACGCGGCGGCTTCCGCACAGTCGTTGCGCGAAACATGGGCCATCCGTCCTTCACCCATGTTATTGGTAAGAACGCCCGTCGCCTCAGCTGCTTCTTCAAAGGCTGAGATCATCGCCTCCGCATATTGGGAATTGCGCAGGAAAACATATTTCAAGGGTGTCGTTAGAATGTAATTTTCTGTATATTGGTGATCGAACTTTTCGTAGGAATCGCAGGAATCGTCACCGCTTCCAACAATGGAGGTATAGACGATTTTTTTGACCCCGGCAGCGACAGCAGCATACACAGCCGCTTTATGGGCATTCCTTCTCTTTTCCCCGACAAACGGCATCGATATCAGCAGCAATACCTCACCGCCGGCAAAAGCTTCTTTCAGCTGCTCCGGATTATTGAAGTCGGCATATCGGGTCTCTACACCTTGCGCCGCAAACTCTTCCAAAACCTTTTTGTTCGGTGCTGTAAAAATCAGATTATGAAGCGGTACTTTCTTCATGATGCTCCGTGCGGCATACCCGCCAAAATTCCCGTCAACACCGGTAATGATAATTTTCCCCATGACCACTCCTCCTTTTCGTATATTATTGAATAATGACACATAAAAATGATTCACTGCCAACATCACTAGAATTTGTTTTTTGTATAGCCTATTCCGTATCAACTCGAATTTTTGCTAAATCTGCCAAGTTCTGCGAGTGTTCATTCACCTCTTCGATTGCAGCCGTAATCTCCTGGGTTGCAGCGGCCTGGTTTTCGGCGATGCCGCCGATTTGGTTGATCTCTGTGATGATATTTCCGATAGACTGGCGCATTTCAGTCAATATTTCTGTGACCATGGACGCTGATTCTTTGCTTTGGGCTGCCAGTTTGCGCATTTCTTCCGCAACAACGGCAAACCCGCGTCCCTGTTCCCCTGCCCGTGCTGCTTCAATGGCGGCATTGAGCCCTAACAGGTTGGAATGAGAGGAAATATCCGTGATGGCAGTAATAACCTTATTGATTTGATTAATTTTTACAGCGGATTCATTGGCGGACAGAACGACATTATCGATCTTATTTGACAGTCCCTGAGACCCGGAGGCAACTTCCTGCAGTCCGGCATTAACTTGCTGCATGGTTGCCGCTAAATCGTGCGCCGTATTTTCGATATTGGACTGTATTTCCATACTCCGGCCGATGGAGACGCAGCCGATTGTTTCACCGCTGCTGTTTTTAATCGGTGAGGTCAACGATAAAAAACGGGAACCCGTATCCTTTTGTACAGCCAATACAGCACTCGGTTTTCCGGTATTTATACACTGCATTAGTTCCGGAACACCAGCCAGTTCCGACCGGGTCAGATCACCGGCACCTTGTCCCATCACCCGGCCGGGAAAGAAATTGCGGAAGTGTGTTCTGTCGGTAATGACCGTCATAATGTCTTCCTGCAAAAGGTCTTTAAGTTTTGATAAAACAAGCGCATACGATTCTAGGATTTCCTGATCGCTTTTATTCGCATCATCGCTATAATCCATTGATTATGACCCTCTTTCTTCACACAATACGCTTAACCCGTGTTGCCTTTTGGTGCGCAACTCTGATCGTAGCAGAAGAGCAGCCGCATCATTGATTTAATATTTAACCCCGGTTAAGTTTAAACAAAATGATTCTGCATACCACGAGGCAGTACGCAGAATCATCTTTTTTTATTGCCTAGGGTTTAAAGGGTATCGAAAGATCCTCTTTTATTTTACCAGCGGGATATCACCGATGTTCAGACTTTCTTTCAGCTCGATGCCTTCTTTGACAACCGGTTGATAGCCTTGGGCTTCAGCCTTCAACGTGTAGCTGCCAGCATTGAGTTTGCGGAACCAGAAATCACCGTATTCATCGCTTGCTGTTTCGGCAGTGTATCCATCCGCCCCGGTCAGAGTCACCTTGGCGCCTTCAATGATATCATCGGTAGCCGGATCCCATACGTCACCGCCAATGAACAGCTTCGGCATATTCAAATAATACACTCGGGGACGCGTGCCGAGTTCAGGACGAATGACGTCTGCCTTGGCTATCTCTGCGGCAAACTCAGATTCTTCGCCAAAACGCAGGGCGTCAACCGCACAGAAATCCACGCAGCGCGGCAGCTGGCCTTCATCCACCAAATGGGCGCAGCCAGTGCATTTCTGAGCAACGTTTAAGTCTTCGTTCCAATAAACAACGCCATAGGGGCAGGCATCAACAAGTTCTTTTTTGCCTTGAGCCTTAACGGGGTCTAAGATGACGAGCCCGTCCTCCCGCTTATAAAAAGCGTCGCTCTTTTTGGCGCAGGCCGGATCAGCGCAGTGCATACAGGTATACGGGGTATATTCCAATTTGACCTTTGGTACCTGGCCATGGGTTTTTTCTTTCAGTTTCATCCAGAAATGTCCGGTATCCGGCTGCGGCTTAGCATAGGGCATCCAGTCATTGTCCACATGTTCGTCTTTACAGGCGAGCTGGCAGCCGTAGCATCCGTTGCATTTCGCGACATCGACTACAAATACTTTCATTTTTGTCCTCCTTATTGTTTGATACGGTTTTCAATACTGACACCGATACCTTTGTCATATTTGCGGCCGAATGCTTCGGGATACTGCTTCGCCATTGCAAATACGTCCACTTTTTCAACGGCAACCAGGAAGCCGCTGGTGCATTCACCGGGCGCATTCTTGGAAGTGGTTGCTGTGGGGCAAATCAGGTTATTGGCACCGGATCGGTCACTGATACCGTCTTCGATCGGATCGAGTCGCGCACCATGATCCTGCAGCACAACGCCGGGTAAGATTCTCTCTGTAACATAAGCTCCACCCATGGTCCAGCCGCGATCGTTATAGATTTTAACAATATCACCATGAACGACGCCGAGCTCTTTGGCATCTTTCGGATTGATCCATACTGGCTCATACTGATAACCGTCAGGACCGGTTACTTTACAGGTTTCAATCTCGCGGAACCACGAAATGTCATCCATATTGGCATGGACCCGCCACTTCGGATGGTTGGAGACGATGAGATACGGGTATTTTTCGCTGCGCGGATGGAGACGGCTTTCCTGGTGACGATCGCCATACGGGATGAATTTCGGATAAGGTCCGCGTTCATCATCATCCGGGAAGTTTTCGGCCAGAGACTCCGAGTAAATCTCAAGCTTACCTGTCGGTGTATTTAATGCGTTTTCTTCAGGATCTTTATAGAACAGCTCAAAACCGCGGGGAACGTCTTCCCAGTTTTCGGCTGTTGGTGACAGGTAATAGCCATTTTTCTTGAATTCTTCATAGCTGATGTAATCCTGCAGCCCGGAGGTTTCAAAACCATGGCGGATCCATTCTTCCAGGCTCTTGCCTTCCACATAGGCATCATAGACACCCAGCTTCTTGGCTACTTCTCCGACTGCTTCCCAGTCGCTTTTTGATTCGCCCAGGGGTTCTACGGCTTGTTCTTCATAGTAGATGGAAGAATAGCTGCCACCGACATTGTCGACACCGATGTCTGTTTCTTCATATTTCGTGTTGATTGGCAGAATGAGGTCTGCGTAGAGGCAGTCATTTTCCAGCCAGGGATGCTGCGCGATGATCGTCTCGATCCGATCGCTGTGCAACGCTTCAATCATGGAATTGCCGCCGTTCCAGCAGGTTGTCCAACACGGAGTGTCTGTCCAGATCATACGGATTGGTTTAGCCCCGGGGATGGGATAATGATATTCAATAAACTGATCCCAGCGCGGCCAGCCGGCGACAGTAAAGCCATGCCAGCTCAGCGGATTGTCTTCGGTATAATCGCCGAGTAGCGCCTGCGGAATCAGCGTCTTAGGAATGAAGGATGCCGGCTGCACGAAATTATAACCGCGATACGCTTTATCTAGGCTGGGTACAACTTCCGACTTCGGCGGCGGCTGCTGAGTATCCAGACCATAGAAGTTCCATTCGATGAACTTAATAATATTGCGGCCCGGAGCTCCCATGCCCTGCATTGCCATCAGACAGACTTCAAGGCGTCCGGGTTCATGGGAGTAGGTCGAACGAATCAGTGAACCGCCGTTGCAGTGCGCGATAGAAAAGGCTTTTTTAGCCCAGTTGCGGGCCAGCGCTTTAATGGTACGGGCTGGAACACCGCAGATCGGTTCGGCCCATTTGGGTGTCTTGGGGGTCTTGTCGTCATCTTCCCCAAGGATATATTTCTGCAGGTATTCAAACCCGACAGAATGCGTGGCGATATAGTCTTTGTCCCAGGTATCTTCTGTGAGCCAGGTATACATAATCGCCAGGTGAAGTGCTGCGTCTGTATTCGGGAATACCGGCACCCACTTGTCGTTATGCGCTGCAGCGCCATAGTTCACATCGGGGCAAATGTAGACCTGCTTGACGCCAATTTCCGTCAGCCAGTTACAGTAACGGCTCGGCATTTGGCCTCCCCATCCCCAAGGTGTTGTTTCCATATCGCATCCCCAGAAAACGAGCGTATCTGTATTTTCAGCAATATCCATAAGCAGGTTACCCATATCGGCCTGCCCGACGGGGTCCTGTCCCCAAACGTGTTTCGCGCCCCAATACCAGCCTTCCCAGCTGTCCGGTTGTCTTGCCTGCATGGTGTAGCCCCCAAGCACGTCAAAAAGTCGTGTGTTGCAGCCGTGCGCAGCGTGAACAACTTTGGTTTCGCCATGGCCGTCACATTGCAGAAGAACCGAATATAAGCCATATTCTTTTTCCACACGTTTGATTTCCGAAGCAATGATATCGGTTGCTTCATCCCAGCTAATGCGGACAAATTTACTCTTACCGCGGTTTTGCGGATTTCTTTCCCCATTAGGATCCCAGTCCTCACGTTTCAAAGGAAAGAGAATACGGTTCGGAGATGTAATTCTTTTTTTGTAGCCGATAGCATGGGTCGGGATCAACGATTTATTACAGGCACTGAATTCGCTGCCGCGTGCCTTGATCGTCCAGGGACGGAATTGCTCCATGTCATAGGCTTTGTCGTATCTGGCAGGCCGGGTACGCAGTACTTTCCCGTCTTTAACATCAATTTCGGCAAGATTGGCGCCGATACCAAACGAACAAAGACCAGTACCCTTATAAACTGTTTTTATGTCTTTATTGGACATTAATGGGTTCCTCCTTTTTCTTATTCTTTCTTTTCGTCTGAGGGGGCATTGGCTGTCAAATCTGCTTTACACTTGGTACACACTTTCATTGTCGATGCGCATAAAGCCCCGCAGTTCGGGCATTTTTTGGGAGCGTTCACCGCCGTGTCCTTGGTTTGCTGATACGGCAGGACAAATTCTTTTTTTGCCATTCTATCACCTCCATGCTGTAACAGTCCCATCAAATGTCTACAGTTAAATATTGCATATAGTGTGCCAGAACTTCTCATAACCTGAAATTGGGCTAAACCTGTTGATTAAGGCGGTTTTTGTCTAACACGCTGCGTTAATGCCGAAGTATCCCCTGTCTTTCAGGAAATAATCTTTCTATATTTCGAACAGAAGTCACAGCGCATCAAACCATTATTCCATTCTCTGCGTGGGCCGAATACTCTCAGGGATTTTCGGTGTCGCTCTGTCAAATAGGAAGGCAACAACACCAAGTACACTTAAGATGATGGCGCCAAGCCAGAGTGACGGTCTGCCGGGAGCCATGCCAAAAGCGCCTGTCAACGCGGTCAGAACAAACGGGGAAAAGAAACCGCCTAATCCGTTGAAGGCTGAGAGTAAGGCAAATGCCGATCCAGCTGCTGCGTAAGGAACAATCTCAGAAGTTTTATTAAAGAAGTTGGAGCCGGCAAAACCTAAACCTACACCGATAATGACAAAGGAGAGGTAGATCAGATTGATTGACGTTCCGGCGTAGACAAACACGAAGAAACCGATTGCTACGACCCAATAACATGCCAGCAGGGAGAAACCTTTGAGGAAATTACGAATGTGCGAGAAGAAGAAGCCCCCTACAAAACCGCCCAGGGTCATAATGGAGAAGGCTGTACCGATCTGACCACCGGTACCGACGCCTTCAGTGATGATAATGATGGCTGCATTGGTAACAACCGCAGCAAAGCCGACGTTCCAAAGCGCGTTCAAAACGCTGAGGACCCATTGACGGGCCGGTACCTTGGCTTTTTCCTGAGCCGTTCCCTTAACCAATTCCGCTTTTTTCGGAGGCTCCGGCAGGAACAAGAGCGGGATGGCAAAGAAAAGAATACCGAGGAGATAGGAAAAGAACGTGTAATGCCAGTTTACGGCAGCAAGACTTCCACCGAGCTGCTGGAAGATGATACCGCCAAACATGCTGATCGCAAAGGCCCATCCGATCATCTTCTGTTTTTCGTTGCCGTCGTAATAGTCAACGATATAATCGTTAGCCATGGGATACATAAGTCCTACGCCGAAGCCGACAACAGCACGGAAGAACAGGATGAGATAAATGTTATTCAAAAAGGCCGGCGCGATCCCGCCGATGATAAAGCAGAAAACGGCGATATAGAGAATGACTCTTTTTCTCAAGACTTTGGCAAACCAGCTGTAAGCCAGTCCGCCAAGGACGATCGTTAAGTAGGTTATGGATGCGATATTTTGGATGAGAATCGGATTGACGTCCGGCATCGCGGCCTGAATGATACCGAGAGCCGGCGTGGCTGCCCCTGTGCCAACTTCCTGCAGAGCGATGAGGAGAATAGCCAGTTTGAGTAAAATACCACTATTCGCTTTCTTCATAAGTTCTCTCCCTTTCTTCATTACAAATCAAATACCACCAGTTTATAAGAACGAAATCTTTTATAAGAAATTCAACTACAGGGAATACTTTGTGGAAAACTTATGCCCGACTCAATTGTCGCTGAATATATTTGATTTTCCTAAAACATCTCTTTGCTCATTTTATCGATCAGTTTGTTTACTTCATCGTACACGCCCGGGAATGAACTGGCAGGCCCGCCTTGGGTCAGACACGGGATAAAAAAGTTTTTGCCAATCGTACGGCAGGCTTTTTCCACATGTTCCGCACAAATTTCCGGTTTCCATTCCGGAAAATCGATTTCACCGCTATGGAGCGCTCCCATAAACGTCAATTTGCCGCCGTATTGCTTAACTAGTTCCGGAATGTTATTAGTATTCATCACACCTTGCCAAATATCAATTCCGACCTCGATCATCGCCGGCACAAGGTTAGCTGCAAAAGAATCACTGTGATGAACGATCAGCTCGACGCCGTTGGCTTTATAAAAACCATAGATTTTTTTATAAGCCGGAACGAAGAACTCCTGGAACATTTCCGGGGAAATAAAGGAATTCTTCTGGCTGCCCCAGTCGTCATGATGGAAAAGCGCATCCGGATGGATTTTATCAATAATGATTTTGGCATAAGCCAGCTCGTATTCCGTTAAATATTCAATGAGCTCGCGCATCGCTTCCGGTTCTTCATACAAAGCCATTAACGCATCCTCTACACCCATTAAGTGATGGGTCATTTCAAAAATGCCCGGTGCGATAAACGCTGTAACAAATTCCTCGTTGCGGTCCACTTGGTTGGCATGAGCAACCGCTGGAGCCCATACCTCATCTTCGGTTGGGATAACCGGTGCGTTCACTTGGTTCTTCCATTCCGTAATATCTTTCAAAACCTTGTGTTCATCATCATGGACAGGGAAACCGCCTAATTGCCCTTCCGGCCAGCTCCACGTAACTCCCCAGGGATCTTTGCCGTATCCGCCCCCAGGTGCGGGCATCCCCTTCATCATAACCGAAGCTTCATAAATGAGATGCAGAAATTCATATTGCTTGACAAAACGATCCGGGCTTCCGCCTCTGATCGTTTCCAGTAAATTTTGTCTCTTGGTTAACATTGCTTATTATCCTCCTATCTATATAAGTCGTAATAAATTAGTCATAATTACTTTTATTTCATTATCACTTTGTATCATGATTGAATCGCTTAATACCGGCCTATATCCGTGGCGATCTGGTAACCGACAGAGGTTGCTTCATAAATGGTCTTTGGTGTCACACAGTCCCCGATGGTATAGAATTCCGGCGCATAGTCAGCCAGCGCATATGCTTCCTCGCGCAGGGGTTTCTGACCGATGGCATAAATCACCGTATCCGCTTCGATCGTCCTGATTCCATCCGCCCCTTCAACAACCAACCCTTCAGCCGTCACTTCCAAGGCTTTCGTGGATACACGGATCTGCAGGTTCTTGAATTTTTTCAATTCTTCCATCAACCCGACCCCATGCACCAGCGGGAATCCCAATGGCATTTCCATCAGCCCGCTCATCCGTCCGGACGTGCCTTCCACTTGCGGCGGGGTGGCAATGGTTCCGTTCGCCATTTCTACAATGGTGATGTCATGTCCTTTTTGGGCAAGGAAGATCCCCAGCTCGATCCCAACCAGTCCGCCCCCCATGATGACTGCCTTATTGCCAACAATCTCCGGCTGGTAATAGACTGCCTCCGCACCGACCACATTCTTCCCTTCGATCCCCGGGATATTCGGGATCATTGGCCGGGCACCCATGGCCGCGATAATCACATCCGGCTGGAAGGACTTGGCGAGTTCCGGCGTTACTTCTGTATTCAGGTGAAGTTTGATCGGCGAACGGGATACCTTTTGGGCCTGACGCTTGATATAGACAGCGAGATTGGCCTTAAACGGGATATTCTCTTCACATAACAACGCTCCGCCCAGCCTGTCCGACTTTTCACAGAGAATAACGGTGTGTCCGCGCTTCGCTGCGGTCAATGCCGCTTCCATTCCGCCCATGCCGCCTCCGGCCACAAGCACGGTCTTCTTATGCATTGGCGGTGCTTGGGTCATACTCAGCTGCTCGCGGCCTATTTCCGGATTCACTGTACAATAGAAGACACCGCCCACCGTACTGTGGGAGAAACAATTGAAGCAGCGCAGACAAGGTGTGATCTCTTCTTCACGTCCCAGACGCGCCTTGATCGGCAGATCCGGATCAGCCAAAGTCTGCCGTCCCAGGGCCACCACATCGGCTTGACCGGAAGCGATGATCTCTTCCATCATGGCCGGATCCGTTAACGCACCGACTGTGGCTACCGGGGTTTTGACTACTTTCTTGATGGCGGCGGCATACGTGACATTACATCCGTCCGGACGGAACATCGGCGGGTGTGTGGCCATGGAAGCCGCGTCGATTTCATGGTGCCCCACCGAGACATGGATCAGATCCACGTGGCCGTCCAGGGCTTGGGCAATTCGGATGCCTTCGTCTATATCGTAGCCGTCCGGCAGAAATTCCGTCCCGCTCATCCGGAATTCGATGGGTACAGCCGGACCGATCCGTTTGCGGACCGCTTCAACAACAGCTAACGGGAACCGCATCCGGTTCTCGATGGATCCGCCCCATTGGTCGGTCCGTTTATTATCCCGGGCTGAGATAAACTGTGACATCTGCCAGCCATGTCCGCCATGCAGGGTGATCATGCCAAACCCGCATTGCCGGGCGAAGGATGCCGCATCGGCATAGGCCATGATCAATTCCGCGATCTGTTCGTCATTCATCCCCCGGATTTCCACGCCGTCCGGACGGATGCCGTCACAGGGGCCTAAGACATAGCCTCTGTTTTCCGGCATGAGCAGCGGATTGGCGTTTTGCCCGGCATGAACAAGCTCAATGGCGGCCATTGCCCCATGACGGATGATCGCCGTGCTGACTCGGGTGAAGTTGGCTTTCCCCAAAAAATCGTTGCCGCGCATCTGAAAAGGATGACTGCGGCCGTAGGCAGCATCGACCATCATATCGCCGACACAGACGGACGCAAATCCCCCCAGTGCTTTTCTTTCATAGAAATAGGCGGCTTCTTCCGTGAGAAACCGATTGTCGGTGAGTCCCGGGTAATCCTGGGGCGAGGCAAATATCCGGTTGCGGAATACGGTTTTACCCAATTGGATAGGTTCAAATAGATGTTTGAATTTGTATTGACTCAAAGGAAAGACCTCATTTCTTGCCAATCTCTGAATAGATTGGTACGTCGTTATTGAATGATGAAACATTTCACTAAATAATCGATAATCTATAATCTATAATCTATAAGTCCGTAAGTGAATCATTTCTGAGAAGGACTGCTCCAGGCAAATCCCCGGCAGCAGCCCTTTGATTTGGTTTTATGATTTGCGTTGAATAGAGTCAGGAAGGAAAGAAATAGAAGAAGTTTTTCGACTATACTTGTGGATTGACTTTGCTTTGCGCTTTATAGTTCTTTGACAGCAGCATGTTCAAAACAATGGCAGCGACAACACCAACTAATGTAATTACCAGCATAAAGATACTGAGTTTGCTCCAAACACCGCCAAAGGAAGCGACGAGGGGTCCGGTAAAGGTATTGGATAAAATCCCGGAGAGGTTTGCGCCCAGAGAAATAATACCCATGGTTGCAGCAATTCTTTCGGGACTGCCCGCTGCGGTGGGTGCTATGGTAAATATCGTCGGCGGAATCAGCTGCTGTATAACACCTGAAGCAAATACAAACGGGACCAGGATTGCCACGGCTTTAATTTCGAATTGCAGGTAGAAGAAAACAGCAGCAAGCGCCATGATAATAATCAGGACCAGACCGTGATTTTTGTTTTTAATCCGGTTGAGCAATAAACCAATTAAGATGCCGCCAATGATCATGCCTATCGTGGCATAACTGACAATGGAATTGGCAGCGGCCATGTCCAATCCGAGAGCCTGTTGGAGGAATGTCGAATAGAAGCCGGAAAATGCAGCACACGGCCAGCCAAAAGCAATAAAGATGATGGCGAGCAGCCAGGCCATCGGCGATTTAAATCCTTCCAGTAAAGAAACTTTTTCGCCCTGTTCCAACTTAGGTTCATTGGCGCCTTCTCCTTCTTTCGGAAGTCTGACGATTAAGGCAAAAAGAATACCCACAATAATAAACAGAATCGTCACTAACCACCAAGAACCCTTCCAGCCAAATTGGGGAACGATAACATTGGTCATTCTAAATATAATCAACATCCCAATGGATACCCACAGGGACCATATAGCCATCGGAAGTCCGCGTTTTTGAGCTGGAAACCAAGCGGCAATAATCGTAGGAACAACTAAACTGATTAGACCAAATCCAAAACCCTCAATCGCCCGACTGAAGATGAGAAGTGAAAAATTGCTGGAAAAAGTACCGATCAGGTTGCCAATCAGGGTACAGGCCATCGCAGCCAGCCCCATATTCTTAGGTCCGATTTTTTGCATAATAGCGCCGCCAGGTAAGGCAATAACCGTACTGGTGATTGCTATCGCTGTCATGACTAAACCGATAACAGCAATACTCACATTAAATTCCTGCATGAGCAGAACCATTGTAGGCGGAACTTTAAACAAACTAATTGCGAAGACGACTCCGCTGCAGATAGCAACAATTGCCATAAGCCATGCTTTTTTCATATTCATTTCTCCCTTTTTACAACATTTTTTGATTAATAATTATTTATTAGGACACAATTCTGGACATAGGTGCTCATGTCGATCGTACAAACATGACTTCTTAGAAGGGTTAGCTCAGTGATACTCTGTTTCTTTGAATTCCTGTACCTCCCTTATCTTTAAGATTAGACATCGATGCAAACTATTTTTCCTCCCTGTTTATAGAGATTGCAAAAAATATGCCATCGGAAGGAACCGAAAAAAAGCATGATAAATAAAGCATTGCCATACTTTAATCGCTCCCCTGCCAAATGCCATTTTCTATAAATAAAGAATTTTTTCTAGATTCCCATAAAAATATAAAAATAGGTGTAAATATGATATAATCTGCTAAAATGTACTTACATCATCACATATGATTGATTTATTGCCAATATAAGGGGTGCTTGTTTTGTTATCTGACTCAAAACCCTCCATTTTATATGGAAATCAAAAAATCGACAAAGATATGCGGGAAAAGGTCACGGAGATAAAGAAAAGATTTTTGGAAAACGATGAAGATCCAAGAGTGTCTCCCTATGTCCCATTAGAGATTGCCGAATCCTGGATTCGATCTAAAAATAATCATGTCGATCCCTATACAAATCATCTTGGCTATATGCTTTCACCTGAAGAGCAAGAAATTTTAGCAGAGAGTAAAAAGGATCTCATTGAAATTGCCGTCCCCTTTATGAAAAAGTACTTGAGCCTTTTATCAGTATCCGGATATACCCTGTTGCTGACCGATGAGAAAGGCACACTTCTTTATGTTGAGGGGGAAGGGCGAAACGAACCGCACTTAAAATTCGGATCCGTTGTCAGCGAAGAATACGCCGGCACAAACGCCCATAGTTTGTGTGTCCGCCTTGGGCAAGCCGTGCAATTTATCGGCCCTTATAATTACAGTGTCACATTGAATGAAAATATTGTATCGGCTGCTCCCATATTCGATGAAAACCATCATATTATTGGAGCGCTTACCATTTATCAGCTGATACCGGAAAACGACATCTCTAATATGCAAACACATTCTTTGGGCTGGGTCATTTCGATGGCTTATGCCATTGAACAACAGCTTATTCTAAAAAAATCCAATAATCATTTAATTCTAAGTAACGGAACCCTCGAAGCGACATTATCCTTTGTCAGCGGCGGTTTGATTACCCTGAACAAACAGGGCTATATTTCGCATATTAATCAAGAAGGTAACACTATTTTATCGCTTGGTTTTGCCAGTCTCAATGACGAGCACTATTCCCAATATATTAAAGATACAAGACCAATCAAGGATGCTTTAGAGAACGGCATCCCAGCCCATAATCATGAAGTAATCATCATTAAAGATCATCTTGAGAAACGTTACCTCATGACAGTCAATCCGGTTTTAGACGAGAATAATATTCCAAACGGTGCCGTCATCCATCTTTCTCCGATCGAAGGTATTAAAAAACTAGTCAATGACTTACGGGGCGCCCAAGCCACCTATGGCTTTGAAAATCTGGTAGGCAAAAGTCCGATATTCTTGGAAACAATCGCGACCGCCAAGCAATTCTCCAAAATGTACGCCAATGTTCTCATCCAAGGCGAAAGCGGGACAGGCAAAGAACTTTTTGCCCAAGCCATCCATAAAGATTTTCGGCCGGAAGGCCCGTTTATCTCCATTAACTGTTCAGCGATGCCGCGTAACCTTATCGAGAGCGAATTATTCGGTTATGAAGGCGGTGCCTTCACCGGCGCTGAGAGGAAAGGAAGACCCGGCCTGATCGAATTAGCCAATGAAGGAACACTCTTTTTAGATGAAATCGGGGATATGCCTTTGGAAATCCAACCCGTATTGCTGCGGGTTCTTGAAGACAAAAAGGTACTGCGTATCGGCGGCCAAAAATATATTCCTGTCGACTTCAGAGTGATCGCCGCAACCAATAAAGACCTGAAAACAATGGTGATGGAAAAAGCCTTCAGAGAGGACCTTTACTATCGCCTGGCTGTATTTAAACTTAAGATTCCGTCTCTAAGGAAAAAGAAAGACGATATTTTAGAACTGGCCAACTTTTTTATTCAGGGCACCTGCAAAAGAGTGGGAAGAAAAGAAATCCCCAGTTTAAGCAGTCCAGTCAAAGAAAAACTTATAGAATATAACTGGCCGGGAAATGTACGCCAATTAGAAAATGCGATGGTCTATGCCGTAACCATGGCTCAAAGTAAACTCATCAATCTCAAAGACCTGCCGGATGATATCCTCTATCCGGAAATAATCAGCAATCAGCCGTCAAATGCGGTTTCTCTCGAAGATGCGGAGAAAAATGCCATAAAGAATGCCATCATCCAAACCGATTATAATGTTGCCGATGCTGCTGAAATCCTGGGCATTGCCAAATCGACGCTCTATAATAAACTGAAGCAATACAATATCCCGTTGTAATGATTTTATGACCTCGCGGTATAAATTCATCCATGAATAAAAAATGATTCTGCAACCCGTCTCGTCGGGTTGGCAGAATCATTTTTTTCTTTCAAATGTGCGTTAAAGCATTTCAGTGTTTTCGCCAAGGCTTATCGGATAACGGTTGAAACCAACTTTTGGTAATACGGTCTAACGTCACCTAAGGTTATTGCCTCTGCTGCCTTCTCCAGTGCAAGCGGTGTTTTTTCCGGGGAAGAAGTATAAAGATAACACACAGGCTCCCCTGCCTGAATGGCATCACCTGTTTTTTTCAAGAGATAGACACCTGATCCCAGATCGATGGGACTGTCTTTTGTTTCTCTTCCCGCTCCGAGATGCATCGCCAACGTCCCGATCGTGCGCGCATCAATATGTTGAATATAACCGGTCTTATCAGCACAATAAGCTATTTTTATTGGTGCCAGGGGAAGTTCTTTTTTGCTTACTAATCGCTCATTACCGCCCTGCGCCCGAACAAATTCCAAGAACTTATCAAAGGCTTTGCCGGTTCGGATAGCTTCATGAAGCATTATGGAAGCATCTTGGGTGCTGTCGGCTTTCTTGCCAAGAACCAACATCCAGCTGCCCAATTCCATACATACTTCCATCAAATCGGCCGGTCCATGGCCCTGCAAACAATCGACGGCTTCCAGAACCTCAATCGCATTGCCGACGGCATTTCCCAGCGGCTGAGACATATCGCTTAACACAGCCACCATTTCCCTGTTCAGATTCTTCCCGATCCCAACCATGATGTCTGCCAGTTTTGTGGCCTCGGCCAGTGTCGCCATAAAAGCACCCGAACCGTATTTTACGTCTAACACGATGCCTTGAGCTCCTGCTGCTATTTTTTTACTCATGATTGATGAGGCGATAAGTGGGATTGTATCGACAGTCGCTGTCACATCGCGCAGGGCATATAACTTTTTATCTGCCGGAACAACGCTGCCGGTCTGGGCTATAACGGAGAGGCCGATTGTCTGTACCTGCTGCAGGAATTTTTTTTCTGTCAGCTCCACCTGAAAACCGGGAATGGCCGATAGTTTGTCGATCGTTCCGCCGGTATGCCCGAGCCCGCGTCCTGACATTTTAGCAATCGGCACGCCGCAGGCAGCTACCATCGGCGCTACGATCAGGGTTGTTTTATCCCCGACTCCGCCAGAACTATGCTTATCAACAAAGATTCTGCCGGGTATGGACAAATCGAGCTGATCTCCGCTTTCAGCCATTGCCAAGGTGAGCTCCGCTGTTTCTTTAACGGTCATCCCCTGAAAATATACCGCCATCGTCCACGCTGCGATTTGATAATCCGGGATTTCGTTTCGGACGTACCCCTGAATGATGAAGCGGATCTCTTGAGGCGTCAGTTCCTTGCCATTCCGCTTTTTTTCTATCAGCTCAACCATCCGCATCCTACTCACCTCACTTGCTTATTCGCATCAACCATTTTCTATTTCCTGTCTAGTACAACGTTCTTTTAATACGTTAGCAATTATGCGTATTTGGGCCTGGGCCACCTGCACAATACCACTTTCGACTCTTGTTCCCTCCATGAATTTGCATTAAGGAAGTTAAAATTCTTTTGCCCTCCTTGGCGAATTTTAACTTAGGTCCATCCATGGACCGTTGCGCTTCGCAATCCGTGCTCCGCTTGGTTGGCATTGTGCAGGCGACCTTACTCTAAAGTAATTTAAGTAACTAATTGGAGAATGATCTACATCTACTAGTACAGCATTCTTTAATTCTCTTTACACCTCAAATCAGGTCTGCGTGCCACAGTTCCGGCGACAAGCGGAGCACGGATTGCGTAGCGCGGCTCTTTGCGCCAAGGATGGCGCAAGAGCCGAAAGCGGAATGTGGCATGCAGACCAGCCCAGATTATTACATCCTTCTGTCATGGTATTTAGAGAACGTTGTACTAGTTATTTGCGGCAGGGATGTGCTACAGCCCTACGCTGCAGTATCCTAACGCATATACACAGTAAATAGAAAAAGGCATCGATTGGTTAGTCCAGCCTCGCCACTAACTCAGTCATATAGCGCACAAACGTCTTCTCAATGCGATCAGCAGTCGCCAGAACCTCTTGATGATCCAGCTTCTGGCGCAAGATTCCAGCAGCCATATTCGTTACGCAGGATATGCCGAGGACCCGCATGCCGCCATGGTTAGCAGCAATGACCTCCGGTACTGTAGACATGCCGACCAGATCAGCCCCAATCGTTCTCAAGTAACGGATCTCCGAGGGTGTCTCGTAAGACGGACCGCTCAAGGCGACATAGATCCCCTGCTGGGGTTCGATACCATGTTCTTTCATGAGACTCAGCGCATACTCACGCCATTTGGCGTTATAAGCTTCACTGAGATCAGGAAAACGCGGCCCTAATTCCGTAAGGTTAGCACCTCGTAACGGATTATCTCCCATGAGATTAATATGATCCTTAATCACCACGAGGTCTCCGGGGTGATAACCTTGATTGACACCACCGGCAGCGTTCGTCACAATAAGCCCTTTGATGCCTAACAACTGCATGACGCGGACAGGAAAGGTCACTTCATGCATACCATATCCTTCATAGTAATGGAAACGTCCCTGTAAAACCATGACCCGACGTGAAGCCAACGTACCGACAATGAGCTTGCCCGAGTGGCCGACGACAGTGGAAACCGGAAAATGCGGTATATCGCTGTAATTGATGACAACAGGATCCATAACCAAATCAGCCAGCTTACCAAGACCAGACCCAAGGATGATTCCCACTTCGGGGATACATTGTATTTTTTCCTGTAAATAACTGCTTGCTTCCTTTAAAACTGACATGTGTTCTTGTTCAGATATCACGTAATCATAACCCTTCACTTTAATAATACTTCAAAAAATGCTTCAATATTCTAAAAATCGCGATAGTCCCATGGCCTTTTCTCTCAACAACATGGTCACAGATAACTTGCTCTAAATCCGAATAGATGAATAAAAACTCTGACCGTGTACTAAGGGCTCAATTCCGAGATATTCGGCGATTGTCGCCCCCAAATCAGCAAAAGACTCCCTTGTCCCTAAATTGATCCCCTTTTTCAGCTGCCGTCCATAGGCCAGGACAGGAACGTACTCCCGTGAATGGTCTGTGCTGTCTGTCGTTGGATCACAGCCATGATCTGCGGAGATAATCAGTATATCGTCGTCACGCAGAGCGGAAATAATCTCCGGAATACGCCGATCAAAAGCTTCCAGCGCCTCCGCGTAGCCCTTCACATTATTGCGATGACCATAAACCATATCAAAGTCCACCAGGTTGGTGAAAATCATTCCGGGCTCATATCGTTTCATATAATCGATTGTCTTATTCACGCCGTCATCATTGCCCTTGGTCAGAACATACTCGCTGATTCCCTGTCCGGCAAAAATATCATTGATTTTACCGACAGCAAAGACTTTTTGGCCTCTGGCGATGACATGATCCAATAACGTTTTCTCCATCGGCTTTACGGAAAAGTCATGTCGATTGGTTGTTCTCTGAAAATGGCCGGTGTCGCCGATAAAGGGTCTGGCAATGACTCGGGATACACCCAGTTCATTAACCAGCATTTCTCTTGCCGTTCGGCAAATAGCCATCAGGTCATCCAAAGGGATGATTTCTTCATGGGCCGCTATTTGAAATACCGAATCAGCGGAGGTGTAGACAATGGGTTTACCCGTTCGCATATGTTCGACCCCAAGTCGCTCAATAATCTCCGTACCGGATGCGACCTCATTACCAAGAGTTTCCCGTCCAATCCGCAGTTCGAACTGTTTAATAAATTCCTTCGGGAACGCCGACGGAAATGTCGGGAATGGCTCATTGAGTACGATACCGCTTATTTCCCAATGGCCGGTCGTGGTATCTTTCCCCGGGGAGAGCTCGGACATCTTTCCGTAGTTACCGGCAGGGTCTGCTATCGCGGCAATAAACGGTATATCCGTAATATTTGCTAGTCCCATCCGGGTCAGATTAGGTATTTTTAGTCCCCCTACTGCTTTGGAAATATGAACTATTGTATTGCTGCCAGTGTCGCCGTATGCGGCAGCATCCGGCATTGCGCCAATACCCACACTATCCATTATGATGACTATCGCTCGCGTCATGCGTATTTCCTCCTTGTTTTGCTCTCGGATGGGCTTTACGGAAAACGTCCAACAAGTGTTTTTTGGTTAAATGGGTATAAATCTGCGTAGTGGAAATATCGGCATGTCCCAACATTTCCTGCACCGAGCGCAGATCAGCGCCATTATCGAGTAAATGCGTCGCAAAACTGTGTCTTAAGAGGTGCGGATAGATATCTGCTCTCAGGTCATTTGTTTTAGCCCAATTCTTAAGTATTTGCCATACACCCTGGCGGGATAACGGCTTTCCGCGAGAATTCAAAAAAAGTGTATTTTTATCCTCCGCACCGGGCTTTGGATTCCGGTCTAAGAGCAAAAACCGGGTATTTTCCGTATAGTCCTTTAAAACCCGGATACCCGGATCACCCAAGGGAACAATCCTTTCTTTGTTTCCTTTGCCGCGGCAGCGGATATACCCAAGGCTATACGATATGTCGTTGAGACTGAGTCCCGTTAACTCTGAGACACGCAATCCGCTTCCGTACAATACTTCAACGATGGCTCTGTCCCGCCGGAAGAACTGTTTCTCTTCGCCGTGACGTTCGATGGCCTGTTTTAAATTATTTTCCGAAATGACCTTCGGCAGCTTTTGTTCCAGTTTTGGTGCCGGGAGATAGATCGTTGGATTATCGCTGCGCTTATCTTCTTCTATTAAATACTTATATAATCCGCGCAGGGCTGCGGTATACCTTGCCAGCGTTCTTGCTGACTGCCCGTTCTTCCTTTCGGCCAATATAAAGTCCATCAGGTCAGAGGTCGTGCAATCCAGAATCGTTTTGCGCTTGTCCTGAAGAAAATAGTAGAATTTGCTTAGATCCCGTTTATAATTAGAGCATGTATTGCCAGAAAGTCCGCGTTCGACCTGCAGATGATATAAATAATCTTCCAATAGTTTTGCGCGAGATTGTTTTTTTTGATCCATTATCAAGCGCCTCCTTTCCGTTCATTTCTACGCAAGGAGGTTTTTTCCTCTTCCTTAAGAATTTCCTTAAAGAAAATTTTTATGCGACATTGCCCACACGCCTTGCATCGCCGATCATCGGAACTTAGAGATTTTTCGGAAGCAGCAGATTAGCTGCGCAGATTCATGGCATGGATAATGTTCACAAAGAGTTCACATTATATTAATACAATTCTAAGGAATCAAAACTATAGTAAGTTCGTGCACGTCTATTATATGCGATATGATAAACGTCCGAAGATAAATTATCGCCGGCACCACGGCAAAAAGGAGAATACACTTATGGAAAAACAGCCCAAGATCAGCAGCAGGAGCCGAAAAACTCCCAGAAGCTCCATTTTTATGTATGTCATGTCGATAGTGATTGCCCTGGTAGGTATCGCCTACATAATCAACAGCATTTACTATTTTAAAACCACCATCGCGAATTATGTGGCCCAAGGTTATCCCTACGAATTGGTTGCCAGTGAGGTCATCCCAGGACAATTACTTCCCGGTCTGCTCCAACCGCTCGGCATTATTGGTATTGCTGTCGTTATTTATGGCGCCGCACTTATTAACCACAAATTATCCAGATATTTAAATTCGATCGTTCCCTGTGAAACGGTTGAAGATGTCGCTTCCCCAGCCACTGCCATAGAAGAAATTGCACAAAAAGCAAACGATCAAGATGTCACTGCCGTCGTCTCGAATCCCGCTGAAGATAGTAAAGAGGAAAACAAATAACTCGTAAACACTTCGCAATCCGTGCTCCGCTTGTCGCTGGAACTGTGACACCCAGACCTAATTGAAGTAAATGTTTGAGATAGTCTTTGAGTACTAATTTCAAATACGTATCAGATCTGTAAGTAACACCGTAATAATGATGCAAACATAAAACAGAAAGAATGTTATTATTTCATATCAACATTCTTTCTGTTTTTTTACTGTCATCCGAGTATAACGCATTATTCTGATCCGTCATTCATCATGCAGGCTGAGCGAGCAGAACTGTTCCCTATTCGCCGTGTTTCGTGCCCCACATTTTTTCCAAAAAATCATCTCTGCCTGATTCTTTTCGGTATTGGCAGTAGAACTCATTGTTTTTCGTGTGGTAGCTTTGATGGTAATCTTCCGCCTCATAGAAGGGGGTTACCGGAAGGATTTCTGTGACAATCGGTTTGCTGAAGATCCCGCTTTTATCAAGGTTCTGCTTGGACTCTTCCGCCAGTAAACGTTGTTCTTCATTATGATAGTAAATAGTTGTCCGGTGATGGTATCCCCTGTCAGCAAATTGGCCTTCATCATCCGTCGGATCGATTTGGCGCCAGAAAACACTGAGAAGATCTTTATAGGTACAGACATCGGCATCGTAATCAATCTGTACACACTCAAGATGGGCGGTCATACCCATGGCGACTTCTTCATACGTAGGATTTTCTTCTTCTCCGCCAGCAAACCCTGACCTGACGCTGATTACGCCCGGAATATCCTCAAACGCGGCATAAATACACCAAAAACAGCCTCCGGCAAATGTAGCAAGTTCTTTTTTCATTTCGTGACTCCTCACTTAACATAATTGAACATGATTGTTAACAAGAATTAGCCAATTCAAGTATAAAAAACCATAACATTAACTATTTTAATCAAGTTACTGTTGCTTTTCAAGCCTCAACATCGAACTTCAAATCAATAGTAATCAAGAGTAATCAATAGCGCTCGTCAGGATTATATTTCTCGGCCCAAATTTCCTCTAAAACCTTAAGGTCTTCCTTGAATTCTTTGGTTGTCTGGTCTTCTTTCATTTCGATTTCTTCTAGTACCTCAAATATAAACCCTTTTCCGCCATAGGTACTCCAATCGTCCTGCAGTTTTGTCAACACACAGGATCCAGTTATTTGAGCAAATTCGAAGCGATTTTTAAAACGTTCGGCATTGATTTCTCCGGATAAATAGTAACGCCCATTGACCGTATTTGTGATTTTTATCACGCCACCCGTTGTTATTCTTTCCTTATATTCATTGCGCAGTTCTTTCCTGCGCTGACTAGTGTTACTGCTGTCACTACTGTTACTGCTGGAATCACTGTTTCCCACGGTTTAATACCCCATTTCCTTTAATAAATTGGCGAGGATCTTCAACCTTTCACTGTTCATTTCATCACCATCGCTCAACGCCTGCCTGAATAGTTCAATATCCCCGTCAATCATCGGATTATCGGTACACACCGCGACATTCATTGCGTCTCCCTGCAATCCGATCCGATCAATAACTGGATTGGCCGGATCATACAACCGATCATACCGATAGGCTTGACGGAAATACAGAGTCGACCGGCAAATCAAAATAGCAAGGTCAATTACGCGATGCAGCGGCAGCTCTTCAGACTGCCTGGACCATTTCTCTCCCGTATATCGCCAAACCTTTGCCGAGATGTCCAGTTTACCACGGTCATTCCATTGGGCCAGACCCAAAGATAAGCCTTTTGCCTCGGAATTATAGGCGTTTCTGCCGTCAATATTTTCGTAGTTCTCCGAAACGATAACCGGTTTATGTTTTAATGTTGCTGGAATTTTCATGTATACACTCCCTTTGCCTTATTTTTAACTTAGCAATTTATCGAATCTAGTAAATTAATAAATTAATTATTTTACTAATTTACTAAATTACTAAATTAGTAAATTAGTAAATTAGTAAATTAGTAAATTATTATAATGCAATTCTAGCACTGTTTTCAGCTTTTGTCAAAATGCTATTTGTTGTCGGTGTGCTGTCGGAGGCATAAGATCATCTATGACGTCATTTGCTCAGATAAACCGGACAACATGCTAAGTTACGCGCCATGCATAGCATCGGATGAAAAAGACGCCTATCGGCGTCTTTTCAGGTAATTTTGATTATCGCATTGATTACGGTAATAAATGAAATCAGGTTGTTATGATCGTCAATCACTTCGATCGACCAGGCATGAGAACTTCTGCCCTTATGAAGCAGCCTCCCTTTGGCGATAATGTATCCGCCCATCTTTTTCGGTTTGAGATGATTCGCAGAAACAGACTGCCCAACCGCTTTCTTTTCTGCAGGCAGTAATTGGTTTGAGGCATATCCTGCTATTGTTTCAGCAAAAGCAATGGTCACACCGCCGCTCAAAAAACCGTAGGGCTGCCCGTGAAAAGCCGTGAGATTCATCTTTGCTTCCATGTGATCGCCTGCAGCCCGAAAGTATTCGATATTCAAACATTCAATATAATTTTTTTCTTTCTGACTACGATCCTCATCCTGTGGTTCCATGTCGAACCTCCTTCTTTAATACGGATCCTTAACCGTCATTACCCTTTACTCAGGATAATGGTTCCCTCTGCCACCGATATTCAAGTACCTGATTTATCCTATTATGTTCCGATTATATATCATTACGCATTCCGGCTGAGGAATGAATACCGTTTCTTCGGTTACTTTTCCATGGCATGCTGATCGATGGTATAGTGCGCTAACATAGCTTCATCAACCGCAATACCAAGACCCGGTCCCTGCGGTACGTCAATTTTACCGTCCTTTACGACAATTTCCGGTTCAATGAGATCCGATGTGAAATAACGGCGTGAGGGTGAAAGATCACCGGGAATATATGTATCCATGAGACTTGCCAAATGGACATGCAGAATTTTTGATATCCCGCTTTCAACCATGCTGCCGATCCAATAGCCGATGCCGTTTCTGCGGCAGCATTCAATCATTTTCTTGACATGATAGAGTCCCCCGACTCGGCCTGTCTTAATATTCACTGTCCGGCATGCCTTATACCGAACTGCTTCCTCTAAATCATCCATGGTGAGTATACTTTCATCCAAGCAAAGGGGTGTCCGCAGCTGTGACTGTAAATCCTGATAAACCGCCATGCGCTTACCCGGCAGGGTATCGATCAATGGTTCTTCCAGACACATCAGACCCAGAGCATCTATTTTTAAAAGCTCAGAGATATCTTCTGTTCCAAAACTTCGGTTGGCATCGGCTAAAAGCATCAGATGCGGATATTTTTCTCTGATTTTTTGGAGTTTTCTATAACCATCCGCCGGTTTTATCTTTATTTTGAAACGACGATAGCCTTCATCGTAGTATCTGCCGATTTGGCTAAGCAGCTCGTTGATTTCTAAATCTCCCAGGACCATACCGGCTTCAATTTTCGTCGTGGTCGTTTCTCCGAAAACTACTGCCATGAGTGGCTTTTCCTGCTGTCGGGCAAAAAGATCCAGAAGGGCGTTTTCCAATCCGGCCAAAGCCATCGGGTATCGCAGACCTATCTCTTTATGGACCTCAAACGGGTGCCGGATGGGGGAATGGCCGGACTGGCCTGTCTTCGTTAACCAAGGGATATAGACTTCAATCAAAACCCGTTTGGCATCAGCCAGTGTCTCCTTGGTATAAAAAGGTTCATTAAAGGCGACAACTTCACCAAATCCGGTAATACCTGTCTCGTCCGCTATTTTAATAATCAGAGTCTCTCGATAGTTTAAGTTGGTCTGGGATGTTTTAAAGATGAAATTAAGCGGCATACGGATATGGAATAGCTCTATTTTTTTTATTTTCATCGCCATTTCCTTTCCTTATAACCTAATCTTCATCTAATGTTTGAGATTTAATATATCAATATATCAATTCGTCGCAAATCATTTTATTCCCTGTAATAGTCCTCAGCCATTTTTTCCAAATCTTTTCTGGCTATTTTCCCAGTGGCATTTCGAGGAAGTTCCGTCAGGAGGATAATATCCCGCGGCAGTTTATATTTAGCCAGATACGTCCCCAGGTACTGCCGGATAGCCTCCGTGTCCATGCTAGTCACTGCAAAGAGAACAGGCACCTGCCCCCAGACCGGATCTTTTCTGCTGACAACGGCGCATTCGACCATGTCCGGATGCTGATAAAGCGTACTTTCGATTTCACGGGGATAAATATTTTCACCGCCTGAGATAATGATATTCTTCCGACGGTCGAGAATATATAAAAATCCCTCATCGTCAAGATATCCGATATCCTCCGTATTGAAATAGCCCTTCACAGGTTCTTTGCCTAAGTAACCATCCATGACCATCGGGCTGGCGATATGGACTTCGCCGCTACCGTCTGAATCCGGGTTACTGATCCGTAGCTTAACATGGGGCAGCGCTTTGCCGACCGCAGCCTTTTTCTCTGGAAATTCAAGCACGGAAAAGGTTACCGCTTGGCTCGTAGTTTCCGTCATGCCATAGGTTTTATAGATGGGAATCCGTTTGTTCAGACATTTTTCCACCAGCGGCTCCGGGATAAACTCGCCGCCTGTCAAAACTAAGCGAAGGTGATGTTCTTGGATCCTGTCAATAATCCGGCTGAGCATCGTTGGCACGACGGATAGCATATTTACTGTACCATTTTTTATGAGTGACACTGTTTGTTCCTCGTCAAACCGCTCCATGACGGTCACGGAGGTCCCGTTGTAGAGACTGCGCAAGAGGATTGTTAATCCACTAATATGATACATCGGCAGGACCATCAGCCAATTATCCTGATTTGACATGCCCAGACATTGCTGAGAAGCCTGTACATGAGCCAGGAATTGTTTCCAGCGGAGCGGCACAGACTTAAAATCCCCTGTCGTCGCGCTTGTATTCATAATCACCGCGATCTGCTCCGGTCTGAATTCCTCAGCCAACGAAACCTTGTCTGCAGAGATTGTGATGTCATCACCACCAGGATCGCTCTTTGCTGCGTACCTGGAAAAGATCTCGTCAAAAAGCAGCCATTGTCTGGCATCCGTTATCCCGTTTTTTGCAGCCAGGGACGGGAACGTTTTATTGTTTTGTGCTATGACTAGCCGAATATCCAGCTTCTCGCATTGTTCTTCAATTTCAGTCTCTGTTAAGCGGGTATTGAGCAACAGGACTTCCTTCTGCAGCAATTGAAGCGAGAGAAAAATCAAAATCATTCGTTCGGAGTTATTGGAGAACAGTGCGACTCTGCACTGATTTTGGACATACGTAGAGAGCCTTGCCGCCAGGTCCGCCGTAAGTTCATAAACTTCACTGAAAGTCAACGCGTTGACAAATCTTTTATCCGGCTTTTCTAACGCCTGTTTTTCTAACCAATTCATACGTTATCCGATATCCTTAAGGTGATCATCGTTCTCAAGACAGCGATACCTTTCCGTTTAAAAACGTCTGTATGCACACTACCCGCATTGGCTTGATAAAACTCAAGGAAACTTAGGGAACTTGTCGAAATCCGGGATGCGTTTCTCCTTAAAGGCATCCCTTCCTTCTTTTGCTTCGTCTGTCGTATAGTAGAGCAGCGTCGCATCCCCGGCTAATTGCTGCAATCCGGCCAAGCCATCTGTATCCGCATTAAATGCCGCCTTTAAAAAGCGCAGCGCTGTTGGCGAATGCTGCAGGATCTCCTCCGCCCATTTGACGGTCTCTGTTTCCAATTGGTCAAATGGGACAACGGTGTTGACAAGTCCCATTTCCAATGCCTCTTTTGCTGTATACTGACGGCATAGATACCAAATCTCACGTGCTTTTTTATGACCGATGATCCGGGCTAAATACCCCGCGCCGTAACCGGCGTCAAAGGAACCGACTTTCGGACCGGTCTGGCCGAATTTCGCATTTTCCGAAGCGATGGATAAATCGCAGACGATATGCAGGACATGGCCACCGCCGATGGCATATCCGTTGACCATGGCAATAACGGGCTTGGGTATGAGTCGGATCAGACGTTGCAGATCAAGTACATTTAACCGCGGGATCTGATCATCGCCGACATAACCGCCATGACCGCGAACCCGTTGATCGCCGCCAGAACAGAAAGCTTCCTTTTCCTGCCCTTGTCCATGGTTAGCCCCCGTCAGTATGATAACCCCGACCTTGCTGTCTTCTCTGGCTATGGTGAAAGCGTCGATCAGTTCCATGACTGTCTTTGGACGGAATGCATTGCGGACTTCCGGACGATTAATCGTGATTTTGGCAATCCCATTATACGTTTCGTAAATGACATCGTCATAATTGCGATTGAGTTTTTCCCAAGGAAATAGTGACATGACTAGACCCCCTGTTTTTTTAATTTAATTTCTTTTATCTCATGAAATGGTTTGTCTTGTTTATCATTATAATAAACTAGATTCATTAATCTTTATTTAAAAACCGCGTGACAGCTTCCGTAAAAAGCTCTGGTCTTTCGATATGGGTATTATGGCCCGCTGACGTAATAATGGACGTCACCGTATTTTTATTCCGGCATTGCATCGCTGAACCAATTTTCCGGTATTTATGATCCTTCTCACCGCAAATGTAGAGTATCGGTACTTTGATATGATCCATACGTCGTTTCAGACAGGGAAATGTCCCCTGCCCGTTGGCCAATAATGTATTGGCTAGCGCATGTGTTTCATTCTGCAAACGTCTTTCCTTTATCTTCTGCCTTATTTGCGGCGGCAGCGTGCTCTGGGTTTGAAAAATGCTCTGTTCTGCCCAGAATCGTTCGAACCATTCTATTCCATTCTCTTGGATCTTCCGGGCTAATTCCGCATCGTTACGCCGCCGTTTATATCGGCTCAGTATTCCGCATTCCCCATACGAGCTGCTTTCTAATATCAAGCGATCAACTTCATTTGGATAAGCAAGCGTATACGATAGAGCAATCCGTCCGCCCATAGAATAACCCATTAGCGTGTATGCCTGCAGATCTAAATACCGGATCAACGCGTGCAGATGATCAATGACAATCGGCAGACGATACTGTTCCATCATCTCCGGTTTATCACTCTGTCCATGTCCCGGCAGATCTATCAGTACCATTTGATATTTATCTAACGTAATAGAACCCCATGTACTCAAATCTTCCGCGAAGCCATGCAGACAAACAATCGGTTTCCCGCTGCCTCTTACTTCCAGATGAAAATGAAACCCACTTACGGAAATCATCATAGCCTTTTTTCACCTACAATCCAATACGCTGTGCAATGGTCATGCCTCGACTAATGCCGTTATTCCGCAAAATAGCTTTTATACAATTGCTTAGAGTCGTGTATATGTATCGTGAAGTTCTTTGCTCAATTCCAAGTCGATTTTGGTTTCGATGAGTTTGATCCCGGGTTCAGCCTGCGCCTTTTTAAAACATCGTTCAAAGTCATCGATTGTGCTGGCTTCGTAGTAAGTAATTCCATACAGAGATTTTAAAGCAGAAAAATCCAAATCATGCGGAGTTAAAAACAAGGTTTCAAAATGTTTCTCTTTGCTTTGGGGCAAATAACGGAATATCCCCCCGCCATTATTATTGAACAAGATAATCGTCAAATTGAGCGCATATTTCTTCCCTGTCAGCAATCCGTTCATATCATGAAACAGCGCGAGATCCCCGGCTAACAGCACGGTGGGCTCTTTTGCTGCCGCAATGCCTAATGCCGTCGATATTGTCCCATCGATTCCATTCGTGCCGCGGTTTCCCATGACTTTGATCTTCTGCGCTCGCGCTTCAAAAAAATCGTCAACATCGCGAATAGCCATACTGTTTGCCGCATACAACCGACATCCCTCCGGTAGCTGTTTCTGCATTTTCTGAATAATCGCACCTTCAAAAAATCGGGTTTCCTTTTCGGCTGATTTCAATTTATCCCGCATTCTTTTCTGATGTGTCTGCCACTTTTTCAGGTATTCGGTATTGCTTTTTTCAGATTTCAACGCATTGGCAAACTGTTTTGGTGAAGCTTCAATATATGTATCCGTGGACAGGGCCGGGTTACGGTATTCAAATACAGTGTCAACCTGAATAAACAGACTTTGGCGATGCCGGGCTGCATATTGCTGGAGGCTCTTGGAAACCGGGGTCTGTCCGAACTGAATGATATAGTCCGGCTTTAGCTCATCCTTAATCTCATTCGATTTGAGAAAAGCCTGATAGCTATCGATGATCACGTCCGAATCATAGTTGCGGAAATTCGAGAGCGGATCAGCCAGCAGCGGCGCCTTCAAACGCTGGGCAAGCGCAATCACTTCACGATGGTAATCCGCATAGGCATCCCCGCCGCCGATAATAATCCCATTCTTATTTATTAGGAAATCAAAGATTGAGCTATCCGGTAAAACGATGTTCCTATTCGCCTGAGACAGTTCAGATATCAATTGAAACCGATAGGAACTGCGGCCTGCGGAAAAATCAAGTTTATTCAGATCCGGTATCAAGGGCTCGCGCAATGGGATATTGATATGTGCCGTGCCGAATCCAGTCTTCATCACTGCACCATATGCTTTCTGCATCACCATACGGACATAGCGGTGCATGGTCTCCGTTTCTTCTGGTAAGGATATCTCCTCGTAAAAATTAACATAACCCCCAAAGAGTTTGTTCTGGTCGATGGTTTGCGGTGCTCCGACCTGCCGTAATTCAGGCGGACGATCCGCTGTCAGTACGATCATCGGCACCCGCGAATATCTTGCTTCCACCAGCGCGGGCAGATAATGGGCGGCGGCCGATCCCGATGTACAAAGTAAAGCCACCGGCCTACACTTTTCTTTGGCGATACCCAAAGCAAAGAACGCAGCTGAACGTTCATCGATGTCGATATAAACATCAAATTGGTGTTCGCAGCATAATATGGCGACAGGTGTTGATCGCGACCCGGGACTGATCACGACTTCTCGAACCCCCAGCTGATATAACTCATCAACAAGCGCCGCAATATAGTTTGTTCCGGTCAGATAATTATGATCGTTCATTTCCATCGCTCTCTTCCAGGCTCTCAAGAATCGTTCGCATTTTTTCGTTGGTTTCCAGATATTCTTCGCGACAGTCGGACCCTTCAACGATCCCGCATCCTATATAAGCGTAGACCTTATTCTCGATGACAAGCGCAGAACGGATTCCCACTACAAAAACACCGTCGCCATTCGCATTAATGACTCCCAGCGGCGCTGCATAGAGTCCCCTCTCGTGTTTTTCGTTTCTCTTAATAATATCCAAAGCGGTCTTATACGGACTGCCACCCATAGCCGGTGTTGGGTGAAGCCGGGTCACCCACTCCGTTAACGGGCTCGCATCTTTAGCCATAAGAATGGTTTGCAGGTGGTAAAGATTCCTTAATGCCAAGATACGGGTTTGCCCTATTTGCACGTCCCGAGAGTATTTTTTCAATACCTGAGCAATCCTGTCGATAACGATTGTATGTTCATGTACATTTTTGGGGTCATTAAGCAGAAATGCCTGTTGCTTCTCATCATCCAGCTTGCTGCGGGATATCGTGCCCGCCAAGGCATAACTGATGATGGTATCTCCCTCTTTTTGAACCAGAATTTCCGGTGTTGCACCTAAAAACGTTTTTCCATCGCGAGTATACGCAAAAACAAAGCTGTCTCGGTTATTCTTCAGAAGATTATGGAGAACACTTTCCTGATCTACTGTTCCATCGCAGGTGATTTTCACTTCACGCGAAAGTACGACCTTCGTCGCTTTATGTAAGGTTATTTCTTTGAGCACTTTGTCGAACATAGCCTGCCACTGGGGGTAATCATCTCCAAATTGACAGGTATGTGTATGGGTATGCGTCAAAGAACTTTGAATAGAGCTTATTTCCTCTATTTCAGTATCGTCAATTCCTTGATCCGGATAATAAAGCGTTTGATTACCGTCTTTTTCAACCAAATAATAAGTAAAAGCAATTGTCTCATTGCCAAAATCAACCCATTTGGGATCCCTGACCATCGGAAAAAATGACCGTGTTGAGAATACATAGGGGTAATCCTGATGTGATTCCCCGTCGGCAAAAGTCCTGATGCGTTTAGCACCAAAAATCAATTCCTCTTTTTGAGGGTTATAAAAAACAAGACATTCTTGCTTCTGAAAATGCTTCCAAAAGGCAAGCATATTCGCTAATTTTACTTTTTTCGTAAGATACTTCACTATTCTGTCTCCGTTTGAGTCATTCTATCATCACTATTTTCCCATTATGTATTATCCTATATATTTTAGAATTTATAAACCTTTTTATGCAATTATTTTATATTCTGGGAGATAATGCGAGATATTTCATACAAAGAGATATGAAATTCGGTGCGAGGGCAAGACGATGGAAACGAGGATGGAGCCGAGACGGGGGGACAAAGGGGACGTAGACCCTTGTCTCCTAAAAAAGGAGACAAGGGTCTACGTCCCCTTTGTCCCCCCGTCCCCTTTGTCCCCTATATGCCAATGCCCAGCCCTCGTCCCCATACGCTTATCCCGCTGGATTTACCTTTTGTGTATTTCAGCAAGGACGCCATCTAAGACAGCTAAGTCTAATGGTTTAGCGAGATGTTTATCAAAACCGGCATGCATACATTGCTTAATATCCATTTCCAGATCGTATCCGGATAAGGCGATTAAGTATACATCCTTTAATTCACTATCGTTTCGTAATCTTCGCGCAACTTCGTACCCGTCAAGCCCGATCATACCGATATCACACAGAATGACGTCGGGATGAAATGTTTTAGCTTTATCTATCCCTTCAATGCCACTCTTGGCCGAAATAACATCATGCCCCAACGAGCATAATAAGGCGCTGAGAATTTCCGTAATATCCGGGACATCATCGATTACCAATATCTTTAAAACTTGCGCAGCTTTTTTATCTGCAACGTTTTGCGGACAGGCCATATTATCCACCCTTTCAATACGCTAACTTTCGTTTGTCACTTGTATATAAAAATAGCGAATGGTCAAGCTGGCCATCCCGATCATCCATCAACTGAAGCTGCTTATATCCATAATATCTTCAAAGATGGCAACAAACTGATTGCTATTATAAGTGGCGTAAGCCTGTACGTGATACCATCGGCTCAGCGCCTCATTATATTTTTCGAATTTTAAAGAATTTCCGTTATTAACAACGCTTTCAAATATTTCTAACCACGTATACACCGCAGCATTTAACAAGTGTTTGGCCTGATTAACTACCAATTCCCTATTTAAATCGGAGTTCGGTAAGCAAGTGGTGACATTTAAAACTTTGCAATCAATAGCGCGTCCTTGATTATTACAAATTAGTTCCGCTAGAACAATCTTTTTGGGATGATATTCTTTATGGAAAATTACGTTTACCTTAGTATTTTTGTGCATTAGCGTATTTTTATCAACCACAACAATATAGCTTCCTTCCCAATATTAATTAAGCGTCAACAATAATTTGGTTGTATTGAATATTTATCACAAACGATCCCTAAAAAAAAAGCATATCGGAATAAGCTTTTTTAATTATAGTCTTATTCTGAATATGCAGCATCACATAAATATGGTATTTTTTGAATATTTTATATAAATTAAATATTAAATAATATTGATTTCACAAGCCTTTTTAATAGCAGCAATTTTATTGTTAACATCCAATTTGGAATAGATATTTTTCATATGGGTGCTAACTGTATTTGGTGAAAGAAATAATTTTTTGGCAATTTCCTTTATTTTTAATCCGTCATTTAAAGACTGTAATATTTCGATTTCTCGATCAGATAGGAAGCCTTTGGATCTTTTAATTTTTCTTTTTATAGCAAGATGCTCTATACAACAGGCGGTGAGCCGCTTCAGATAGGTTGAATTCACATTAACTAACTCACTTTTTAAAATGGGCAATATATATTCTGCGTTTTCAGCAAAAGGCATAACAATATTATCTGCCTCAGCGATAGTCAATGCCTTATTTAGTTCTACAACACCATCAGCTATTCCATAAAGAGTACACTTGGCAGCCGCACTGTATATAAAGGTATAAATATATCCCAACTGATTGTTATACACTCGAAATTGAGCGAGAAAATTATTTATTAGAGCATCAAGCTCAATAAAATCACCGGAAAGGAGCACATACTTACCATATACGATACTAAAAACATCCATACTGTGCCTGAAACTTTCATTCAGATTCGTTCTACTTTTAATCCACTCGGGTATTTCGTCTATTTGATCCATACAGGAATATATATAGGCCCTAGCTATATCCACGGTGGTTCGAATATACAGGTTATCATCATTCTGACTTATAACCGCAAAATAGCTCAAACATTCATTGACTCCGGAAATATTACCTTGAGCAAGATAAAGACGAGTTAAAGTGAATTTAGCACATACGAGCAGGTAAACAAATCTATCTTTTTGTGCGAGATGAACTGCTTTTAATACATTAAGTTGGGCTTGTTCGAGATCGCCTGTTTCAAGGTAGTATTCTGCAAATACTAAGTATTGAAAACTGACATAATTACTGCCAATAAGACAGAGATAGCTTTCATACCTGGATGATAAAATCTCTATAATATCCTTATAGTGCCCTTTTTCTCGATAGTACATATATGATAGATGGGGTGAACTAAATATGAGTCCATCATGCTTATCACTGATATACGATTGTCCCTTTAAAAGTTCGTAAGACTTATCAAAATGGTCAAAAACTTTTTGGATATCATTAAAAACAGTTATACTACAATGAAATTCTATCTCACCGAGAATTCTTTTGTTACTGTATGTCGCGTGATTATATACATTATAATAGTTAGCCAAAAGATTAAACATCTCTGCGCCCTTTTCTTTATCTCTAACCAAGCAATAGATATAGATTAGTTTAATCATGGCCATAGGATATTGGTATTTTATTTGATCTTGCATACTAAGTATCATTTCCAAAAGGTTATCGTTGATTATAAGCGCAGATTGAATGATATCAAGGGTTGTCTCTTTTTTGTCCATTACCATTAATATATCTTCCAAATGTTGCGCTTTAAATAAACAACTTAACCCTTCAATGTACTTTTTCTCATTGATGTACCAAAGACCTGCTCTTGCATAGAGTTTCTGATAATCGATATCATTTTTATTAGGCTCCCTTCCACTGCAAAGGAGATTTCTTACTATCTTATTTAATTTATAAGCACCTTCATGATTTCTTAAAATAAAAAAGCTATCCCTATAAAGCCGTTTTATGTAATCGATTACTTTTTTTTCCTCTAAAATGAAACATGCCTGATCCATAGTGAATGATTCTAAAAAACATATCTTATAAAGAAATTCCGTAATTTCCGGCTCATAAATATGAGTAATCACTGATTTTAATAACAATTCACTATCATGATAAAATTTAGAAAAAGCATCCGCTTCCCCATTGACTAAATAATTCTTGGTTAGACAAATAGCCGTAATCCACCCGCAAGTATAATCCTGAATTTCCTCCAGTTGCTTTTTGTTTACATGACATCCATATAAACTAAGATACTTTTCAGTTTCATCGATGCTAAAGGCGAGTACATCATGATCTAATAAATGACACAAACCTGAAACAATTAGCCCGGCAACTGGGATGTCCGGCATAAATCGGCTTAATATTATAATGTGCAGGTAGGGTATTTTTAACTGAATAAGATTCAATAATAATTCGTTCTTCTCATTGTTTTCAATCAAATAATAGTCGTCAAAGACGATAATTATTTCTTCTTTAGCCGATCGTTTTTTGATAATATTAAGAGCCTTGGCAATTCTTATATTATCCGAAGGAAAACCGAGAGATTGTAGTTCTTCGGTTAATGTTTGATTAAATTGAGCAATACTTTTGATTAACTCCTGCCAAAAAAAATCATTATCCTTCCCTAGCTCTGACATTGAAATCCATACAGAGCGAATTTTTATATCTTGTACATATTTTTTGACAGCGGTTGTTTTACCGTAGCCAATCGGAGCAACTACAATATTCAGTGGGTATGATAGTACATTCTTCAGAATATCCTTAACATTCTTTCTTTCTATAAACTCGCTTTCAATTAATTGCCCAGTCAATATTAACACCTCATATTATTATGTATCATTTAATTAAGTTGAATCAATAAAGGCATTATATAGTGGTTTGGGATAGTAAACAAATTTACCCGCCGCTAAATCTGCTCTTAGAATTGTTATGCTGCATTAATGAAATTACATATATATTATTCAAATTAAATACACATATAAAAATATCATACAGGGAAATCAACTCATTGATTTCCCTGCGTATGACGTTTTCTAATTTATACTCCCTTTACCTTTTGGAGATCCCAAGCAGAATCTTGTCTAAGACAGCTAAGTCTAACGGTTTGGCGAGATGTTTATCAAAACCGGCATGCATACTCTTCTTAATATCCATTTCTTGAGCGTACCCGGATAAGGCAATTAAATAGACATCCTTTAATTCACTGTCGTTTCTTATTCTTTGCGCAACCTCATACCCGTCAATTCCTATCATACCGATATCACACAGGATGACGTCGGGATGAAATGTTCTGGCTTTATCTAGCCCCTCTTTGCCGCTCTTGGCCGAAATAACATCATGACCCAGGGAGCATAACAAGGAACTGAGAATTTCCGCAATATCCGGGACATCATCAATCACCAATATCTTAAAAACTTGCGCAGCCTTTTTATCTTCAATGTTTTGCTGACAAGAAAGATTATTCGGCCCTTCTCCAAGCGGCAACCGAATAATAAATTCTGTTCCTTTGCCTAAACCTTCACTAAATGCCTCAATAATACCGCCATGGAGCTCCACGATGCCTTTAACAATGGCTAAACCGAGTCCGAGGCCTTGACCATTCCTTTCTGAGTTCCTATCTGCTGCCTGTGCAAAAGGCTTAAATAAATCTTCTAATAAATCACGTTCGATACCAATGCCATTATCCCGGATACGAATAACTGCTTCGGCACCTTCCTTATAGACAGTCACTGCGGTCAAGCAGCCGCTTCCAGAAAATTTTACCGCATTGTGCAGTATATTGCCGATAATTTGTGTTATCCGTGCCGGATCTGCTTCGATATATAAAGGAACTAACGGCAGGTCAACCTCTAAGTGAACGCCTCCGCGTTCAAATTGTTCCTTGTAATCATCAATCGCCCGTGAAATTATCATATTCAAATCAATATATTCTCTTTTTAGTGTCATTTTGCTCGATGAAATACGCGTGACATCCAACAGATCGTCGATAAGTCGCGAAAGCAGTGCAGACTGCCGTTTTATAGCCTTTTTCGCTCGTAATGCTTCCTTATTATTTTCCGGAACATCAAGCAATGACAGACTCATCATGATGGAAGCCAGCGGATTACGGAGCTCATGAGAGAGCATGCTGAGGAAGGCGTTCTTATGCTGGTCCATGCGTCGGAGTTCTTCGTTAATTGCGAGGGCTTCTTTCACTTTCTGATTTGTTTCTTCGCGATCTTTGGCTAACTCAATCATATCGCCTGCAATCGGTGCTAGTATATCAATCACCCGTAAATCTCTTGTATTCAGATCGTGCTTTTGACTATAACATGTCGACAGTATCCCTTGAGTATTCCCCTTGCTGCTGATCAGTGGCGTAGACTGAACCGCCTGTATATCTTCCGCAAGGAGAATCTGTCTATTCTCCTTCGAAAAAATCGTTGAACTGGATACCTCTTTGACAATAACCCGTTTTAACGCTGTGTAGGCTCTCCCGGAACAATCTTCTCCGATGGGGATAGCATATGGAACTTTATGTTCTTTCATCCCAGAGTATTCAATGAGCTTCAACGCGCCCAGGTTCTTTTCATCTGGAACCTGGATAAACCCTTTATCTGCGTTGGTCAGCATCAGAGCTGTATCAACAACGGCGTGATAAACACTATGCAAGTCATCTTTGATAATTAATTGATTGCACAAAGCATATATATCAGTCAACAAGGAAATATCGCCATCCACATTGTTCTTATTCCTTTCTTCCGCATTTATCATACCTTCCGGAAAGTCATCAAGAATCTCTTCATTCTGTTGATCAAGTGTTTGTTCTGCCGTACTATCGCTCATTTATCCTCACACCTTTCTAGAGTCGCAATACGTCTTCACTTCCTTGACAGGATCGCACCTGCTTATAGAATGATTTTGACTTCAAAACTCTGATTCGATATCGTCTGTATTACGGAAGCCTGGTTGGCATTAACTGGCTGTAAATATTCGCTTGGAATGCGGGTAGTATCCCGTTTATTGACAACGATTTCCTGTACAAAACAAAGGAGTTATTGGATATAATTTAATGTATAATGTAAAACTTTATTTGTGTGACTATGTGCTAGATCGTAGAGGGTATGTATGGTTGAAATAGGTCCCATCATTCGTGATATCCGGAAAACGAAACAGCTGAGTTTGAGAAATATTGCCGAAAGAACGGATTTGACTATGGGCTATCTCAGTCTGGTAGAGAGAAACAAGGTCAGCCCTTCTTTATCGAGTATAGAAAAAATTGCCGGTGCTATGAGTATTCCGGTGTCTTCACTTTTTCCCCGGCCGAAGATCCAAACCCAATATATTCCCAAGGAAAGACGCACTCATCTGCATCATTCGCTGGGAGGATTATTGGAATATCTTTGTAACCCCACGCCGAGCAGCTCTCTCTGTGTATATATTACAAAGATCCATGCTTTAGAAAGCATGATCTTCCAGCATGAAGGAACTGAACTGATTTATGTATTACATGGTGAATTACACTTATATGTTGGAACGGAGGAATACGTAATGCGAGAAGGAGATGCCATTCTCTTTAACGCCTCTGCACCGCATTGGGGTGTCCCTTGCGATGACAAACTAGAAATGATCGTTGCCTGCACTTCAATCAATAACTGTCATCTATTCTCTGAAAAATCAACACGTTGAAGAGAGGAAATTTCTTGATGAAAGTAGGGAAATTGATTAGCAATATCCGTAAGGAACGCCATCTGAGCATTACAAATCTATCAGAAATGATTAATGTGAGTATCAGTTATATAAGCCAAATTGAACATGACTTTATTAGCCCCTCTTTGTCAACTCTAGAAAAGATCTCTCGTGCCTTAGATGTCCCCATTAATATCTTTTTTCATGAGCAGGATCCTGTCCATAGTTTTGTTAAAAGTAATGAAGTAAAAGCAATAAACCATATGGGCTGTGTGTATCAGCAGCTGACCGATAGTCCGAATCAAGAAATTGATAGCCTGATCATCAGCGGTGATTTAGTCACTATGTCACCCGTACTTCACGAAGGAGTTAAACTGCTTTATATGCTGGAAGGTGAAACCCTTTGGTTTGTTGCATCTGATGAATACCGCTTGAAAGAAGGCGATTCTCTCTATTTCGATGCATCGACACCGCATGGCTGTCGTCATCAGTTTACTCCATCGGCTAAGGTAGTCGTAATCTCTGCGGTCATGAAGAAAAAACCAGACTCACCAATTTGCAACCCATAAGGGCACAGAAAATAATGCTGTACAGTCCTATGGCAATGGATAATACAACAAACAAAAATCAATATTTACTATCCTAGCAATTATTCACAAAATAATAATTGCTATTGCTTCATGTTATTCACAGCATTCCTGAACGCATAAATTTAATTATTTATAAAAATATGACATGGAGAAGTTGCCCGGGACTTTTTATATGGTTTTAGATTGTACAATTTTACGCATATTAACAAGTGTATACAGGCAAAATGGTGATTATTTGATTTTTCTTGATATGATACGGAAACATGTTTTTAATAAATACATAAATGCTATCACTATAACAAAATATATTATCTATTCCCAGTGATGTCAATAGGTCTTTGTAAAAAAAGAACAAGAGTGTAAATATCCTTTTTCAGCTGTCGATCACGCGTTTTAGAAAAATCCCGGCAATATCCGCGAACTTCCCGATATCTCTGGTATAAATAAAATCCTTGCCGTAAATGTACTTTTCCGCCAGCAGATCTTGCTCCTTCCCAGTAAATACGCCTAAAACGATGATTCCGGACTTTCTGGCTTTGCGAACCTCCATTGCGGTATCCTTTATCGCCTTGAACCCACGATAAGACGTATCACCCCTTATCGTGCTGTTCTTCGCTATTTGAATATCATTGGGTTTTCCGTCACTGAGGATGATTAAAATCTTATTCTCTTCATCCCGTTTGGTCAAAGCTTCACAGACAGCCCGAATTGCCAGTCCGTCGCGGTTATTCCCCACAGCCTGGTATTCAAAAATATTGCTATTATCCAGGCGCGGGCTGTCATAATCGCGGAACCGTCGCAAAATGGTATAGTCTAAAAAGCTGCAAAAACTCATGACGCGATTCGGGATTTCAGCTAAGGTTAGCGCTTCTGAGAGAATATAACCCTGCGCCGCGATAATTCCCTGTCGTTCGCGCTGGGATCCGCTCGCATCGAGCAAGATATCGATCACATACCCGCCCTTTGCATTGGTCATGACCTTATTAAACACCTTATGATTAGATGTCCTGCCAATCATCCACAGCTTATTGGGTATGATCACCCCATATTCAGAGGGAACAACGGTTACTTCAGCCTGTTTGGCCAGCATACGGATAATATTTTCCTTGAGTCTCTGGATATTTCTGCGGTTGACACGTGCCGTACTATTGAAATAAGCCATATTATTTTCCTTTTGTCTGTGGCCTAATTTCGTTTGAAAAGTAGGATCACCCTGATGCCGAAGAACACCATCCGTAAAATGAACCCTGCAGCCCTCGTGGGTATTTCTGCAGATTCGTTTCTCAATCCGGATCACTTCATCCTTAGACAAAAAGGATTTCCCGTAGTAATATTCAATTTTTGCATGCAGCTTTTCAGCGGTTTCCTCGTCCATTGATACAATTCGATCAACCGGTCCGCTTTGTTCATTTTTATCCGGTCTGAGCGAACCCATCGTTTCCGCCAAGAAGACAGTGGCTATTTGATCGACGGCAGCCTCCAGTACATCTTCAGTCTCATGATAATACTCTTCCATCATAAATCTCTGGAAGTCGTCTTGATCAAATGCCTTATTGACATCATCAGCGATCCGATAGTCTGCCTGCCCTTTTTGACCGTCATATACCGCAGCTTCCTGTAATCCGGAAAAATACGCATTATAAATTCGGTCTATTTTCGCTATGACATCATCAGTATCCTTTACCTCGGCTGGATCTTCAATCGCACGCACAATATCCCCGACCAACCGGTCAACCGGAATGTGCTTGCCAGCCTGTCGCAATAATACCGCATAGCGCACTTGATCCAAAAGGGTTTTCGGAGGATCAAGCAGATACGCTTCAATTAAGTCGCCAACGGCCTTTTTGCTTATTTCGACCAGACCCGGTCGTTCATGATACAAAGCCGCTTCAACCATCCGGTCACAGCAAAGCTGCGTTAAAACCAACAGCACCTCAAATGAAACGCCTTGCTTAACCCGGTAATTCAAATAACCTTTGACCATTTTCCAGTTAATATATTTTCTCCTGGCGCCAGCCAAGGCAGCGTAATATAAGGCCAAATCATCGGATATGTGCGCATAAAAACCTGACTTCTCCAATTCCTCGGAGTAGTCTCCGCTGACTGTCCACATGACATTCTTCAGACGGCTTTCCTTGTCATAGTTACTGTAGATCCACTCCATATACGGATCCTTCCCTTCAACATAGCCCAATACCTAGTGATACACAGCAAATTTAAATAAAACTTGGCTGGTTCAAGTCTTTGGCAGCAGACCTAGCTGCACTTAGATGTATCAAGTATTTAAAATTGCCTGATAAACCAAAATAGAATAAAACCCTAATAATTATTCCAGGCTCGATGGAAAAACATCTTCTCTTTGCCAGCTATCTGGAATTCGTGTACGGATGACGTCACCGACGATTTCCTTTTCATACTGATCAAATGTTTTTCCCGTGACTCCCATACTGACAGCTAATCTGGGCTTAAGACCTCTTCTGATCGTTCGTATACAGGCAATAAGCCCGCGAAGGTCCACCGATTTTGTTGAGATCTCACCGTGATCAGCTTTCGTCTGAAGATCCAGAAACAAACCGGCAAACTGATCCAGTTTCTCCATATCAGCATCCGCGAAATAACCCTGTAGGATAAGCATGAGCTTATCTTCTTCCACCTGTGGAATATCAATGACTAAGAACCGCGATACTAAGGCTTCGTTGAGTTCACGCGTCCCGGCATACTCATAATTCATCGTGCCAATAAACCGCGCCGCATCATGCAGGCTGATCTTTTCGTAGCCAGGAATATCGATGATCCTGCGATAATCCAAAGCGGAATGCAAAACAACAATAGCTTCATTTTTAGCCATATTGATTTCATCAAAGACGCCAAAGCCACCGTACGTCGCACATTCGTATACCGCACCTTTCCGTAGTCTGACCTCGTTGTTGACAAATGTATCGGTCCCAATCAACGACGCGCTGTCTGTATTGACGTTGAAGGAAACATTCCACTGCGGCCTCCCGAACAATGTGCCTAGATTATCAGCCAACAAATTCTTTCCAGTCGCCTTCGGCCCCGACAACAGAATGCTTTCACCCTCCAGCAAGGCCGCAATACACATATTCCAAATATCCTTGCCGTAAAAATAACTTAGGGTGTCCGGAATTCGAAAGCGAAGGTTATCCTCCAGTTTGTAAAATTCCCGAAAATTAGCCGCTTCTTTCAGCAGATTGTCATCGACCCCTTGCTCGGACAAAAATTGGCTGAGTGACTTTGGCATCGTGTTACACCTTCTCTTCATAATATAATATTAACGCTAATGTTCATTGAATATATAATAGTCCTTTCTATATTATCTCAAATTTCCCTAAAAAATCAGTACCCGGCGTTACGTTAATCACATTAATTCTCGTGTAACTAACATGATCAATTCTCATATTATTGTAAACAGGCAACCAAAAAGGGCTGTCGACCAACGAACAAAATCGTTCGTTAGACAGCAGCCCGCCATATCTAAACACGGCATTTTATTAATCAATAAAAGAAAAAGGCGCTACCTGACGAGCATTATCGCCAGACAGCGCCCTTCTTATTCAAAAAACTTATTTCGCTGCTTCAGATTCGGAGCTAAACTTTTTCATTCTCATTGTAGCTACAATCATGACGATTGTGAATACAATGAAGACGATCCCATTGGCACGAATAACAGCAGCAGCTGTGTCAGCTCCGATTGTCGAGAGGAGCTGAGCCCATGGCGTGGAGGTAAAGCCGCCGAAGTTCATGAAACCAAAAGTAAGACCCAACGCAGCAGCCGCCGTCGCCTTGTCAACAACCGTGCTGACAACCATCGGCAAGCCGTTAGTTATACCTTGCTGGCCAATACCGAAGAATACCCAGCCAGCCAAGAACAGCGGAATACTTAAGGAAGCACCGGATGAACTGACGAGGAAAAGCCCGATGGTGACGCAAATCATAGAAATGGCAACAATCCACTTGTTTACTACACGATAAATCCAGCCAAAACCAATGGAAAGAACAAATCCGACAGCGGTCAGGATGGCGATTCCAGTACCTTGGTACATACCGGCTGTATTAGGATCCATACCGCCTTGTGCCAGAACCATGGAACCCATGGTGAACATACTGTACACGAGCGTCATTTCAATAGCAAAAACTAATGGCCAAAGAACAGCTCTCGGGGTGATTTTGACTTTTGCACCCTTGACTTCTTCGGCATCGGGGGGCTCTTTCAGCATAATAGCGCCGATTAAACCGACGATACCAACAAAGTGAGCTAGAAAAGCGGTCTGCCAGCTGATCAGAGCCAAAGATGGTCCGAGGTAGCTGAAGCCGAAAGCACCGATGTTGAAGAACAGCATTCCGAAGCCCATCATCTTCGCGCGTTTTGCTTCATCGCGATAGAGTCTGGAAATCAGGGTAGCGCCCATCGGAACGTTTAAGCCAAGTCCTAAACCGAAGATAGCCCGGAAGACCAAAACAGTTGTCCAGCTGGAGCCATCCGGCAGGAAATAAGGCCCAAGGCCGCCAACCAGATAGAGAACAAAAGCAAGAATTAACGTAGTGCGGAATTTAAGGAATTTACCAACAATCGCACCGCCGATGAAAGAACCAAAGATTTGGAACAAAGCAACGATGGTGCCGATGTAGGTGATGCTAATAAAAGGAACCGTCGGGAAAGCTTGGGATAATGTAGCCATAGTCGGAGTCATAATCCCCATGGACGGCATACAGAAATAGAAGCAGCAAATAGAGAATACATACAGTGCTAGACTTTTTTTGGTATCTGTCAAATCATTCATCTCCCTTTCTAAATCTCTAAAAAAATGATAATAAGAGCTATTTTTCGCTTTCCTCCTTCGCTGTTTATTGACCATTGGCCTGTGGGAAATATATATAAAGGATAGCCAATGACGGTTTGCAAGTGTGGTATGTCACTTTCCTCTGCCTATAAAAAAAACCATGTGCAATTGGACACGGTTAGTTACAACAAATAATAAGCATGAACATGCTTTATAAGGAGCTACAGTCCAATCGGTAATCTGCAGATTCAATTAATAACATAACGTTAAAAATTTCACTCTCCTTATGTTTCAAAAGGCAAATTGTTACGCTCTCACATCCTCTCAAATTTAAATTTGATTTTCTCATCTTGAGAATTATACTTGAGTCTATTATAGTGAATATATAAACAAAAATCAATATCCTATCTCCATTATTTCAATAATAATTATTAATTCAACGAAGGCGACAGCCACAGCTGCACTTCTGTAGTTCAGAACGCGAATCACACTTTCGAGGACAGAAAGTCACTTACATTTTCTGATATACAAAAAAAGAAAAACCGTCTCAAAATAATCTAATTAGACGGTTTTCTTCGATATAAGTATCTATTTGAGACAATATCGCTGACTCTCTTAATTCCTGATTTTATCCAGCGTCTTTCTGATTTCGACGAGGAACTGCTCCGTATTCACAACCTTTTTCTCAGGAAGTTCGGATATTAGAGCAAGGTCTTTGGTCATGGTCCCCTCTTCAATCGTCCTCAGCGAAGCCGCTTCGAGCTGATCAGCAAATTCAACCAAATCCTTCAAGCCGTCAAGCTCACCGCGTTTCCGCAGGGCGCCTGTCCAGGCAAACAGGGTAGCCATCGCGTTTGTTGAGGTCTCTTCGCCTTTAAGGTGTTTGTAATAGTGACGGGTCACTGTGCCATGAGCGGCTTCATATTCATAGTTGCCGTCAGGAGAAACCAGCACGGATGTCATCATTGCCAAACTACCGAACGCAGTAGCGACCATATCGGACATCACATCGCCATCGTAGTTTTTACATGCCCAGATATATCCGCCTTCAGAACGGACGACACGTGCGACTGCATCATCAATCAGTGTATAGAAATATTCAATATTGGCTGCCGCAAATTTTTCCTTATACTCTGCTTCAAAAATATCCTGGAAAATATCCTTAAATGTATGGTCATATTTTTTGGAGATTGTATCCTTTGTTGCGAACCAAAGATCTTGTTTAACATCCAAAGCATAGTTAAAACAAGCGCGGGCAAAGCTTTCAATTGATTTATCGATATTATGCATACCCATAATGACGCCTTTATCTTCAAAGTCAAATATGGTCTGACGTATTTCCTTGCCATCTTTTCCTGTGAAGACAATCTCTGCTTTTCCGGGGCCTTCAACACGGTATTCCGTATTACGGTAAACATCACCATAGGCATGACGGGCAATCGTAATGGGTTTCTTCCATGCGCTGACGATCGGACTGATTCCGTTGACAACGATCGGTGAACGGAATACGGTTCCATCGAGTATGGCTCTAATCGTTCCGTTCGGGCTTTTCCACATTTCTTTCAGATTATATTCTTCGACACGTTGGGCATTGGGTGTAATCGTCGCGCACTTGACGGATACGCCGTACTTCTTGTTGGCCATCGCGGCATCATACGTCACCTGATCGTTCGTCTGATCGCGATATTCCAGTCCAAGGTCATAGTATTCTGTCTTTAAATCAATGTAAGGCTGAAGCAGGATTTCTTTTATGGATTTCCAGATGATCCTGGTCATCTCATCGCCATCCATTTCGACTAATGGCGTTTTCATTTGGATTTTTTGCATAATATCCTCCTTTAAATCGTATATGTTATGTAAATAGAAGCGTAGTATTTTCAAAGTGCTATTATACTAAAATATCGGCATTTTGTACAATAAAAATTGCGCATAATACTGAATTCATGAGCAAACCCGTCATGAACAAATTTAGCCATCATGAGTATACCCATCTTTCATACAGGACATCACATCGAGCACTATGATTAAAAACCTGCGAAAAAAACAAGGCGCTTTTACACCTTGCTTAGGATCTCTATTTGTTTCTCGCTTTAAGTAAATCCCTGATTTCCGCTAATAACACTTCCTCGTTGGAAGGTTCAGGCGGAGCCGGTGTTTCTTCCAGCACTTCCTTCTTCCGCTTCAATTTACTCAGTGCTTTCAGCATAAAAAAGATAGCGAGTGCGATGATCAGAAAGTCAACAACGGATTGAATGAATGTCCCGTATAAAACGGCAACTTCTTTAACCCCTTCAGAACCATTTATTCCCTTAGACCCCTGTACGATAACCCACTTTAGCTCTGTAAAGTTGATCTTCCCTAGTATCAGCCCAAGCAAAGGCATGATGATGTCATTCACTAATGAAGTCACAATCTTGCCGAACGCGCCGCCAATAATCACCGCGACTGCAAGATCAACGACATTGCCCTTCATAATAAATTGTTTGAATTCCTGGAACATCGCATTTCCTCCTTGACGATTTTTCTGTTGCGTGTCATGTAAACTTTCGATGTAATCATATCGAAAATTCGATTTTTATGCAACCAATTGGTTTCTGGATCACCAATAGTGTGCAAATTTCCAATAAATAAACGATTTGTTTGCATTTATTTCTGCCAGGATGCATTCTACTATTTATGTCTATTTATGACACCATCAGTCGACAACATTCGCTGTTTTTCCATGATATACTTTTATTGTGTCTAATCTTATCCAGAATTGGAGGGTGGCTTATGAACAGAATATTGGTTGTTGAGGACAACCCCCTTATCGGTATGGTCATTCAAACAGCGCTTACAGATGACGGACACAACGTCGAGGTTAGGAAAAATGCATTAGAGGGTCTGTATCTTATGAAAAGCGGTTATGTACCGGACTTATTGTTAACAGACCTGATTATGCAAGGTATGGGCGGCCGTGATTTGATACAGCGAATGCGCAATGACAATCAACTGCGTCATATCCCTGCCGTAATTATTACGGCCGCTATCCCCAATCGGGACAACCTTCCCGAAGCCAATCAGTATCAAGGCTTCCTGAGTAAACCTTTTAATATTGACGACTTGCTACGGACGGTTAATTGCATTATCTAAACTGAATGTGTGAAATTGAAAGCTAAAACTGAAAACAGAAATTGAAAACAAAAAATAAATAAAATGAAAGCTAAAACAAAATATAAACTATAAACGACGGTGTCGCAAAACGAAATAAGTTCAGCGATACCGTCTTTATCTATCGATGAAGAAAATAAATCACTATTATGTCGAAATTATTCGAATATTTTGTTACCTATTGTTTGTTAAAGCATCCACCTGAAATACGGGTGATTATTCTTAGTTAGTTCCTATTTTATCGGATTTGCTCCGTTTTTCTCCCCTAAATAATTATTTCGTAATAGACGATAATCAAGATAAGGATAATTATCCGATTGATTAGTGAATGGAGACGTTGAGATGGAGTCAGGGCAAGTATGGTTAAAAACGACATTAGCGACTATCGATGATGCCGTTATCTTGACGGACAACCAAAACAAGATCCAGCTTATCAGCAAGAAAGCCGAAGGCCTATCCGGTTGGACAAGCGATGAGGTAATAGGCAAATCTCTTGGGGATATTTTATTGGTCAAGAACAGTACGATCCAATGTAAGAATGGTGAAAAACGTTCGGTAAAAATCAAATCGGCACCGGTGTCCGACAACGATAATCACATTCATGGGATGGTCTTCTTGATCAATGGCTCGGTCAGTGGCAAGAAAAAAATTGCCCGGGCCCATTACGCTAATTTTCACGATCCGGTGACCGGACTATATAATCGCCGCTTTTTTGAAGAAGAGCTGAAACGTTTGAATACGGAAAGAAATCTTCCGATTTCGCTTGCGGTGATTGATATTAATCATCTGGAGCTAATGAGGCAGGAACTTGGGACTACTAAAGCAAATTCGATAATTAAAAAGATTGCTAAGATTATTAAGGATGAATGCCGCACCGATGATATTATCGCCAGGGTCAGCGATGAAGAAATTGTTATACTTTTGCCTAAGACAACTGCTGCCCAAGCACAAGTCCTTGTCAAACGGCTTAATGAACTCGCTGCCAATGCGCAGTTGGATTCTCTTAATATTGATATTAAGCCCTCGTCTGAGATTAACGCATCGGATGATGGTCAAGATAATGAGAACAAACCGTTCCATCCTCTGGTTCAAATCATTATTGAAACGCTTTACAAGCGAAATCCCAACGAAAAAGTTGAATCAGAAACCGTAAGCTTCTATGCCGCCGAAATCGGCCGCGCCGTCCGTTTAGGCGATGAAAGTATTCGTTCTCTTAAAACCCTGAGTCGCATTCGAAATATCGGGGAAGTTAGTCTTGACCCGCGTATCATCACGAAGCAGGATGTTTTAACTGATTCTGAACGTGCCGAAATAAAAAGGCATCCGGAAATTGGCCATAATATTATCAATTCGATCCCAGAATACGCCAATCTGGCCGAATCCATCCTGGGGCATCACGAACGCTGGGATGGGACGGGTTATCCTCAAGGTTTAAAAGGGATTGAGATCCCATTAGAAGCACGAATTATTGCGATTGCCGACGCATACAATGCGATGACCAGCCACCGGCCGTATCGGGCTGCATTCGAGCCAAAGGCGGCGGCAGAGGAGATCCTGAAGAACGCCGGAGCTCAGTTTGATCCGATGCTGGCAAAACTCTTTGTTAATAGCATTTTATAATAAAAACCATTCCATATTGCATAAAAACTTGTAAACAGGACTGTTCAGCAAGCCTAAAACAAATTAGAATTAATTAACAGTACGTATAAAGGATGACTTGCTATTATGAAGAAACAGTTTCTGCTACCTATTCTGTTTATCGCGGTTTTAGTTACCGTCCTTGGTGTCATATGGGCAATATCGTATGGAACGAACCCCGTTACCCCAACGGAACCGGCTATACCAGTAGAGCCTTCAAAACCCGAAGTGCCCTCCGATGAACCGGCAAAGCCTGACACACCAACTCAGGCTTGTATTTTCTATGTTCCTCATCCTGACGATGAAGTTTTAAACATGGGAGCCGCGATTATCGAAGCGCAAAAGCACTTCGATCCGGTTATCCTCGTCTTGCTTACAAAGGGTACGGCCAGTGCAACATTGAATGTAGTTAGCGAGAAATTATCACTTCAGGGCCTTGCCCCGCTGACACGCGACGAGCTTGGCGAGTCACGCCTGATGGATATCCGCGAATCCGCCGCTAATCTCGGTATCAAGCCCTATAATATCTATTTGAACGATCTTCCTGACGGCCAGGTGTCGTCTGAGGATGTAAAAGATATTATTCTTTCCTTTGAAGCAATGTATCCACGCGCTCTTCATCAAACGATGACCTGGGATGATACACACCCGGATCATCGGGCAGCCGGCACGGCGCTACGTGAACTTCAAGTTACGGATTCCGTGGCGGATGCGCGATATATTGTATTTTTGCTGCACTGGGATCAACACCCCGATGCCTCAATTACAGCAATCACCTCTAATGAGGATAAAGCAAAATACGAAGCCGCCTTAAACGCGTATCATGTCTGGAATCCTGAGGAGGGACGGTACAGCGTTGGTATACTATCAACAAAAACTGCCTTTGATTTTGCGGCTGGTCATAAAGAAACCCATTGGATTAAATTAGAACAATAGATCCGTCTGAAAACACAATGAACTTGCAGAATCAGAAAGGAAAGTTCTCTATGAAGAAAAAAAGCCCCAATAGGATCAAGGCCCTGGATTTTGCCCGGGCTTTATCCGTTTTGCTGGTATTTTTAACCTTTGTACCGGAAGGCCCGCTATACGCTCTCTATGTCAAACACGCTATCTGGAACGGCTATCATCTCATCGACTTTGCCTTTCCATCCTTTGTGACCTTATCCGGTACGGCCATGGCCATCGCTTATAGTAAAAAAGTGCCGTGGCTTCGCTTAGTCCGGCGTTTTTTGCTTCTTATTCTCATTGGTTTGCTCTTTAATCTTCTCGTAACGTGGAACTTTAGCTTTTCTACACTGCGCTTTACCGGTGTTCTGCAAGTCCTTGCGGTTACCGGCCTGCTTACTGTGATTATAACCAGAGTATCCGGAAGATGGATCTGGCCTTTTAGCGCCGGCATAGTAATTCTTGCTGTTTATCTTATCCTCCTGATCTATACCAGCCGCGACATACCGGGAGGTCTGCCCATCCCCGGAAATAACCTGTCCGGTATGCTTGACCCGCTAATTTTTACGAATAATCATATCTACGCCCAGGGGCGAATGGGTTACGATCCCGAAGGGGTATGCACCCTATTTTCAGCAATGGCCAGCTCTCTTTTTGGTTTTACTGCCGGTGTATTTTTAAAAAGAGATTCTATTCAGTGGGGCTTTCTCAAAATACTGGCTCTCGGTGTTTTTCTCCTAGCCCTGACGGTTGTCCTCGCCCACTTCATCCCTATCAACAAACGCCTATGGACACCTTCCTTTGTCACCCTGACTTCAGGCTGTTCGATTATGGTTTTGGCTATTTCCCACCTATTATGGGATACACGAATACCGGTTATCGACAAAATCTCGGCGCCGTTTTATTATCCGTTTGACTCAATCGGCCGAAATGCCATTCTTATTTACTTTGGCTCATCCATGCTTTATTCCGTTGTGCGTCATGTTAACGTAACCATCCACAGCCAATCCGTGACACTATTCCAAATAATTTACGATTGGGTAAATAGTTGGAGTACAAATCCCCAGTTAGCATTTATCTGCCTATACACAGGCTTTTGGGTTGTTATAGCCATGTTTCTGCATTGGCGGAAACTCTATCTGACGATATAGAAACCCGTATCTGAAACGCCCAACCGTAACGAGACCGGTTGGGCGTTTTCTTTGGAGGATGTGTAAGACACCGTGCAATTTGCGATTTTTCTTCCTCTGTCATGTCTAAATGACGTTTCTGGTTTAAGCGGCCGCCTCTCAGCCAGTATTTGTTATTGAGAAATACTCTCGGCATCAAAAAACAACTCCTCTCAAAACCGACAATTCTTACGTTTTTATTCTATTATATCATCTCACAGACAATGTTGCACAAATATTCATACTATTTAGAATTATACGCCTAATATTTTATACCGCTCCTATCCAGGATATCACCACAATTGGTTGGAGTGCGGAGTGAATTCTTAAAGAATCACCAGGTAACCGGGATCGTCACCTTATTAACATCGCTACCATCTTTCGCACTGGACTCAAAGACCTCAAGCACTCCTTTACCCGTGGATATAGGCGTAAATGTCAACGTCGCCTTAAAGTCACCCCGCTCGGGAGCGCCGGCGGATGCCATCGTATGCCCTTGCGCCAGAATCTTCCCAGTTGAATCCTTCAGCCGATAACTGACAACCGCTTCAAAAATTTTAGCATTCCCCTTAATTGTCAATGGGCTCGTGATGGCCTGTTCTGCTGTCGGTTCCGTTACCCATATCAGCGGTTCATTGACCGAACTCAGGTCGCGTGAAAATGGCTGTTCATAAAGTCCGACATGTCCCCACCAGTCCATGCCTTTTTCCGCACTGCCTTTCACAGTAAACCGAACCTTTTGAATCGTCGAAAACTCGGTCAATGTATTGACGATGCTGGCAATCCCCAGGGCTTCTCCGCTTGCTCCGACATTGGCATGCAGGACCTCTTCTGAAAAATCGACGGTCGCTAAACCCTTTTCAATCGTAATATCCAGAATCTGGGTATTTGCCGGAAGCACGTTATAAGCACCGGACGTAAGCGGTGTCCCGCTGACCAGCTCGTTTAAAGCAGCCCGTGCAACACCTTCACTTTTTTCGACAGTATGAACCTCTCTGACCAAGTAGATCTCATTATTGCTTTCTTTGAGATAATAAACTGCCAGATTCATTGTTTCGGGTGCCGGAGTCGGCTCAGGATTTGGATTTGGCGCCGGTTCTGTGTTTTTCTGGCACCCCGTAATCGCCATCATCAGAATGATTACCGTGGCTATCATCATGTTTCTCATTTTCATAACAATCGACCTCCATACTTTTCTTCTGTCACAGTAACAAGAGTATTATTAACCCTTATATTGTTCCGTTTTCTTAAATTATCCTCGCCTATAACTATCACCAACAGCGTCCATCCGAGGATATACGCCCCCAAGATAAGCGATTCAAGCCACAAAAACGTACCGCTGAGCATATAATAAATGTATAAATTCTCCGAAATATAAATATAAGGGAAATATGCGCCGTCATAAATCACGAATACCAAACGGTATAATATTAGTCGTTAAATATTCCAATGATCTGGCGAACACAAGAAAAAAAGTTCTGTTTCTTAGCATATTATGGGATATATTGCTTATTTATCAGTGATTTACTTCAATACTATCATAAATAATTAAATTGATGAACACACTGTTTTCTGTTAATTCCAAATATTTAATAATCTGCTTTTTCCCTCTATATTTATAGCGTTATTTTCGTTATACTAGGTAAAAGGAGGTTGTGAATATGAATCTAAGTGATGAGATGAAAAAAATCTTCCTTGTGGGCATTGGGGCCATCGCTACTTCCGCTGAAAAGACCAAAGAAATGATTGATACCCTCATAGAAAAAGGTGAGCTCACATTAGAACAGGGTAAAATCATTAATGAGGAATTAAGACGTAATCTGACCAATCACGAACCGGAAAAGAACGATAAGAATATGGAAACTCTCCTGAAAAAGCTCGATACTTTAAGTAAAGAAGAACTATCCGCCTTACGAGAAAAGCTCAATGAGCTGGAGAAGAAAGATGAAATACAACGGCACTTCGACTGACAGCAAAACAACCAAAACAACCAATAAAACCAATAAAACCAATACAACCAATACAAGCCCTACAAGCAAAACAAATGCAGCCCGTCTGCGGGAAATGATCAATGTACTAAGACGCCATGGAATTATCCACGGCGTTTCTCCTGAAAAAATGAAGTTAATGCTTGAAGATCTGGGACCGACATTTGTTAAATTCGGCCAGATCATGTCCATGCGTACCGATATGCTCCCCCGGCGTTATTGTGATGCGTTAAGCGAACTTCGGACGGATGTAAAGCCTATTTCCTTCGAAGAAATGCTTGGTGTTCTTGAATCAGAGTATGGTGTACAAGCCCAAGAACGATTCAGTGAGATTACTCAAGAATGCATTGGCTCGGCTTCAATCGCCCAAGTGCACAAGGCTGTTTTGAAAAATGGCCGAACCGTGGTCTTGAAGGTACAGCGTCCCGGTATTTACCAAACCATGGAACGGGATATTCACCTGATCAAAAGAGCAATATCTCTGACCAAAGTCCTGCGCATTGATATGGGAACAATAGACTTACGGATGTTTATTGATGAAATGTGGGCTACAGCCCAATCGGAAATGGATTTCCTTGCCGAAGCGGATTACCTTGAAAAATTCGCCAACTTGAATTCAGGTATCAAATATGTCACTTTCCCGAGGATAGAACGTGAATTAACCACATCGAAAGTATTGGTCATGGAACATATCGAGGGGATTCAGATCGATCATTTGGCCGAACTGAAGGCTGACGGCTACGATATCGTTGAAATCGGCATCAAACTCGCTGAAAACTATGTGAAGCAAATCGTTGATGACGGTCTCTTCCATGCCGACCCACATCCAGGCAACATTTACATCCGCGACGGAAAAATCGTCTGGCTCGATCTCGGTATGGTCGGGCAAATCACGAATAGAGACAAATCATTCCTAAAAAAAATGATCCTCGCTGTTGTCCAACGTGATATAGAAGGCTTGATCAACATCTTTCAAGGAATGGGCACCATCAGAGGAAAACTTAATCATACCAAGCTTTACGAAGATATTGAGAACATGCTGGCACGCTATGGCGATTTAGATCTGGGCGAACTTCATTTTGGCCAGATCATAGAGGAAATCAAGGATATACTGGATGACCATCAGATCTACCTCCCCAAAGGGATCACCATGCTGGGACGCGGGGTGATCACCATTGAAGGCGTACTCGCGGTATGCTGCCCTCAGGTCAATTTTGTTCAGATAATGGCCAATCACGTCTCCGGCATGGTTTTAAGGGATCTCGACCTGCACCAGGAGCTTATGTCGGCCGCTTTGTCCTTTTACGGATCCGCTAAGAATAGTCTGACCATACCGGAGCAGCTCTCCAACATCTTAAAAATGGCCATGCGCGGGCAAGCCAAAATCAATATCAACCTGACCGATGCCGATGGGCCCGCCAGACAAGCTGATGATATGGTCGACAAACTCGCAATGAGTCTGCTCTGTGCCGCCTTAATTATTGGTGCAAGCCTGATTAGCATGACAGATATAACCCCAAAAATCTGGGGTATGCCACTGATCGCTTGTGTCGGGTATATCCTAGCATTTTTTATTGGGGGATGGCTGGTATCAAAAATCATCCGCAAAAGGAAGAAAAGAAAAAATATCCAGCGAGAATAGTCCATAATTTTGCAGTCTATTTTTTGCCTCGGTGTACTCGCCAGAGTATTTTGCTTATCTCCAGGACCACCAATGGTACGAATGCAAAACCAAGAGCTGCTAAGTACAGTTCCGGGGATAACCGGGTCAAGCCAAAAACATCGGCAATGACCGGAACACATGCGATAAGTGCGATCAGCGCCATCGAGAGCGCCGCAGCACCGCTAAGATACTTATTGGAAAAAACACCGATAATAAACACAGATTGTTCGGAACGCATGTTAAACGAATGGATGATCTGCGATAGCGCCAATACCAGGAAGGCCATGGTCCGTCCCGCAACAATATCGCCCGTTATTTGCCAGCCGATCCAAAACGCCGTCAGTGTTAGACCAGCAAACATAAAACCCAGCAATACAATACGAATACCCCATCCATGGGCGAAAATACTTTCGTCCTTGGGCTTGGGCTGACGCTTCATCACATCCGCTTCTACCTTTTCCATGCCCAGGGCAACTGCGGGCAGACTGTCTGTCACCAGATTAATCCATAAAAGATGAATAGCGAGAAGGGGCGACTGTTTCCATATCAGCATTGCACAGAAGACAGTCAATACCTCTCCAATATTTGTTCCGAGCAGAAAGCCAACAACTTTCTTGATATTATCAAATATGCCGCGGCCTTCCCTGACCGCATCGACAATAGTCGCAAAATTATCATCCGTAAGCGTCATATCTGCAGCCCCTTTAGCCACATCCGTTCCGGTTATACCCATGGCACAGCCGATATCAGCCGCTTTCAAGGCAGGTGCGTCGTTCACACCGTCACCCGTCATAGCCACCACTTCATTCTGATACTGCCATGCACGTACAACTCGTATTTTATCCTCAGGAGAAACACGGGCATACACGGCGATACGGCGAATACGCTCCCTTAGCTCCTCATCCGAAAGCGACTTCAACTCACTGCCGCCGATGGTTTGATCTTCGTCCTTGAGTATCCCCAGATCACGGGCGATAGCAGAGGCTGTAACAATATGATCGCCGGTGATCATCACCGCTTTGATACCGGCTTCACGACATATGGCCACGGCTGCCCTTGCTTCTGGACGAGGCGGATCGATCAATCCAATCAACCCCATGAAGGTCAATCCGTTCTCCAGGTCTTCAGCGGAAGGAGCCTGGGGAACATAATCTATTTCTTTATAAGCTACAGCCAGAACACGTAATGCCTGACGGCTCATACTTTCCGTATGTATTCTTCCGGCTTCCAGATCACCGGAAACGCATCGTTGCTCCAAGACATCGAAAGCACCTTTGACAATAACGATAATTGCGTCTTCAACCCGATTAACGGTTGTCATCATCTTTCGGTCGGAATCGAATGGGACTTCGGCCAGACGCGGGTATTGACGTTCCAAAGCATCTTTGGAATATCCCTTTTTATTTGCGGCAAGGATGATTGCCGTTTCAGTAGGGTCTCCAATATGGAATTCACTGCCGTCATTAAATTCGACAGCGCCATTATTGCACAGAGCAGCGTATTGGAGCAGTTTTTTTATCTGTGGTGAATCATCGCCGTCGATGTTATCCGCTTTCTCCCGATCAGGTACAAAAGCGGCAACTGCCGTCATTCTATTTTGGGTTAATGTCCCGGTTTTGTCAGAACAAATAACAGACGCACTGCCAAGTGTTTCCACAGCGGGGAGTTTTCGAATAATCGCATTTTTTCGCACCATACGCTGCACACCGATAGCCAACACAATCGTCACGATAGCCGGCAATCCTTCAGGTATAGCAGAAACAGCGAGAGATACTGCAATCATAAATATTTCAATACTGTGCATTCCACTGAAAATACCAATGACGAAAATCACGGCACACGCTGCCAGTGCAGCGATGCCGATATATTTTCCCATTAAGGCCAGCTTTTGTTGCAGAGGGGTCTGACTTTCCTCTTGGGCATCCAGAAGGTGCGCAATCTTACCCATTTCCGTATGCATCCCGGTAGCCGTAATAACCGCTTTGGCCCGACCATAGGTTATACTGGACCCGGCATAAAGCATATTCACACGGTCGCCCAACGCTGCATTTTCTTCGACAATGACCTCTGCGTCTTTCTCCGCCGGAACAGATTCACCTGTTAATGCCGATTCCACTGACTGCAGGCTGGAAGCAGAAATAATGCGTGCATCGGCAGGAACGTAGTCACCGGCTTCTAAATGGATGACATCACCGGGTACGAGCTGGGAGGCTTCCAAAAGGGTCTCATGCCCGCTGCGCAGCACTCTGGCATGCGGAGCCGAAAGGTTTTTTAACGCTTCCAATGCTTTTTCGGCTTTACTTTCCTGAATGACGCCCATGATGGCATTAATGACGACAATCAAGAGGATCAGGAAAGACTCAAAATATCCTCCCCTGTCCCCTTCGTAAACAGCGACGCCCAACGACACCGCCGCCGCCAATATCAAAATAATGATCATCATATCTTTTAGTTGCTCGCCAAATCGTTGGAGGTTCGTTTTTTTCTTCCCGGCTCGGAGTTCGTTTTTCCCATATTCGGCAAGCCGTTGCGCCGCTTCATCCGAGCTAAGACCCTTTGCCGGATCAGTCTTATAGCCGCTTAATATGCCGGTAATGGTGGTTGTATGCGGGATCATCGTGGTCCCCCTTTTCAAGCATCTCAGCAGCAGCTGCCGCCTTCGTCAGAACAGCCGCAGGTAGGTTCTGTCCCCGTCAGCCAGCCTTTGATCACTGCCGAAGCGCAGCCAACGCCGGACTTAACTTCGATAGCCTCAAACGGACAATTATTGGCACATGCGCCGCATTCCATACAGCTGTTTTTGTCTATGATTTCCGATTTATCGTTTTTTATTGCAAAAACCTGATGAGGACATACCTCCATGCATCGCCCGCAGCCGGTGCATTTTTCTTCCAGAAGTCGCAATGTCGACACATTTTTAAGATAGTGATGCTTCATAGCCAAGGCTCCTTTCGTATGAATGTTATAACAGGAATAAGCTGTCCATCAGAATCATTACTGCACCCAAACAGGAAGTGATGATAATCGGTGGAACAGCTTTTCTCATCTCCTTCATCACACCGGAAATGGACGTGTACGTGGAAGCGCCGGTAAAATTCATCGCTAGATAGGCTGAGATCGATGGCAGTACCAATAAATAGCCGATAGAACGGACGATGCTGAGGGCAGATTCTGCCGGCCAGCCGCTAAGCCCTAAGACGACAAGCGTCCAAACCAACCCTAATAGCCAGCCCTTAAAAGCAAACGCGCGGCCAGGTATCCATGGAAGGAGAACCGGTGTCAACACACAGCCCATAAGAATGGCACCCACATACGCATAAAAATCAACCACTCCGAAGGCATTTGCCCGGATCAGATTAATCATAAATAACACACCAAAGATAAGCAGGGATCTTTTTAAGGTGCCGACTAACTCGATCGGCGTCAGCACGAAACGGTCAACCATTGTAAAGCGTACGGCCCGCATGTCGTCAGATGCTTGCATTCCTGCTGCCATATAGTCTTTGATATCGGATGCTCTGACCGGACCGTAAACGACCTTGAACCCGCATTGTTTCAGAACCTTATGGGCGCTTGTTCCTGGAGCGCCAAGCTGAGGCAGGATTAATGTCCGATGCTGAACGATCTGGCTAAGTTTTGTCTTATTCACCTTGTTCACGATCTCTGCCGTGCCGAAAGTACCTTTTCCTGAAGCACACCACACATTGATCCCTTTGGTATCCAGTACCAATATCCAGGCGCTCATGCCATTCAATTCTCTTCGAAGTACATCAAAGCTCATTTTATAATTGGCACTGACAAAAATCGGGGAGGCATCATCTGGGTCGCCAATCGCATAGATACCCGGATTGATCCGATACGTCATCCGGTTAATTCCCCAACGCGCTTTCCATGCTCCGATGATATCCTTCCTTGAAAGCACTGTTGACACCTTGGGTACCAGACCGGCGGGAGTTTTTATTTCTCCGGTGATTATCGGGTCTTGAAGATCATATTCGGTCAGACACGTTGTCTGAAGCATGGGTAAGATAATCATTGATCTTTCTTCCATCTATTCTACCTCCGATATACAGCAGGGATATTGCTTCACATAATCCACCATCAGCTGATCTTGTTTATATTCCGGGTCGTCTTTGAGCCATGATACCAGGAGGGAAACGATACTCCTCAAATAGTCCGCCTCCGTATTGTTATCAATATGATAGTATATCCACTTCCCAACCCTTCTGTCTTTTATAAGCCGGCATTGTTTGAGGATGGCGAGCTGTCTGGATACCCGAGGCTGTGACATATTCAGTGCGGCAAATATCTCACAGACACAAAGTTCCCGCTCCATAAGCAATAATACAATCCGCAGTCTGGTTTTATCGGATAGTATGCTTAGCAGATTGATAATTTCGTCCAAATTAACTCCCCCTTATCCTAAATTATAATCAAGAACAGCGTGATGCATTAACCGATAAACATCGCATTAACATATATGGATATAATTATATGTTAATATAGAAGAAAACGCAATCGGCATAGGGAAGGGCGTAACTGGATTATTTCAAATCCAGTTACGCCCTGCAGACCTTGACTTTAGCAATTCTTTTTTCATCCACCTTCTCGACCTTAAAGACCAGTCCGTTGAATTCGACTGTGGGTTTCTCTTCATTCTCGGGAATCCGTCCTAATTGGCCTACAAGGAAACCACTTAACGTATCATATTCCTCGATTGGCAGTTCCACATCAAGGTATTCCACTACCGTATCCAGACTCGTCGAGCCAAAAATCATATACGTATTATCATCTAATTTTTCAAATTCCTGTTCAAACTCGTCATCTTCGTCAAATATATTACCGACGATTTCCTCGATCAAATCCTCCAGCGTAACGATACCCGCGGTGCCGCCATATTCATCAATAATAACGGCTAAATGGGTCTTTTTCTGCTGCAGCTCTTTAAACAATTCATCCGTGCGCTTCGAATCAGGAACGAAGTAAGGCTGGCGTATAACATCGCGCAGGGTAAAACTTTCTGAGCTTTTGTGGTTGACAAGATATTGGAATAGATATTTGGAATGCAGCACCCCGATAATATTATCGATATTATCTTCATAAACGGGTATGCGGGAGTATTTTTCACTGTTAACAAAAGCGATTACCTCATCAAGTGAGGCATCGATCGCTAAGGCGGCGATATCGGTCCGATGGGTCATGACCTCGGATACAGTCTTATTATTAAATTCAAAGACATTATTGATCATGACTTTTTCTGTCTCATGAATCGTCCCTTTTTCCTCACCGACATCCACCATCATACGGATTTCTTCTTCTGTGACCTGCTCATTTTCAGCATTTGGATCAACCCCGAACAACCTGACAAAAAAATTCATGGATACAGTCAGCAGTTTTACGAAAGGTGAGGCAACTTTTGATAATAGATATAGCGGTTTTGCAGCAATCCAGGCAATGCGTTCAGCCCGATTCATTGCAATTCGTTTAGGGACAAGCTCGCCCATAACAAGCGAAAAATAGGAGAGGATAATGGTGATGCCGATAACAGATATTGTTTTGATAACCGTCTCTGAAACAGGCACTCCCCAGCGTACTAAAAGCTGAACTAATGGATCGGAAAAGTATTCCGACGCAAACGCACTGGCCAGGAACCCGGCAAAGGTGATCCCGATCTGGATCGTTGCCAGAAATCGACTCGGCTCTCCCAGGAGACCCACCAATATTTTCGCTGTCTTGTCCCCTTCTTCGGCCATCAGTTTTATTTTATTGTCATTTAAAGATATCAATGCAATTTCAGACGCTGCAAAGAACGCGTTTAATGCGATAAGTATGATCAAAAATAAGATACCGGTAATCACGATATACCCTCCAATATATTATGCTTGCTGGCTACACCATCCAACCCCAAAAATAAAAAGGCATAATCAATCCATTACAGGATGATTAAAGCCTTCTGCCAATTTTCTTATTCAACTGCCCCATAAAATGGCTTGGTAAGTCTCCGGAATTCTCCTCCATTAATATCTCTCCCAACTGTCAATCTATTCTTATTCTAAATAATAATGCCTATGATGTCAAACACTAATCCTGTCAATTTGATAATCAGCCTGTACTCTGTTACAATGATTCTGAATTGACAGCGATAAAAATTAAGCGGGTGACGCGCATGCTATCGGAGTACCAGGGACTGAAGCTCGACCCATTTCAAATTGAGGCCATTGAGGCGATTAATCAAGGACATTCGGTTATTGTTTCCGCGCCTACCGGAACCGGCAAAACGCTGGTTGCCGATTACTTAGTGGAAAAATCAATCCGCGAGGGCAAACGGATCATTTATACCGCGCCGATAAAAGCTCTGAGCAATCAAAAATTCAAAGACTTTTCCCACCAGTTCGGCAGTGACCGTATTGGTATAATGACGGGTGATGTTGTCATTAACCCTACAGCTCCGCTGTTAATCATGACAACGGAGATTTTTAGAAACCAAGTGATTACGGACGATGAAGAACTGGAACATGTATCCTATATTATTTTTGATGAGATTCATTGGCTGAATGACGAGGATCGCGGGACCGTCTGGGAGGAATCGATCATTCTCGCCCCTCCCAATATCAAAATACTTGGTCTGAGCGCGACCATTGCCAATGCCGTTGAATTAGCCGGTTGGATTGAAGCTATCCGCCAGGATAAAGTCGTCCTGATTGAAGCCAATGAACGGATTGTCCCTTTAGAGTATTTTTACTTTTGCCAGGATACCGGACTTATCAGCTATGATAACCTGATTAAATTTTACTATCAGAAGCTTAAATCAACCGACCGCGCCGATAAATCTCCTCTATTTTCACCCACATCGCATTTGGATCTGATCAAAACTATTCAAAAAGAGTACCTGCCCTGTCTCTATTTTGTCTTTAGCCGAAAACAATGTGCCGATAAAGCCCACGAATTAGCCAATATTAAGAATTTCTTGACGCCGGAAAAAAGCAATCAAATCAAAGATTTATTTATTACGCACTTTGGCACGGAAATGGAATGGTCCTCCTCAACGCGTAAATTATTCAGGGTATGTCGGAAAGGGATCGCCTATCACCACGCCGGTCTCTTACCTTTACAAAAATCGATGGTTGAAGACCTTTTTCTGGCCAAAATGATTTCGGTTCTTTATTGCACTGAGACTTTCAGCGTCGGGATTAACTATCCGGTCAAGGCCGTATGCTTTGATTCGCTCAATAAATACGACGGACGCAGTTTCAGGCCACTGGCTAATCATGAATTTTTTCAAATGTCCGGAAGAGCCGGTCGACGCGGCATCGACCCCATTGGATATTCTTTCGCCATCGTCGATTTAAACTATTTTGAGAAAGAACCTCCGGTGAAATTCGATATTGCCAAACTGGAACCGCTGACGAGTCAGTTCCGTCTTTCCTATAATACCATCTTAAACCTTTTGGCTACCCTGACACCCGAGCAAATTGAAATCTACTTCAAGAAGAGTTTTGCCGCCCATTCCTATATCCTGTCTGCAAAGAAAACCGAAGACCAGATTTTGGCGCTTTCAGCTGAATCAGCGAAATATAAAGAGCATCTTTGCGAGCATGTGGGTACATTTCAGTGTCCTCTGAATTATTACCCCAAACGCAAAGAACTGGACAGGCTGCGCAAAGCCTATGATAAACTGGATCCCCGCCGCCGGAATAAGATATACGGGCGTCAAATGTACCGCAAGATCCTAAAATGGGATAAGATATTGCGTACAGCCCCGCAAAAATGTACTCACAAGCAAAACACGAACTGTAAGTCCCATGCCGGTAAATGGCAAAATCTCGAAAAAGAAATAGCGGCTTTGAGGAAACAACTCACGCTTCTTCCGGATTATCATACCTTTAATGACGAATTTATCATGAAAAAAGCGCAATTGAAGCAGCTGGGCTATATCGATCTGGCAGACGACCGTGATATCATCTTACCTCGAGGCGAAATTGCCCGGCACATCTATGTACAGGAGGTCCTGGTGACCGAGCTCATTTTTTCCGGAATTATGGAACAGTTGGATGATGATCAGCTCGCTGCTTTAATTTCCTGTATCGATTATGAGAGTAAACGCAATGATTACTTTAACAAGTTTGATGGTATTGACTTGAAACCTGTTAAGGCGATTCAAAGCTATATCCAGAGTATTTGCGGGCCGGAATCGGTGCGATTCGACGCCCGTCCGGCGATTATTACCTATCATTGGAGTCAGGGAGCTCCGCTATCAACGGTTCAACAGCTGTGTACCTTGGACGAAGGAGATATCATTGCTGTCTTAAGACGTACCATTGATTTATTACGTCAGATGCGTGAAGCTGTTACCGATAAAGTCCTTCGTGAGCGTTTAATAACCTGTATGAAACGAATGGATCGGGATGAAGCATCCATTCAGGAATTATAATTATACATGAACAGAAAAAGAAGGAGCCTTGCCATGGGCTCCTGTTTTTTGGCCGGCATTTCGATCAGGTGTCGCCTGTGCCGGCCGCTTCCAATAATTTATTAAGAACACATCAGTAACCCACTTTGAAGATCGATTATCCAGCAACCCACGGGCTCTTAAGACCATTGGCGTCGTGCGTAATACCCTTCCTGCGTCGAATAGCACTTTCATTGCCTCCTGTGCTTTTGGTCAATATAGATGCCCCCAATTGCCAAACATGCCTCCTTACAATCCTCAAATCCAAATCAGTCCTTACCCTTAAGCGATTGGGTCGCTAACCGTGACAACGCATTGTCATACATAAACAGGATAAGGTTTATTCCCGTATTATATTCTTGATTGTATCTGTATTTCCTTGGTAAAAAAATGACTAATAATTTTTGTCTGTGACAAATACGATCGTATATGATCGTTTTTTGTCACACAGAAAAATTCTACGCAATGACAAGTACACCGTTCTTTAAATACGTTAGCAAATATTCGTATATGGGGCTGGGCCGCCTGCACAATACCACTTTCGGCTCTTGTGCCCTCCATGAATTTACATTAGGGAAGTTAAAATTCTTTTGCCCTCCTTGGCGAATTTTAACTTAGGTCCATCCATGGACCGTTGCGCTTCGCAATCCGTGCTCCGCTTGTCGCCGGTATTGTGCACGCGTCCTTACTCTGGAGTAACTTTGAGTAACGACGGGGAGACAAAGGGGACGTAGACCCTTGTCTCCTAAAAAAGGAGACAAGGGTCTACGTCCCCTTTGTCTCCCCGTCCCCTTTGTCTCCCCGTCCCCTTTGTCCCCCCGCCCTTATTTATACTGGTTAGCTAATCTTTTCTTCAGATTCTCCGCGACCAGAGCCGGGTCGATCGGGTTTCTGGCGATACCCGATTCAATAGCTGCTTGGGCGGTCGCCGCAGCAACAGCAGGCGCAACTTCCGGGTTCAATGCGCTTGGGATAATGTAGTCTGCCGATAACTCTTCCGGCTTAACACATTGGGCAATGGCTTGAGCCGCAGCAATCTTCATCGCATCGTTAATATCAGTGGCACGCACATCGATCGCTCCGCGAAACATTCCCGGAAAAGCCAGAACGTTGTTGACCTGGTTTTGCACATCGGAGCGTCCAGTTGAAACGACGGCAGCGCCGGCTTCGAATGCCCTTTCAATCGGCCAGATCTCAGGAATAGGATTAGCCTGACAGAAAACAATCGGATCTTTTGCCATCGAACGGATCATATCTTCATCAAGTGAATCCGGTGCGGATACGCCAATAAAGATGTCAGCACCGACAATGGCATCTCTCAGACTGCCTTTGCACATTTCGAAATTTGTCTTCTCAGCGATCTCTACTTTATATTTATTCATGCCTTCCGTACGGCCTTTATAGATCGCGCCTTTCGTATCGCACATAATAACATTTTTCAGTCCCATGCTCATCATCAGCTTGATAATCGCCATGCCGGCAGCTCCCGCGCCGTTAGTAACAACCTTGACATCTTCAAGCTTCTTATTAACTACTTTCAGGGCATTATAAATGCCCGCTAAGGTCACGACGGCTGTTCCATGCTGATCGTCATGGAAAATCGGTCCCTTAAATATATTGCGGGCTTTGAGTTTACCTTCAATCTCAAAACATTCAGGGGCTTTAATATCCTCAAGATTGACTCCGCCAAAGGTCGGGGCCATTAATTCAACAAGGTCGACGATCTTATCGATGTCATTGGTATTCACGCAAATCGGAAATGCATCGACATCAGCAAATGTTTTAAACAAAAGGGCTTTCCCTTCCATTACAGGCATGGCAGCCGCTGCGCCAAGATTACCAAGACCTAAGATTGCCGTTCCGTCAGAGACGATACACACGTAATTGGCGTGGTTCGTATAAACATCAAGATTAGCTAAATCCTTGGCAATTTCTTTCACCGGTTCGGCTACGCCGGGAGAATAGGCCAATGTCAAGTCATCTCTGTCATTAGCGGGAACAGTGACTCTGACCTCTAATTTTCCAGGTCTTACCGTATGAAAAGCCAACGCTTCTTCACGAAGATTCTTAATTCGTGACATATCATGCATCTTCCTTTCGATTCATATCAACGTATACTGTTTCTAATTATAATCATTTTGGTATATCTTGGACAAGCATCTTTTAACAAAATATCAAAAATATTGGCAATTCTTATACCGATTGATTTTCTAGATCGATTTTTTATGTAGCGCGATTAAAATTTCAGGCCGTCTGTAATAGGCGGCCTGATTGTTTTATATGGCCCTTGATCGTTTATCTTAGGCTTGTCTTGTCGCGTTTTTTGCTTCAATTTCTGCATGCGCTGCGAGGATGTCTTTGGCATTGAGGTAAACCGGTGTATCCACCATTTTCCCGTTGTAGGAAACAGCCGCTTTTCCTTTAGCAATACCCTCTTCCTCGAAGACTTTCACAACACCATTGGCCCATTCGACATCGGCCGGATCCGGAGCATACAAGCGGTTAGACGGTTCGACCTGTCCAGGGTGGATGATCATGCGGCCTTCATAGCCCATTTGTTTGCCGTCGGCGACGTTTTTCTCGAAAGCGGGGATATCCTGGTAAGCAACGAAAGGCGCGTCGATAGCGACGATACCAGCTGCACGGCAGGCAACGCCCACTTTAGCACGTCCCCATAATTGCTCGGTTGACTCGGAAGTCAGTTTGATCCGCATATCACGGCAGTAGTCAACAGCGCCAAAAATCGCGTTGACATTTCTCTTGCTGGCTAAGCAGCATTCGTAGGCGTTCATAATCCCTTTGGCCGTTTCCAGCAGCATAGAAATTTTAATGGAGCCAACTTCAAGACCACGGCGGCGCTCGAGTTCTTCAAGCTTCCAATCCAGTCGTTTCACATCGTCGGGATGGCCGGTTTTCGCCAGAGTAACGCCGTCAAGTCCTTCCCAAACGACAGCCTCCAAGTCATCATTGGTCAGTTCGGTTTCCCAGTTGTTGATCCTGACATAGACTAAAGCTCCGCCGGATCCGGCATACTTCAGATTTTCGGCAATGATTTTACGGGCAGCTTCTTTCTCGGCCGGGGGTACGGAATCTTCCAGGTCCAGGGTGATGATATCGGCAGGAATGCTTGGCGCTTTCTCAACCATCTTCGGATTATTTCCCGGGACATACATAATGGATCTCATAACAGCCATAGTGGGGGTCCTCCTTTAATTTTCCTTCATACACTTATCATTTTTCATCGTTTAAGTAATATCTTTCTTTAGCAGCAGTCAGATTATTTTAACCACTGACACTAAAGTACCATACGCACTTAGTCCTTGATTTTTTCTTTTAGAATTATCGGGATATCGGTTGGAGTTTCGGCAACAAACCCCCCCGCCTTGGTCACCGCTTCAATCTTGCTCTTGGCTGAACCGCGGCCACGTTCAACGATATTGGATGCATGGGAGAAACGCTGGCCTTCCGGTGCCCAAGCCCCCGCTACATAGATTACGAAGGGCTTGGTGAATTTACCTGAAGCAATCACGTCGGCGCATTCTTCTTCCTGCGATCCGCCGATTTCTGCGTACACAGCAACTCCCTTTGTTTCAGGATCCTCTTCAAACATCGGCAGAAGATCGGCCATGGACGTTCCGATAACGGGTTCTGTCCCGGTATGGACCACCGTGCTCACACCAAATCCGCCTTCACGAAGTACCCAGGGAATTGTCCCGGATTGTCCGCCGCTGCGGGAGAATACGCCGATACTGCCTTTTTTAAAGAATTTATTTGCCCATTCGACGTTGCCGCCCAGCCAGCCGACAACCGCTTCTCCGGGCGTCAGAATGCCAATCGAGCCAGGTCCAATCAAACGTGCTCCCCGCATTTGGCAATAAGCTATCATTTCCATAATATCATGGATCGGTGTCCCTTCAACACAGGGGATGATATTCTTGACCCCGGCATCCGCCGCTTCAAAAACGGCTGTTTTCAAAACACTGCCCGGTACGAATATCACGCTGAAATCAATGTCGCCTTTTTCTCTGGCAATTTCTTTGACCGTATGATACACCGGTACCCCGTGGATCTCTTCTCCTTTTTTGCCCGGGCTCGTTCCGCCGATAACCTGGGTGCCGTATTCTTTCATGTATTTGGTCCGCACAGATCCTTCACGGCCTGTGATCCCTTGGATAACTACCTTGGAATGTTTACTAATCAAAATACCCATTTTATATCCCTCATTCTTATATTGGCATAGTGACTACGATCACACCGTTTAATTATTTGTCTGTCCTTTTGGCAAGATACGCATCGATTCCTTCGATGGGCACAGTGATCTTCAGTGCTTTATTACCTTCAAATTGGCAAGCGATCTCACAGGCTAAACACTCTGTCCCCAGCCGTAAAATCTCATCCGAACCTAAATGGGCAACCGAGGGTTTGCCTCCTTCGTCCACTTGAAGGATCCCTCTTGCATATTTTTTACAAGCAGCGACGCACGCTTTGGTATCGCAGCAGTCGCACTTGCTGGTATCTATTCTCACAATAATACTTTTCTCTTTTATTTCCAGCATGGCATTCCCTACTTTCCTTGTGCATCTTTTTCTGCTCTGTATTCCTTAGTCAGAGCCAGGAGTCGCTCACCGATAAATTTGGTATCGGTGACATGTTCCTTTCCATAAATCTCAATGCGTCTCCCGATACCGTCCGGCGTCATCAGTTCCGCCAGCCCTTTACGCATGATTTCCATGGATTCATCCTCCCTGTTGCCGCAAAGCAGCAGAACACAAGGCAGACCAGGCTTCTTCGGAAGCTCTTCCCAGAGTACTTTGACAATCGCATGCGCATGATGCCATTGCTCTTGGTTCGCCATCATAAAACCACCCAGAAGGTAACCGTCAATATTGGGCTGAGACAGCACACATTTTGCTACACGATAAATTTTAGAACCAACCGGATTGCCACTGGTATCTGCGTAATTGGCAGGTTTAAGGCCGACTTGGTTCAATGCGTCTAAGCCCATCATGGCTGAACCGCCACCAATGGGATGATAACCGATATAACCCGGACTGAGCTCATCGTAGCCCATATTCATCAGAAAGCCGGTACCGCGGGCATCCGTCTCTTCAATGCTCCACCCGATGATATCCAGCTCGGTTGGTTCACCGGGGAGGTCCCGGGCAATCTTGATACCGAATTCCGGATGACGGCCAACGGCACTATTGTCGATTTCCATTTTGCAGTCAGCACAAATAAGGCTGCCATCGCCGGTCATGACAAACGGATTGATCTCCAGCGTTTGGCAGTCATATTTTTTATACGTCTGCGACAGTTTGGTCAAAAATGATGCAAATTTGCTGACATCTTTATTGGGAATGCCCGCACGGACGCAAAAGTCAATGGCGTCATAAATCTGCAAACCAAAAATAGGGTCGATATTCATCTTAAAAATCAGATCTTCGGGAACACTTTCAATATCCATACCGCCCTCGGTACTGAACATCAGCATCGGGCAGCGCGCATCCCGGGCATTGTTAATCACAAAAGAGCAATAGAACTCCTTTTTGATATCCAGTTTTTCTTCAATCAATACTTTTCTGACTGGCAGCCCCTTGACCGTTTTGGCCATGATTTCTGCCGCTGCCGCTTCAGCTTCATCCGGTGTCTCCACCAGTTTTACAATCCCGGCTTTGCCACGGCCGCCTGCCTGTACCTGACCCTTGACTGCTACTGCTTTCCCGATCCATGCGGCAGCTTCTTTGGCTTCTTCAGGAGAAGCCGCCATTCTGCCTTTCGGTACAGGTATACCTGCTTTGGCAAGCCATTCTTTACCTTGATACTCTAGAAATTTTGCCATCCGTTATCCCTTCCACATCTCTAAGAATTATTTGATACAACACCCGCGTGTTAGAAAATACTTTTAGAATATCCAAATAAAACTTGGCTTACGCCAAGACTTAAAAAAAAGGAATAGTGTTGTTTATTCCTTTAATCATATTGAATTAATAAACGATGCCGGAGGATTTTATCATGATCGCTATATGCAGTTTTTGTGCAAAAAATCACTATAAAATACCTTATGACTATTATATCGAAATTAATTGCAAAAACAAGCCAAAATTTGCTTAAATAATAGTAATTATCAAAAATATTTTATACTCAGGGAATACAATTGTCTTCGAGCCGCAGATTAATTGACGATTCAAAAATTAATTCTTTGCCCGTGCTTCGCTGATAGCCCTTCTCGCCAGTTCGTCACATCTTTCATTCTCCGGATGACCGGCATGCCCTTTAACCTTAATCCAAGTGACATGATGTATCTTGGCTAATTCAAGCAACGAAACCCATAGGTCTTTATTCTCTACCGGCTTTTTCTGGGAATTAAGCCAGCCGTTTCTTTGCCAGTTGACCAGCCATTTCTGTTCAAACGCATTGATCAAATAAGCGCTGTCACTGTGCAGTTCTGCCCGGCAGGGCTCCTTGAGCGCTGATAAAGCCTGGACAGCCGCAGTCAACTCCATACGCTGGTTCGTCGTATTCGCTTCAAACCCGTTCAATTCACGCGTATTTTCCCCATATTTGAGTATGGCTCCCCAACCACCCGGTCCCGGATTGCCGGAACACGCTCCGTCGGTGTAAATTTTTACTGTCTTTGTATTTTTATCATAGTCAGACATACTAACCTACCTCTTCCTAAATGATCTTAGTCTAAATATAAAATCATCGCATTCTCGTCGCAGTTCGGGAACTTGACGCAATTGATACAATCGCGCCAGACCTTGTGGGGCATCGCATTCTTGTCGGTCAGTGTGAAACCCATATGTTTAAAGAATTCCACTTGATACGTTAACGTAAACACCTTAGGACAATGAAGCTCCCGCGCTTCGTCAAGCAGAAGATCGATTATCTTGCGCCCGATCCCTTGCCCTCTGTAATTCTCATCAACAGCTAATGTCCTGATCTCAGCCAGATCATCCCAAATAATATGTAAAGAGCCTGTCCCTACCACTCTGTCGCTGTCGCCGTCCACAGCGACAATGACTTCCCGGATCCCCTCGTACAGTGTGCTCCGGGTACGGGGAAGCATGATACCCTGTTCTGCATAGTAATTGATCAGACTAAGGATATCCTCAACATCACTTAATTTTGCTCTGCGATACGTAATCATCTCTACTCCTCTGCTTTTTGAAAATTATTTATAGCCTTTAACACCCTTTTCTTGAAGCAAACGCTGCCAGCTCTCGAAATGGCGAAGAGTTTGTTCCTTAAAATTCAAGCTAATAAACAAACGCATTTGCGCTTAACTCCTTTAATCCCTTAAAACCTTCTGTTTTCCATTCTTTTGGCAGAATATAAATCGGAAATTTCTCAGGTTGTTTCAGCCAGGATTGGAACAGCAGAAGCTCTTCAAGATATGACTGTTCACAGAGAAAAAAAATCTTTTCATTCCAGACCCGAACGATACCATTCACGGTCTTGTTATCCTTGATACTGCTTTCGAAAGCAGAAAAGGCAAGAAGCGCATATGCGGCCATGTGGAAGGGTTTTTCCAGTACGGGCTTCAGCATCGAAAGCACCTCGCCGTCCTGAAAAAAATACAAATGATTCATGTCTATCATATCATTTCTATCCCGGGGAAGCCATGGGGAATCCAGATATCTACCAAAATATCTGGGAATAGCTTCCTTATCATTGATGACTTTGAGGTCAAACAAATCCCGCGTATCAAGGCTGCCGTTGATCTCCATATTTTCAAGAAGTTCCAGAATCCCTGTGATGCTGCGGCAAAATTCATCATTGATATTACCGGATACATCCACCCAACCTAACTTGGAAAATTTCGAAGCAATGTTTTTGTTGCGTGTCCATTTAACTTTTGTTGCGAGGTCAAATTTATTCCCTTTCTTTTTGACTTCGGCTATCTCTATATTTCCCCAACAATAGACGATTTTATTTTTCTCGTAGACGGTTCTTACTCTTCTGCGGGTCAAACCGTCGAAAAAGTCATTGATGATCCGCAGATGATTCCAAGCCACTGCATTGAGCTCGCGATGCCAATAATCCAATCCGCACCGGGGTTCACCGATATCGGCATGAAAAGATGCCTTATAATAATCCTTATCTGTAACCGCATAAAGGCTTGGCGTAAGTCTGGCCTTCCAAAACACGGCTTTGGCTACCAACATTCCTCCGATTTGATTGATGGCTTTAACAAACACCGGTGAAAAGTCAGCAGCAACAAAATAGATAACCGTCCGGGTTCCATTCCCGATATGGGCACCCCACTGGATGCCTCCTAAAAGGAAGTCTTCGTCTTTATATTTGTCTTCAGCTGCAATAATGCCTATACGCAGATTAATATCTCCGCCGCTGAAGTATGCAAACTGTGCGGGAAGGTGCCAGCCTTTTCGTGTTTCATCCGTGCATTCCTCTAACCCGGATACAGCAAAGATGCTTGGATGAGCATCCCATACCTTCTTCCATAGTGTTTTCAATACAAATCCTCCCCTTACAAGCTGTTTTTGTAATTAATACGCTTGACAGGGAGAGGAAATACCAAAAAAAAATAAAAATCAGCGGTTTAAGTCCTCACGAATCCCAAGCTCCATATACACGACTTCCTCTCCGATATTCGTGCAATAATCACCGATCCTTTCGATATAACGTGTTGCAAGTAAGAGCTGCATTGCTTGAGCCGACATCGAAGAATCTTTTGCCGTCATTTCATCCAGCTCGTTGAGGATACGTTTATAATAAGCGTCAATTTCATGATCCGCTTCCGCTAAAGACCGCGCTTTCGCGATATCCGTGTTGATAAACGCCTCAACCGCCGTATGCAGCATTCTAATAGCTGCTTCAGCCATCTTCGGCATATCAATCAGCGGTTTGATCAGCGGTACCGAACCTATCCGCAAGGAAACTTTGGCAATATCAACTGCCAAGTCCCCCATTCTTTCTAAATAGGATATGATCCGGTAACTGCCGATGATGATCCTGAGATCGGCGGCAAATGGCTGCTGTGTCGCTACCAAATGCGTGCAGAACTGCTCTATATCATGTTCCGCGTCATTGATAACCGCATCATTCTTCATCACCTTTTCTGCCAATGTCATATCCCGTGTTTTTAAGCTTTCCATCGATAGTTCCAGTGCCGTTTGAACTAATCGGCTCATTTCCACAATTTTATTCTTCAATTCCGCGAGTTGTGACTCTAATTTTTTGCGCATCTGATTTCCCCCCAAAGTATAGCCAGAGCATCGATACTTTTCCCAGTATAACAGATATTGTCAAAGACGAGTAGCAAATAAGGAAGTATTAATTTAAAATAGTATAATAGTATTGTATTGTAACATAACGGAATCGGGTACGCATTGAAGATGTACACGACAGCGGAAAGAGAGTGGTCGCACTGTTATATCGGATAAAGCAATTTCTTAATGCACTATGGCCAAGTGTTCGTGACAGTGAGTACACCTGGATATATCGCGAATTATCCGAGGCTGAGGCTACCTTGTTTACACGACAAACCTTGACTGATCAGCGACATGCTTTGGATGTCGCCTATGACATTCAAAACCAAAAGCGATTTATCGAGATGACTTACGGATCTAAGGATTATCAAAATCTTCTTCATGCGGCTTTACTTCACGACTGCGGAAAAGCGCTGATCGCTTTGCATCTGTGGCAGCGTATTTTTATTGTCCTTTTTGGACATTTTCCGGCGAATATTAAAAAAGAGATCCTTGCTCAGCGATCCCTTTTGACTAAAACCCTAATCATTTATCAGCAGCACCCCGTCTGGGGAAAACGGTTGGCGTTTAAAGCCGGCGTTAATCCGGATATCCAAACGTTCATCCTCAACCATCATGCGCCGACCTCGCCGAAGGAAAAAATACTTTATATGGCGGATAACCGGAATTAGGGCTTATTCTCGCATGTAGTTCTTAAACTCCAATAATTCAAACTCCTGTATACCATTCTGTTTTCCATTGCCGTGCTTACGATATCGCTGCAGCTGTTTTGTTTTTTGTTCGAGTTTTTGATTAAGTATCTTCTTATCTTTTTCGAGTTGTTCCAGAAGATCCATGAGAACCCTCCGGCTTAATCGCAGATTATCAAGCTGCTTTTCCAGTTCCATGATTCGTTTATTTAAAAGAACAACTTCATCATTTGGATTCATGTTTTCATCTCCCAGTCATAGAATACCCCTGCTGCTTCAACGATAAATTCGATATTCGTATCTTCAGCTTGTACTCTGTAACATCTAATTCCTTACATTATCGTCGATTAAATTTCCGTCTGACTGCGTTGTCGTCATTCGTAATACAGCCAGTATTACTCAATCCTTCGCCTTGTCATACGAAAATTTTCCTCGCCGAGTAATGCAAGTTTTAGGTGTTACAAAGTACTAGTAATATTCTATACATGGAAGTTAAATTTTAATCCTTTTGTTGAAAAAAGATGGATGAGCGTTGTTCGATCTCTTTAATAACATTCATCCCCACACCCCAGTCGCCGAGGTTGATCCCCGGTTTGACAGAGTGCCCGTGATAATCCGATCCACCGGTGATGATCAATCCGTTTTGCTTAGCAATTTTCGTTAAGCGCCAACGATCATCCGCTGAATTTTCGGGGTGAAATACTTCGATTCCCTGCAAGCCAACTTTCACCCATTGAGATATTTCCTGAGCCGTGCAGAAGGATCCCGGATGAGCAACAACAGCAACCCCGCCTGCATCGCGAATGATCCGGATGGCTTCGGCTGGGTCTAGCTTATTTCTCGGCACATAGGCCGGGCGGCCTATCTTTAGATATTTATCGAACGCTATATGAACGTTATCGACAACTTTCTTCTCAATCAAAGCCTGTGCGATATGTGGACGCCCTATGGAATCACCTTCAGCATGTTTCAGCACATCTTCAAACGCAATATCCACACCGCATTGTGATAGTTTGCCAATCATCTTCTTGATGCGCTGGACGCGCTTCTCGCGTAATTCTGACAAACGAGTGGCAAGGTTATCGTCGTTCGCATTAAGAGCGTAGCCCAGGATATGAACCTCTCTGCCTTCCCAATCCGTATTGATCTCAATCCCTTTAAGCACTGTTATATGATATTGTTTGCCGGCTTTCTCGGCTTCCGACCACCCACTAATGGTATCGTGGTCAGTTATCGCTACTGCTTTAAGCCCGACTTCCCATGCCTGTCTAACAACTTGAGCTGGAGTGCAGACACCGTCCGATTCTGTCGTGTGACAGTGCAGATCCGCCTCATATTTTGCCGTATGTATCATACTCGTCCTCTTAACTATTGATAATCGCCCTTAGTGATCTTTATTCTGATCCGGTTTGCCCTCATTTTATAACAGCAGACAAAAACCGAACATAGTTGCTATAACATATTTTTTCCAATTCGCTGCGGTTAAAACCGGCGCGGCTCAGTTTTTCTACAAGGTATGGGTATTTCCCAACATGCTCCAGCCTGGCAGGTGTGGACTCGATCCCATCAAAGTCCGATCCGAAACCCACACTGTCTACTCCCGCAACCTCGGCGATATGACAGATATGTCTGACCACATCGTTTATATCGGCCTGTCCGTTATCGCAGAGGAAATCCTGACAGAAATTGATGCCGACAAGTCCTTTGTTTGCAGCAAGCGCACGCAGCTGATCATCCGTAAGGTTTCTGCGATGTCCACACAGTGCCGCGGCACAGGAATGTGAAGCGATGATAGGTGTTCTGGAATGATGAATCACATCCCAAAATCCGGCTGCATTGACATGCGAAACATCAATAATCATCCCAAGTTCGTTCATTTTTTCAATAACTTTAAAACCGAATTGCGATAAACCACCGCTGTCAGGCCCTTCGCCCACACCGTTGGCGATAGCATTGCGTTCATTCCAGGTCAGTCCAATGCTCCGGACACCGAGTCTGAAAATCAGGTCCAGCATAAACAGACTTTCGCCGATGATTTCTCCGCCTTCCACATTGATCAGTAGACCGATGGCGTCGGATTGGCCTAATTTTAGGATATCGTTTTTAGATTTCACAAGAAAAACATCACTGTGATTCTTATCGATAAATTCCAGCGCGGCTTGCAGCAATTCAAGACCTCGCCAGGCTGCCTGGAAAGGCTTATATTCGCTTTCAATATATAAAGCGAGAAACTGGAGTCCAAGACGTGCATCCTGTGCCCTTGTCAAGTCCCAGTGACCGAAAGACGACGGCTCCCTTAAATCTCTTTTCCTGGCAAGATAATCCCCGATACTGTCACAATGTCCGTCTGCTATCCATAAATCAGCCATGATTGACTCCTTAAATTATTATATTACTAAGTATCATTATAGCATGATTTTCCAGCGACCTGTAATATCACACATACTTAACTAAAAAGAACTTGCCGTTAATCGACAAGTCCTTATATTTGGTTTATGCGGATGTTCACTGTGCCATTATCTTGGCTCCACAATTAACTTAATGGCTGTTCTTTCCTCGCCTTCAATCTGTATATCCGTAAATGCCGGAATACAAACGAGATCAAGTCCGCTTGGCGCGACGAAGCCTCTGGCTATTGCAACTGCTTTCACTGCCTGGTTTAATGCACCGGCACCGATCGCCTGCAATTCAGCTCCTCCTTTTTCTCTGAGTACACCGGCTAAGGCACCGGCTACAGAATTTGGACTGGATTTTGCTGAGACTTTTAATACATCCATTCTATGTACCTCCCACTAGACCCTTTTACATGTATTTCCACACTGTAAATATATTCTAGTAAATTGAAAAAAATCCTCTTTCAGGAAGCACCGCCCTTGGTTTTTTCGTATCTCAAAAATAAACGCTTTTCGACAATATACTATCCCATACGTTCTGATTTGTTTATTTGCGCTGTGCAAAAGCTATTAATCCTATAAACGCATATATATCCGTCATTTTCATATCTGGGAGAAATTGGACAGGGGAGACAGAGGGACGTAGACCTTTGTCCCCTTAACTAAGGAGACAAAGGTCTACGTCCCTCTGTCTCCCCGTTATCTCTTTGGATAGGCTGGATACTTCGTGCTTTTCCTGTCTTCTCATCAATATCCAGAACGACCCCGTTCAGCTGATGCACTCCGTCGGCAACCTCAAACCGCGCCGGCATCTGAGTCAGAAAGTTATTAATAATGATTTCCTTCTTTACGCCAAGAACAGAATCGCGGGGTCCTGTCATACCGGCATCGGTGATATACGCAGTACCCTGGTTTAAGACGCGGGCATCCGCTGTTTGGATATGGGTATGCGTCCCGATAACCGCGCTGACCTTCCCGTTTAAGAACCAGCCAAGAGCTACTTTTTCTGATGTCGCTTCAGCATGAAAGTCGACAATAATGATCGGCGTTTCTTGGGCCATGGCGTTAATCAGCGGGATGATCATGGTGAATGGATTGTCCAAGGGCTGCAGGAATATGCGTCCGGATAAATTGATGATGCCTGTTTTTATTCCATTGAGCGACACAAAACCATACCCTTTGCCAGGTACCCCTCTCGGATAATTGGCAGGACGAATTAACTTATTTTCATTATCGATAAATTTGACGATATCCTTTTGATCCCAGACATGGTTTCCCATGGTCAGGAAATTAACTCCGTAATCATAGAGCTCCGTCGCTGTATCTCTGGTCAGACCTCTCCCGTGCGACGCATTCTCCGCATTAGCGATAACCAGATCCAGTTGATAGGTTTTCCGAAGTTCCGGTAAAAATGCAGCAACGGCTTCTCGTCCCGGTCTGCCGACAATATCAGCAATAAAAAGAATTTTCATAGTGATCCCCTAACCATTAAATACAAGGACTCTGCCTTCTTCACGCAAAGCGGTTAAGCTTTTTTCCGTACCATTAGCGCGGATCGCGGTTATCATATGGCTGATTACTTCGTCCTGCAGCAGGATTTCTTCATCAGGTAAATTAGCATCATCCGCAATCAGCTTGTTTGCCAGTTCATCCTTCATCATTTCAACGATGAGGCTGATTTCACTTTGAGTAATACTGCTTAAGTCCCTGCTGATGACAATTAAGTCCATCTCCTGCTCAAATATCTCCATATCGCAGCGTTTCATCTGACGTCCTTCAATTTTATGGAACATCTCCAACGCTTGATAAAGCTTTGTTTTGATGGCTGTAAAATCAAATCCTGTGGTCGCTAGAAACTTGAGTACCATCGTCTGCTGTTCATAGTTACAACTGATCGTCACAATTTCAGGGTAACGAAGCAGTATTGAAACCAGCAAGCCGGTACTATAATTTAAATAGTTCGATTCAGTATTGGCAACTTCAAAGGCGCCCATGGCATTAATCCTTTCCTGAACAGTATACTTTTTTTCTCATTTATTTGATATGATACGGCAAAATCCTTCTGTATGAAACTAGTAAATTAATCCTCTGTTTTCGCCTATGTTTAGGGCAACGCCATTTCCTAGTCTGGCAAAATATACAGTGATATACTAACAAAGCAGGTATAAACCTGCTTTGTTAGTATAGTACATTCTTTTGTTAATGTCTACATCAATCTGGATCGTCCGTTTCCGGACTCTTTGTGCCTACGGGAGATCATTTTGCGTAATCGACTGCCCGAGTTTCACGAACCACAACGACTTTGATTTGTCCCGGATATTCGAGCTCTTCCTCAATACGTTTGGCGATATCATGAGCAACTCTCGGTGCAAGCACGTCATCAATTTTGTCCGGATTAATAATAATGCGGATTTCCCTTCCGGCTTGAATAGCGAATGATTTTTCTACACCTTCAAAGGTCTGAGCAATCTCTTCCAACTTTTGAAGACGCTTAATGTAGGATTCCAAAGTTTCACGTCGTGCACCCGGTCTGGCTGCCGATACGGCGTCCGCGGCTGCGACAAGAACGGCAACAATTGTTTTCGGTTCCGTATCACCGTGGTGTGCTTCGATGGCGTGAATAACATCCCAGGATTCTTTATACTTTTTACAGAGATCAACTCCGATTTCGACATGAGTACCTTCTGTATCATGATCGACAGCTTTGCCAATATCATGTAAAAGTCCCGCACGTTTCGCTATCTGAACATCGACACCAAGTTCAGCTGCCATAAGTCCGGATAGATGCGCAACTTCGATCGAATGCTTCAACACATTCTGTCCATAGCTTGTTCTGAACTTCAACCGTCCAAGCAATTTAATCAGTTCCGGATGAATACCGTGAACTGCCGTTTCAAAGGTTGCTTGTTCTCCTTCTTCTCGGATCTTCTGATCGACTTCCTTCTGCGCCTTTTCAACCATCTCTTCAATCCGAGCAGGATGGATGCGTCCGTCAAGAATCAGTTTCTCCAGTGCAACTCGGGCAACTTCTCTACGGATGGGGTCAAAGCCCGAAAGGATCACAGCTTCAGGTGTATCGTCAATAATTAAATCAATACCCGTTAACGTTTCAAGAGCTCTGATATTCCGGCCCTCGCGGCCAATAATACGCCCCTTCATTTCATCGTTAGGCAGGGCAACGACGGAAACCGTACTTTCTGCGACATGATCTGCCGCGCAACGATGAATTGCCAAAGAAATAATATCTTTAGCTCGTTTTTCAGCCTCTTCCTTTGTCCGGGTCTCATATTCCTTAATCATAATTGCCGATTCGTAACGTACTTCGTCCTCGACACTTTTCAGCAAGAGCTGTTTTGCTTCTTCTGGCGTTAAGCCTGAAAGCCTTTCCAATTCTGCCACTTGCTTGGCTAAAAGTTCATTCAGTTCACTTTTTTGTTTCTCAACATCTGCTTCTTTATTCTGCAGATTCTCTTCTTTGCGTTCTAACGTCTCCAACTTTCGCTCAAGGGTTTCCTCACGTTGAAGGTTACGTCTTTCCAGACGTTGGATCTCGTTTCGTCTCTCCCTGGTTTCTTTCTCAATATCATTGCGCAGCTGCATAACTTCTTCTTTCGCTGCAACGATTTTTTCTCTTTTTTTGGCTTCGGCCTCAACCTCCGCATTCTGTAAGAGCCTTTTTGCTTCTATTTCCGCAGATCCAATCGTTTTTTCCGCCGAAGTTTTACGAATAAACCAGCCGATTAGACCGCCAATCGCTAAGCCAGCGAGCACCATAATAACTGCAATCAAGCTTGATATTTCCAAAGCTTCACCTCCTTAACCTAATGTTTTAATATAAAATACCATAAATTAAGTAAAACTTGGCTGTCGCCAAGTCTTTGGCGGCAGACCTAGCTGCACTTAGATATATCATAAAAGATTTATACTTTCTGATATACCAAAAAAACTGGTCAGACCAGTTCTGTTAAATTTAACCCTCATTATTTATTTTCTCCATATAAGCTACAACGAAAAGCTACACGGATCCCCTGTGCAGACTTCTATGTTCAATTAATATAAGAGAAAACCGTAAAGGTTATAATTTACAAGAAACTAATCCATCAAGTACTAGTTTAATTAAATGTGTAAATATTGTCAAGGTGAGTCCCGAATTATCCCTGCACAATCTGTCAATACCAACCATATTGACTAAATATTCGAATGCAAATCAATCTATCTCGCGCAGGATCTCGTTAAGAATTCTTTTGACTGTTTCCAGCCGATACCCTTTGGACAGCAGTTTATCGCCAATTCTCTTTCGCAGCAGAATCCCCGGAGAATGCTTGATTTCGGAATCGTCTGAGTATGAATCCGACGCTGTGCTGGCAATTTTTTTCAAATATTTATTATATTCGCTTAAATAAATCTTACGTCCGATGACTATTCCGTTTTCGAGTTCCTTTTGGTCGGGATAACCTTCTTCCAGTGCGCGTTCAACCAGAGCGGCATCAATCCCTTTGTGATGGAGTTCCCCTTTAATCCGCGCTCTGGAATATCTCGCCGCTTTGCTTTTTATGAGCGTAATGGCGAATACGTGGTCATCCAGGTAACGCCACTCCTTTAACTTATTGATTGCCTCGGTGACTTCTTCCGAGGAATAACCCTTCAACTCCAATTTATTGGCAAGCTGAAAAGCCGACATTTGCCGTCGGCTTAAACAGTCCAGCGCTGTTGTTAAAGCGCTTTTCGTGGAAGTTGTCCCTTGTTTAATCATCATAATCGCTTATTTTCGTATCCTCAGCCGTGTGCGGCTTTTCTTTTACATTCAAAACCGTATCCCGAATCTTGTTTTCGATTTCGTCAGCAATAGCCGGATGCTGGCGCAAAAAGTCCTTCACATTCTCTCTTCCCTGACCAAGGCGTTCCCCATTATAAGAGTACCACGCGCCGGATTTGAGCATAATACCGGCTTCCGATCCCATATCAACGATACTGCCTTCTCGGGAGATCCCTTCGCCGTAAATTAAATCAAAATCGGCAAAGCTAAAAGGTGGCGCGACTTTGTTCTTAACTACTTTTACCCGGGTACGATTTCCGATGATATCCTGCCCTTGCTTGATGATATCTTGTTTCTTGACTTCCAATCTAACAGAAGCATAGAACTTCAATGCTCTTCCGCCTGTGGTTGTCTCCGGATTTCCGAACATGATGCCAACTTTTTCACGGATCTGGTTAATAAAGATCACGCATGTATGGCTCTTGCTGATAGCACCTGTAAGCTTTCGCAGAGCCTGTGACATCAGTCTGGCGTGGAGTCCCACATGGGAGTCACCCATTTCGCCCTCGATCTCCGCTCTCGGGACAAGGGCAGCGACGGAGTCGATAACGATAACATCTATCGCTCCGCTGCGAACCAGCGCTTCGCAGATTTCTAACGCCTGTTCCCCCGTGTCCGGCTGGGAAACCAGCAGGTCATCGACGTTAACGCCCAGGGCACGCGCATAGATCGGGTCAAGGGCGTGCTCCGCATCGATGAATGCCGCTACTCCCCCCGTTTTCTGGGCTTCAGCGATAATATGTAATGCGACGGTTGTCTTTCCGGATGATTCCGGTCCGTATATTTCAATAACACGGCCTCGCGGGACTCCGCCCACGCCTAAAGCCAAATCCAGTGCCAAGGAACCCGTTGAGATTGTTTCTACCGCCATGCGGTCTGAAGCCTCTCCCAATTTCATAATAGCACCCTTGCCGAATTGTTTCTCAATCTGACTGAGTGCCATATCCAACGCTTTTAATTTATCCGGAGCAGCCATCTCTAAAAGCCTCCCTTAATATTTATCTCATGCCTTTGCAATCAAACGTATGTTCGACTTCTATTATACGTTTTATTTACGGGTATTGTCAATCCAACTTCAACCAATACTTTTCGCACTTTAGCGACAGCATCAGTCATCCTTTGACATCGTGTTCAGGTTAAGCATTTTCTTTTTCCTGCAGATAAAGCCGCAGCATATTTAAAGCGGTCTCCGCTGTCATTTCCCGCACTGACTGTCGATTCCCCGAGAATTGATTCTTTGTTATCTCCACGCCGCCGGCATAGGCCAGGGCAATGTATACCAGCCCGACCGGTTTATCAGCGGTGCCTCCCCCCGGCCCGGCAACACCCGTTGTCGCCAGTCCGATATCAGCCCCAAATGCCCTGCGTGCGCCTTCTGCCATTTCCCCGGCCACACACTCACTGACCGCGCCCTCTTCGATGAGACTTTTTTCCTGAACACCAAGTAATTTCTGCTTCGCTGCGTTGGCATAACTGACGATACCACCGAGGTAATACGCTGAGCATCCGGCTTCTGCTGTGATCCGGCCTCCAAGTAAACCGCCGGTGCACGATTCCGCAGTAGACAAAGTCAATTGCTGCGCCAAAAGTAATTTACCGATAACACTGGCATGGGTCTCGTCACCAACTGCAAATACTTTGTTTCCAAGCTTTTCCCGAATCAGCGATTCTTGTTGATCCAGGATCGCTGCCGCTTGTACCGGATCAGAGGTTCTGACCGTCATTTTAAGATCGATATAGGTATGTTTATCCAAAAGTGCCAGTGCGAAGGTTGGATCCGACAAGAGATCGGCAAGTTCTTGCTCGAGTTCCGATTCGCCTAAACCGAATACCTTGAGTACTCTGACTTTCATACTCTCAGGGTCTTTATCCAGAAGTCGCGTCAGCTGAGGCAGTGCATACTTTTGAAACATGACTTCCATTTCCGAAGGCGGTCCGGGTAAGATGATACAATATTTGTTATCTTTATGAATAAACGCCCCGGGAGCGGTTCCGTTATCGTTGGTCAAAATAAACGCACTTTCGGGGAAATAGGCTTGTTTCTCCGCTTGCGGCGGCATTGTGTCGTTCTGATAAAATGCCGCGATGCGCTTCATACTTTCGGCGTCAAATTTCATGGTTAGTCCAAGAACTTCGGCAACGATTTCTTTGGTCAGATCGTCAATCGTCGGTCCTGTTCCGCCACTGATAAACACCATTTGGGAACGGTTCCATGCCTGGCGGAAAACGTCCCTTAGTCTTTCTCGGTTATCGCCCACGGTGGTAAGATAATCCACTTCAATCCCCAGAACAGAGAGCTGCCCGGTAAGATAATAGGCACTTGTATTCAGTGTTTTTCCAAGCAATAATTCTGTTCCCGTTGAAATAATTTCTGCTTTCATTGTGAACACTCCAATCGTTGATTGAATGTTTATTTTTGCCTTAGTCATTATTTCACCATTGCCGGAAAGCTATCCAAGGTAATTATTTTTTTATTTCCTTGTTATAAACAACTGCTTGGATTTCCAAATATAATCCACACCGGAAATGATGGTTAAGGCCAAGGCAATATAAAGCAGGGGTTGGCCAAGATGGATGTTCAGCGCACTGAGCGGCCAATCTCTGAGAATCAGCAAAGCAATGGCTAATAGCTGGGAGACAGTCTTCCACTTTCCGAGCTTACTGGCAGCGATGACGACCCCGTCAGCAGCAGCAATTGCCCGAATACCGGTAATGGCAAATTCACGTGCGAGTATAACCCAAACGATCCAGGCCGGAACTGTTCCTAATTGGACAAGCGCAATCAGCGCTGCCGATACCAGCAATTTATCGGCCAGGGGATCCAGGAATTTACCCAGGTTGGTGACGAGATGATATTTGCGGGCAATATATCCGTCGATACCATCGGTTGCGGACGCAATAATAAAAAGAGCACCGGCAATATAATCCTGGCAAGCGAAATAAGCTGCCCCTTCCGGTGTTCGAACCAATAGGACGACCATAAAAATCGGTATCATAATAATTCGGATCAACGTTAACGTATTTGGCAGATTCATTCCAAACTTTCTCCTCCCATATCATAGCTGTCAGCCTTCGTTATTGTTGTTTGAAGAATATCTCCGGCAGTATGTTTTCCGAATACCTTCAAATAGATCTGTCCGTCGATCTCAGGCGCATCTCCTTCAGTTCTTCCGGTCCATTGCTCAGGAGCGGTCTCTTCTTCCAGGATCACGCGAATGACTTGCCCGATGCGCTTCTGTTGGATGCTTTCGGCTATTCCAGCCTGGGCCGCCATTAATCGCTCCTTGCGTGACTCTCTGACCTCAAGGGGTAGTTGGTTTTTCATCCGTCCCGCCGGTGTGCCTTCTTCTTGTGAATAGGCAAATACACCGATTCGGTCCAATTTTATTCTTTGGACAAAGTTTAGCAGATTGTTAAATTGCTCTTCCGTTTCACCGGGAAATCCGGTGATAAACGAGGAGCGGATAAAGATATATGGAATTGCTTCCCGCAGCTTCGCAATTAAGTCTTCAGCCTCTTCCGCTGTATTTCGCCTGTTCATACAGGCAAGAATATCATTATCCCCATGCTGGAGCGGAAGATCAACATATTTGCATAGTTTCGGTTCACCCGCGATCAGGTCGATAAGTTCCTGCGAAAATGCTTCCGGGTAACAATACATCAGTCTGATCCATTGGATACCGTCTATCGCAGCCAACCCACGGATCAATTCGGGCAATCGTATCCTGCCGTACAGATCCAGGCCGTAACGCGTTGTATCCTGAGCAATAAGGGCGATTTCCTTAACCCCTTCGTCCGCCAGTCTTTTGACTTCTTCCGTGATCGATTCCATTGACCTGCTCCTATACTTCCCTTTGATCTGAGGGATAGCACAGTAGCTGCAGCAATTATCGCAGCCATCCGCGATCTTGACATAGGCAAAATAGGGCGGGCTCATACGCAGCCGGGGCATGTCATGCGAATATAGAAAATCCTGATGCTTTTTGTTGCGAAAAACACGTTCTTCTGTTCCGGCCACATCGTTAAGTATCTTGTCCAGATCGCCGTCACCCAACACACCGTCCAATTCCGGAAGCTCCTTGAATAAATCCTTGCCATAGCGTTGAGCCAGGCAGCCAACGGCATACACCTTCTCACACCGGCAGTTATTCTTATAGTTTATCATTTCACAAAGGGCATCGATAGATTCGGCTTTAGCTTCTTCGATGAAGCCGCAGGTATTAACGATGATCACATGGGCTGAGGCCGGATCATCCGTCATATCAAATTGGGTACCGAGCAATCCGCTGATGATTTCACTGTCAACTTGGTTTTTTGGACATCCCAGATTAACCACTGCCGCTGTTTTCTTCAATTTCAGTCCCTCAAATCGGTTTATAATATTTATTACTGTCAGTTCAAAAAGAATGGGGCATCACTATGATTGATACAACGTTCAAGAATCAATTTAGTATATAACGCAGGTTATAATCATGTCAAAACCCTTTGCTCTAGTTTTTGGCGCCGTCCTTATTACTTATTTTTCGCTTATTCGGCTTATTTAATTGATTGGGCTTATTGGGTTGACTTGATTTACCTCGTTTATCTTGTTTATTCGATTGATTTGATTTATCTGTTTTATTTGGTTTATCATTTTTATACAGGGGGATGGCCTTTTTTGAACTCATCTTTGTTCCGTTATGTTTTGCCGCCTTTGCCGACCCGCCAGGTTTGTTTGCACTGGTCTTTTCTGCCATCTCGGCTTTGCTTGACTCGCCCTGTTTAACTGAATATGAACGTTTCGGCCTGATCAAACATTTTGGCCCATAGCCGATCAGATCCGTCCTTCCCGCCTCCTCCAAGGCAGCATAGACTATGGCGTACTTCTTCGGATCCCGGAACTGCAGCAAAGCCCGCTGCATGGCTTTATCCTTTTTACTTTTTGGTACATACACCGGCTTCATGGTCAGCGGATCAAGGCCTGTATAAAACATGGCTGTCGATAATGTTCCCGGAGTTGGGTAGAAGTCTTGGACCTGTTCCGGCTGATAATGGATATCCTTTAAATACTCGGCCAATTCCACCGCCGCTTCCAGCGTGCTGCCGGGATGACTGGACATAAAATAGGGGACGATGAATTGTTTTTTGCCAAGGCGTTCGTTGATTTTAAAATATTTCTGACGGAATTGCTCAAACGTCTTTCCCGCAGGTTTTCCCATGGTATGCAATACTTTCGACGAGATATGCTCCGGTGCAACCTTCAACTGGCCGCTGATATGATGCTCGATGAGTTCTTTTAAGAACGTCTCGCTTTTATCGGCCATAATGTAGTCATAGCGCAATCCGGATCGGACAAATACTTTCTTGATCTTAGGGAGTCTACGCAGTTTGCGCAGAAGGTTAAGGTATTCCTGATGATCGACGCGCAGACGGTTACATGGTGCCGGATGCAGACATCCCTTGTCTTTGCAGGCACCATTTTTCAGTTGCCGGTCACAAGCCGGATGACGGAAATTCGCAGTCGGACCACCGACGTCATGAATATACCCTTTAAAATCCCGGAGATTCGTGATCGTGACCGCTTCCTCCAAAATCGCTTCTTCACTGCGGCTTTGAACGATTCGTCCCTGATGAAAAGTCAGTGCGCAAAAAGAACAGCTGCCAAAACATCCCCTTGAACTGACAATACTGAATTTAACCTCTTCAAGAGCAGGAATCCCGCCTTCTTTGTAATATAGCGGATGCGCTTCGCGCACATAGGGGAGTGCGTAGACCGCATCCAGTTCTGTCCGTGTAAGCGGCATTTCTGGTACATTTTGCACCAGATATTTGGTTCCATGCTGCTGAACCAGTGTTTTTCCGCGGATCGGATCCTGTTCCTGATATTGGATCTTAAAGGCTTCCGCATATTTTATCTTATCTTCCGAGACACCTTTAAAGGAGGGTATCTGAATATAATCGCTGATTTCCTCCAGACTGTCTACCGTATAACACGTTCCGGGGATATGCCTGATATATCGCACTTCCATCCCGTTATTCAAATACTCGGCGATTTCAACGATTTGCTTCTCAGCCATGCCATACACCAGAACGTCGGCACTGCTGTCGATAAGAATTGATTTTCTGACCGCATCATTCCAATAGTCATAATGGGAAAAACGGCGCAGACTGGCTTCCACGCCCCCGATAATGATTGGAATATCCCGGTATGCTTCGCGTATCTTATTACAGTAGACAATCGTTGCCCTGTCGGGGCGACGGCCCATCTTCCCCCCGGGCGAATAGTGATCTTTATCTCTGAGTTTCTTATTCACCGAATAATGGTTGACCATTGAATCCGTATTCCCGGCAGTGACTAAAAAACCAAGCCGCGGCCGTCCGAAACGTTTAAATTCGTCCGCTTGTTTCCAATCAGGCTGCGGAAGGATCCCCACCTTATAACCGGCATTTTCAAGCACCCTGGATATAATTGCATGCCCGAAGCTGGGATGATCGACATAGGCATCACCCGAGACCAGAACAAAATCGACCTGTTCCCATCCCCGTTCTTCCATCTCTTCTTTATTAATGGGTAAAAATGACGTGGAGCTGCGCACGCAAAATCCTCCAGACTATTAATAAAATAAGCATATTCATTCTATCGGTATTTGTTGTATTTAGCAAATAGTGAAAGAAGCTATACGAATAAAGAAACCGCAGAAACATACCGTAACATGTTTTTGCGGTGTCAGTCCTTTAATTATACCTTACGTATCCTACTGCTCTAAATCCGGATCAGTCTCTGTCTGCTCAGTGGTCTGGGGCGTCTCAGGCGTTCCTGTCAATGTATTCAGATTGTTCAAATCGATAACATAGTTATCAACGACAGCACCTGTCTTGCCCAGCGGCGGGAGTGTTTTTCCATTAACGGTAAGTGTCAATCCCCCTGCATTTCCGACTCTAACAAATTCGATTTTCTGGTCGGCTTCCAGGGTCTTGGTTGTGCCGGAAGCAACCATCCCGTTGATCTCTGTCTTCCCGTCCACTTTGACCACAAGCCAGCAATCTGAGTTAAAGTTAAGCTCGGCAACAATCCCTTCATAGACCACCGGCTGTTCTCCCGGCTGCCCAGCCGGCTGTCCGGAGTTCTGCGCCGGATTAGAGGCGTTATCATTCTCGGTGTCGTCGGGATTATTATCCTCTTGTGCTGTTTGAGGAGGCGTGGGCAGGGTCGGTGGTTTATATCCGATTTCCGGATTGTCACCTCGTGTCAGCATAATAACGACAACCACGATGATAATGGCAACAACCGCCATCACTGCAATCACCAATGGCCTGAACCATACTTGTTTTTGCGGAATCGGCGCTAATGGGGTTGTCATGGCAGGTTGCGCTTCTTTACCAAACGACGTATTGTATTTATCGATGATCTCCTGGGGATTAAGTCCCAGGTGTTTAGCATACGTCCTTAAAAATCCCCGGGTATAGGTTGCTCCCGGTAAGACGTTGTATTCTTCATTTTCCAAGGCGCTGAGATATCTGACGCGAATCTTGATGGCATCCTCAACCTCTTCATAACTCCAACCTTTTTCTTCTCTGGCCATCTGCAGAATGGCCCCTTCACCAGCCATGGCCTCACCACCCTTAACATTTTCATCGAAGATTTGCTTCATTTAATAATAACAAGTTTAAAACTTTTAGTCCCTTAAATAATGCCATCCGTTGTTTTATTATGTGATGTCATTGATTCTTTTACTGGATAGTCAAAGTTATACCGCGAAATTCTCATCTAAGAATTGCTCAACTTCTCGCAAAGCAACTTGGGGCGCCTCGTGGGAAACACTGAGGCTAAATGCCTCTGATTTTTCATTAGGATAACCGTACAGGTGATCATAATAATCTGCGATCAGATATTGCGCAAATTCCGTATAAGCCTTTTTGCTTAATAATTCATTCAACTGAGAAAGCTTCACTTTTCCTATTGTTTTTTTTAGTCTTTCCAACGCAGCTTGAAGTTCATCCATCATTTCAACATTTTCTGTATAAACGCGGCACAATCTCTTTGCTCTGTTTTCCAGTGTATCATACAAGAGGATATTCGTTCCCTCCTGCATCGCCTGAAAGACAGTGCCTGGAACGGATACTCTGCCGATCCGCCTGCTCTCGCATTCCATTATCAGATAAGAATAATCTTTGTAGCGTTCGATCTCATCATAGAGCATCGATTCAAACTGTTTCTGACTCGGCTGAGTGCCCAGACCAATATGTCCGAAGACAGATCCGCGATTATTAGACAATCCTTCCAAGTCAATCACCGGATAACCATGCTCTTTAAGACCCGCCAACAGTTCTGTTTTTCCGGCGCCGGTATTTCCTTTGATGACCACGATGTGTTGATCACATTCGTTTTCAAAAAAGGAGACGACCTTTTGCCGATATGCTTTATACCCGCCGGTCAGACGATAAACATGAAGTCCCATCACATCGAGCACGGCAGCCACGGATTTGCTTCTCATCCCGCCCCGCCAGCAGAACATAAGGATAGGTTTCTTTCCGGCGATTTCTTCCACTTGTTTATATAAGACAGGCAGTTTTCTGCTTGCTATTTCCAAGCCAAGCTCCATTGCCTTTTTGGGTGACTCCTGCGAATAAATGGTCCCGATCTGAGCCCTCTCTTCATTGTTAAAAATCGGGACATTCACTGCCCCGGGTATTGTCCCGTCGCTGTATTCATGTTCCGATCTGACATCAATATATACAGCATCCGCTAGCTTGGATAATTCTTCGACTAAAATGTCTTGAAGCATACACTTTCTCCAAATTCTGATATTCTACATTTTTTACGCTTATCCTTCAAGAAACCAGCAATAGTTTAAATTTATATAAAATAAACTAATATATGGATCTATAAGTAATTAGCCATGCTTATTTTACTAATTATTTAGGTTTATGCCAAATTTCTGTTCAAACTGTCCTTTGGAGAGCAACACTTCACGGGGTTTTGATCCCTCGGAGGGTCCTACGACACCTTTTTCCTCCAGCATATCGACAATCCGCGCCGCACGCGAGTAACCGATCTTCAGTTTTCGCTGAAGAAGCGATACGGAAGCTGTATTGGTTTCCATAAACACAGCCGCCGCTTTATAGAAAAGCTCGTCTTCCGGTTCTTCAGCACCAGTACTGGCCAGCGCCATTTCCGGTATCTCGAAGTATTCCGGCTTCGCCTGTTCCAACAAGTAGTCTACTATATTGCGTACTTCTTTGTCCGAAAGGAAGCAGCCCTGAACTCTGACCGGTTTACTGATACCCATGGGATGGTAGAGCATATCCCCGCGTCCGAGAAGCTTTTCTGCACCGCCCATATCCAGGATCGTTCTGGAATCGATCTGGGATGATACCGCAAAGGCGATTCGGGAAGGAATATTCGCTTTAATCAAACCGGTGATGACATCAACCGATGGGCGCTGTGTTGCGACGATCAAATGAATACCGGCAGCCCTGGCCATCTGTGCCAGACGGCAAATCGAATCTTCGACTTCACCGGGGGCGACCATCATCAGGTCCGCCAGCTCGTCGATAATAACGACCACATAGGGCATCGGCTTTTGCTCCGGATCCTTCTTCTCACTCACAAGAAAATTATAGCGTACAATATCCCTGACGCCGGCGACAGCGAACAGTTCATACCGTGTTTCCATTTCTGTTACGATCCACTTTAATGCACCGGCAGCTTTTTGAGGCTCGGTGACAACCGGTGAAATAAGGTGCGGGATCCCGTTATAGATCGCGAGTTCAACAACCTTAGGATCAATCAACAAGAGCTTCACTTCATCCGGCCTGGCTTTATAAACAATACTGCCAATAATGGTGTTGATACATACCGATTTACCGGAGCCGGTAGCGCCGGCAATCAAAAGATGGGGCATCTTCGTCAGATCACCGATAATCGGTGTGCCGGTAATATCTTTCCCCAAAGCCAGGCTGAGCTTGCTTTGCGAATCCTGAAAATCATCAGTCTCCAGGACCTCACGGAAATGCACAATGGCTACCTCTTTATTGGGAACCTCGATACCAACTGCCGATTTGCCCGGAATAGGGGCTTCCATACGGATGTCGGATGCCGCCAGGCTTAAAGCGATATCATCCGAGAGACTGGTTATCTTGCTAACCTTAACCCCGGGTGCCGGCTGTAGTTCAAAACGGGTAATCGCCGGTCCTTGAGTGACTCGCGTGACTTTGACACGCACACCAAAACTCGCCAATGTTTCTTCCAGTAACTTCACATTATCGGCGATGTCCTTATTGGTCCGCTGTCCTTTTTTCATGGATTTGTGGACCAGCGTCAGCGGCGGCAGCTTATAATTACCATACTTCTCCGTCTTCCGTTGAATCGGTGTACTGGTCAATTTCCCTGCCGGCAGCTCCGAATCGCTCTGAAATGCCGGCGTATTCCGTTCTGTTTGAATAATTGGCGGGTTAGGGACTGTCGTTTTATCTTTCTCTTCGCCAAATATTTCGATAATAGGACCGCTATGCCGGGTATCAAAATCTTCTCTGACATTTTTTACCGGCATTTTGTTCGGTTCACTTTTTTTCTTCTCCGCCAGCGCTTTTTGTCGGCTATACGTCTCTTCTTCCTGCCGTTCCCTTCGTCCGTCTGCGAGTACTTTCACAAAATCGGTCAGATGATTTCGAATCAAGCCCGCGCCGTTTGCCATCGCTTCCAGCACATCCTTGACCGTCGCCACCAATGACCGGTTAAGCGCGAGAATCGCACCGATCACAGCCAGAACAGCGAGAATAACGAAACCTCCGCCAGGTCCGATTGTTTTAACCAGCGCCATGCTGATTGCAGCGCCGATTATTCCGCCGCCCTGGCCATATCGAGCCATCGCCATCAGTGTCGATGGTAGATCGTTATCGGATAGCCCTAAATGGATAAATCCTTCCGCGACCAGCCAAAGAAGAATGATCCCCGCTATCCTGGATTTGAAACTACTTTTGCGGGTACTCATTAATCCGATACCAACCGCGCCAAGAATAATAAATATTCCTATACTGCCTTCTCCTGCTAAAAGGCGTAAACCCTTGACCAAGGCAGCTACCACAGTGCCATTTCCGTTTGAATAAAGCAATACAAAGCCAAGACAGGCAATACCGACGATAAGAATCCCGATGATTTCATTCCGGATCGTCTGACTAACCGTCTGTCTCTTGCTGCGTGCACCCCGACGGGTTTTTTTTGTTGCCAATGCTAAACCTCCAGCAAATATATTCTATACGATTATACATCGTAAACAGGATATATTTCCACAAACCGTGCTCTAAATCCTTTAATTTAATAAGCCGCGGTCATTTTCGGTTGAACATCTTATTTGCGCTTTCGAGATACGCCCTTTTTTCTTGCTTTTATAAACAATTCCTCGAAATCAGCGGCTGGCACCGGCCTTCCAAGGTAATACCCCTGGGCTTGGCTGCATTCCAATCCTTTTAGAATATCGATCTGTTCCTTGGTTTCGACACCTTCGGCTATCGTTTCTATCCCCATCGCTTTAGCCATGGTTATAATGGCATGTACCACTTGAATACCCGTACCATTGAGAACGGTAAGCTGATCAATCAATGATTTATCTATCTTGATGCGGTTAAACAGAAACTTGTTCAAGTAACCCAGTGAGTATTGTAATAGTAAGCATAATAATAATTCAAATCATTGGCCGCAAAAACGATAATGCCGAGACCATAGAGTAATATACGCCGCTTGAGAATCCCATCCCGCCTGGAATAAATCTTAATGATTATAGCGATAATGATAAGAAAATCAATAAAAATACAAATGACCGGAACGGGGAGACAGAGGGACGTAGACCTTTGTCCCCTCCGTCCCTTGATTCTTTTTTCATGAGGTCCCATGTAAATGGAAATGGAAATAAATTTCTTTGTAGCATGAAGTAGTAACGAATTGCTTGAATGTCCAGAATTATATTTTAGGTGGTGTCGTCATCATGCTGATCAGATATTCAATCATCGCATTCGTCGATACCGAAGTAAACCCTATTTTTTTGCCATCGGAGTCTATCATCAGCGCATCGTGAAGTCCCGCCTGCAAGAAAAGGGCTTCGCCGCTTTGAATTTCATTGTTATCAACTTTACCGATGCGAAGGTGAAAAACGTTTTCGATAATAAGCATATTCACAGCCATGGCGTATGCTTCCCGAACCAGACTGTATCCGGTTTCATTTTTGCTAATATATCCTGCGTCAATCAATGCCTGCAGAGCGATTGCCGCTATTTCGGGATTCACCGATACGCCGTCCGGTCTTAATCGGCGCAAATACGAACCGAACCAGCGTGTCTCTTCATAGTTTAAGGCACTAAGGATCTCATCCAGGCTAAAACCTTCCGGTATCATGCCTTTTCCGGCGCAGGCAACGAGTGCAGCCTGACGTGTCAAATCTGTCAATGCTGTAAACACCTGTGCGGCAGCCGGGTCAAGCTCAATATCCAGAGAAGCGTTTACCAGATGGCTGATTCCGGTTATTTCGTTAAGAATCGTGAGGATCGTCTCCGTATCCTTAATATCGGATACTATCAGTGTTTCTCCGGCATTGTCGACCCAATATACTCTATCCCCGTTAAAGTAAGCGACCTTATCAATTTTCCCGAAAGGGCCGGCAACTCGGAATCCTGCAAAGCTTTGAGCCCCGGCTAATCCATTAAAAAACTCGTATGCCGTCGGCGTCAGTGCTCCTGCTGTATCGATGATTCCTTGATCCATAAGCCCTTGCTTATCCTGTTCGGCAAAACCCGGTGCCTGGACGGAATAAAGCGGCGAGATGATTGATTTTTCATCAAATGCGGATCCCAGCCAGGTTACAGCCTCCGGCTTCAAGTGAAATCGTAAACTCATACAGTACCTCCTATTAATACACATAAGTAACCGGGTTATACTGATTCACAAAGTTGTTTATGCTATCGGTAGTATTTTGAATGGCTTTTCCTGCCTTATAAACGCCGGACAGGCCGCTCTCAACAAACGGTGTATACGCTTTGCCGTCTGCCACGCTGACGGCTTCGATTCCCTGACCGGTATATCCCTGTTTCCAGTTATCAAAGATGACCGGATCGCCTTTGATGAAATTTTTGCCCTGGTCCGTCGCCCAGCTTTGCAGGCCGTTATTGATCGCTGTCTGCCCGAAGCTTTGGGTCAAAGGGTTTGAATTCCGGATGGAGTTAATAAACGAACCGACATTGACATCCGACCAATCCAGTCCTTCAGGTATTTTTCCGCCTTCTGGCAGGATTCCGTCTCCGAGGACATTTAAGGATGAGTCCAAAGCGCCTTTCATTGCGCCTTTAAAACCGGAAGTCACGATATTTGTCAGAAACTCGCCTTCTTTCCCTTTCTCAGGTCCGTCGACAAAGGTTCCATACATTTCTTTACCTGCCTCAGCGCCGACATTATAGATATTCTGGGCCGCCTTACCTGCAGCTTCGCCCCAACGGTCCCCGACAAATCCCCCGAGTTTATCTTTGGCGATATCACTGAGTCCTCCCAAAGCACCCTTACCCACTTCGTTGAGAATATTCCCTTTGGCCAACCCTTCGCCGAGTCCCCCGGCTACACCTTTAAGTCCGGTATAAGCAGTTTTGATCGTCTTTCCAACCGGTCCCGTCACATTGGAAAGGATATCGACACCGGTGTCGGCGGCCGTTTGCGTCAGTTCGCCTGCTTTCGTCAAGACATTCCAGAAACTTGCTTTGGCCATTTCATTTTCTGCGACCTTTTGCTGCCATTGCTGTTCTTTGATCAATTCATCTCTGCGCGCGTTATTGCGCTCTTCTTTGGCAACATTAATCTCGTTTTGCAGCTGTTCCATTTTTTGTTTGTGTTCCTGTTGGATCCGGATTATTTCCGGATCCGGGCCAATCGGAGTACGATCCTTCGGGGTGTAATTGATCTCGGCATTGTTTGCTTTCAGCGTTCCCTGAAGCTCATTTTCCCGTTGCTTTAAGGCTTCAATCTGGCTTTGCACCGCACTGGTATCGTAGCTTTTATGCTGCCCATACCCTTTAGCGACAGCTTCCAGGTAAGCTTTTTGCTCTTTGACCTGGACCAGATCCTCCTGCTGTTGTTTGACCCAATCGCTCTTTGCCGCTTTAGCTGCTGCTTCTTCCGCCTTTGTCACAGCCAGCTGGTATTTTTGTGCTTCGATTTGGTCTTTTTGACTTTTTAAATAATCGATATAGTCTTGATATTGCTGATTCATCTTATCAAAGCTCGGGTCGCTCTTATCCGCTGTCGTCTGCGCATCAGCCCATTGCTTTGTATACGCGTCGATTTCCTGGTCAATTTTGCTGCCGGCTGCCTCCAGTTTGGCGCTCTCCGCATCCAGTACCCCACCAATCAGCGCATCCTTTGCCGCAGCATCTGCGGCCATTTTCTCGGCGGCTGCCTGCGCCGCCTGAGCCGCTGCAGCCATGGCACCCTCTAATTCGGCGTCTCCGCCTCCTCCGCCGCCACCGTCCTCTTCATCCACTTTGTCGCTTTCCTCAACCCTGCTGCAATCACATTGAAATACAGCAAGTCCCACCAAAACGGCAGCGACAGCATCGCCAAGCGACGCGCCAAAACTGGTACTGCTTGAATTGGTAACAAACTCAGTTCGTATTTTCAATCTTTTTCCCTCCTCGTATCATCCCGCATAGGACGATTTCAGGTACAACCGGACATCCGCCAAGGCAATAGCCCTTCAGACTGCAGTCCGGACAACTATTTCTCATTATCTTTCGAAATTCATCAAATTCCTTGCTATTCCAGGCTTCCAGCAATGTATGGCGACGCAAGTCAACCTTCCAGCGCTGCTGCTGGTCAAAGCTGCAGGGCAGCATCTGCATATCCGGCGTAACATAAGCGCTGAACCGTCCGCCTTCACATGGCTCGATGCTGGCCGGATGGACTTTCCAAGCCATATTCAGAAGTCCCGGTACACAACAGCTGTCGAATCCGGCGATTCGGCAGTTTTCTGCGTCATTGAACAAGCCGAAAAAGTAACGCACCTTTGGATTCAGGATATCCAATACATTGTCTTGCCGCCCCAGTCCCACCGGTTTGTGCAGCAGGAAGATGATTCTTCCGATCCCCTTGGGGATTCTTTTTTGTTCAATGAGCGCAATCGCTTCATCCAGTGACTGATTGCTCAGTACATAATGAATATTGGTGTGAACACCTTCATCCAGTAAGGCAGCGATAGCCTTTAGCGTATATTCTGAACGATACCAACTGACTGCGGCGGCTCCGCAATATTCAGCGATCAGGCGTGCCTTGACCGAAGTGAGCCCGAGCCCGGATGTTGTCATATTCGGAACGACCCCAGCCTCGCGTGTACTGACCAGGATTGCTTCAAAATCGTCATGCATGTCCGGATCTCCTCTGCCTCCGAGAGCAATCTGACATACATGGCCTTCACACTGCCGGATTATCGCTTTGTAATCCAATAAAGACATGTTCGGCTCGTGTTTATGCCATCCATCCTGATAGCACTGAACGCCCGACTGCACGCACAGACCGCTGCCGCCATGATCACAATGGCCCATGATGCCAATGTCCAGCAGATGAGGCATTTCCGCCATAAAGGGTTCTTCCCCGGTATCTTCACCGTTCTCGTTCAAAACATTGCTGCGAATATATAAGCCGGTATCCGCGTCAAATTGTGTTTCAAAGCCGTATGTCCGATCTTTAAATTTACGCATCGGCTTGTTTGGATTTCATGACCACTATCAGTACTAAGCCGGCGACCACGGCAATCGCCCCCAGGATATACCCTATATTCTCTCCCAACGGCTTTCTCAGAACGGCAAGCAGAATACTGCTCAGAAAGCCAAGCGTCAGTCCGCTGAGCGCTACATAAATATGATGATTGCGTACTGGGCTTGGTTTACGCAGCAAGACAAACAGATCATTCATAACGACGCGTCCGGTCATAAACGGAATACTACGCGGTCCATCACCAAGCGCTTTCATTATGGCAAATGCAATAGCCAGTGAAACCGCGATTTTATCAATCGCATTGTTCCGTGTCAGAAAATTAGAGATCATCGCAGCAAGACCGGCGAATAGGATCAGAATGCCGAGACTGCGTGCCCCGACTTCCGCCCAATTTTTTTGCAAATCAGGTATCAGCGATGTAAAATTTGTTTTTACTTTACGGAAGCCCTCTCGCCGTACGCGCCGGACTAAAGGGACGATGACGCGAAGAACGACAGTGGCATAGATGGCTTTCCCGATAAAATTATTGTAAGAAGCCGTCAGAAAGACCAAAACCAGTATGATCTTATCCAGGAACATCCACAGCGGCGCCAATGCAGGTGCCGCAGCCATCATCTTATACGCGCTGAACGTTCCTAATCCCGTCCATATTACAAGAATAATCGGTATCATCCACCCGTATTTCCGTAATATCGGCGGCAGAGATTGGGCAACATTATGCAGTCCAAGTTTCAGCAGATTTATTGTCGATCGGGGATCTCCCACCTCCAGTCCCTGGAGCTCCATACGCCGTTCTTTCTTCTTTTTTTGTGTCAGATCAGAACCATTATATCCCTGAGGCCGGGGTACAGGTTCAGGTGCAGGATCACTAAGAATCCTTAGTGGTATTGCCGGTGGCGGTAGTATTACCGTAACATCGGTTTCGTTGGACACATTCTCTCCTCCATTCGTAACTAATCATCAATAAACCCTACGTCATTTTGAGCCACAACCATCAAATTCGAATATTTTTCTCTAAAAAACATTTAATTCCTTCATGTAAACTTGTATCCGCGAGCATTTGTCATTGACATATGCAGGCGAACGATGCCGCAAATGGATTGACAATCGTCGGAAAATTCAATAGAATTATTTCAACAATAAATGTTTCGAAATGAATATATATTTATGACGACAAGAGCACACCAGCTGAAAGGCTGGGCCGCAAAGTCATGGGTCTAAAGCATTTATGCCAGGATTGCCAGACTGCCGAACCATAGAGAGCATTAAACAAGCATCTATGATTCATTGATCGCTTGTTTTTTTGTTTTATTCTTTTAAGAAATGGAAGTGAAATGTTGATGCCGCGCGGCTTAAGAATCTTTCTTTGTATAACAGCTTCCCTGATCCTAGTCCTTTCATCACAGATACCTGCTTTGGGCAACACGGAAGAGACCACCATCCGTGTCTCCGGGCAAGATCGCTATGCAACCGCTGCCGCGATCGCCCATACCGGCTGGACACAATCGGATTATGCAATTATTGTCAGTGGCGATAATTACCCGGATGCTTTGGTTTCTGCTGTAACAGCTAAACAGTTCAATGCACCGATCTTGCTCGCAACAAAAAAATCCCTGCCGTCAGCGACCAAACAAACCTTAACTGATCTTCAAGTGAAATGTGTGATTCTTATCGGCGGGACTGCTGTCTTATCGAATACGCTTCAGTTGGAATTACAGAAGATGGGAATAACTGTAACCCGTTGGGCTGGCCCTGACAGGTATGCGACCTCCGTTGTCGTAGCCAGTCAATCCGTTAATACGTCAGAAATTTTTATCACATCAGGCGATGGCTTTACGGATGCCCTTTCGGTATCTTCCATCGCCGCCTGCAAAAACGTACCGATAATTTTAGTCTCAAAAGACCGTATCTCACCGGAAGCAGAAGCATATATCCAATCTCATCCGATTACCAATACGTATGTGATCGGTGATACCGATATTATCAGCGATAATGTCGCTCAAATGTTCCCAAATCCGGAACGGATCACCGGGGTAAATAAATATGATCGAAACATTGCCGTCATCAACCGCTTCGGCTGTGACGTACCTGGACCTAACGTCATGATCGCGACCGGTGAGGACTACGCAGACGCTTTGTCCGGATCAGCCTATGCCGCAAAGACGAACTCGCCGATTGTTCTTGTCAGTTCAACCCTATCCGCTTCGACCCGCTCGTATTTTGATTCCAACACCTCGGGGAAAACGCTCTGCATTCTGGGCGGCGAGTCCGCAATAAGCAATTCCACCATTGATAAACTAATCTCTGAAAATGGATATCGTTATTCGAATAATCGTCGCAGCATGAAACATTCCCGTGAATGGGACAACACCTCAGACTTTTATCCCGAGGAATCTTCCGATCCGCTGCTTGATCTGGGATATACAGAAGAAAAATACATCCTGGTCTTTGGTTCTCTAAGCAATCCGGTCTATCCAAGTGCCACTGAGTCCGTTCAGCATATGACGACGATTTCTGTCGATGTCTGGCTATTGAAAGCAAGCGGTGAAAAGTACTCAGGAAAACGCACATTGACCGTCAATAAGGCTATTGCCGACCGGATTCAGTCAGTATTCAAAGAAATCTATGAAGGCCCGGAAAAATTTCCAATTTATAGCGTTCAGGGATATGCCTGGCGCCCGGAACCGACCTCGGAGCACCGCTGGGGACTGGCCGTTGATATCAACCCGAATGAGAATTATATGATTACCAACACCGGCGTTATCAAGGCTGGATCTTTCTGGAAACCGGGAATAAGTCCATACTCAATTCCATTAAACGGCGACGTTGTAAACGCTTTCAATAAATACGGCTTTACCTGGGGCGGAAACGCCTGGCACTCGTCAAATGATTATATGCACTTTTCCTATCTGGGGAGATAAAATCTACTCTACTCTACTCTAAAAACAATTTGTAACATTTTAACGTAACCGTCAAATAAGCAGGTGTATAGAAATAGAGCAAAGAACAGTGTAAACTGAAATCTTTGCTCTATTTGCAGACAGCTTGAATTTTGGGATTCCACGAATATCATTGGCAGGGCATCATCGAAGTATCTCGAAGATGTGACCAGCAATTACAGTGTTTTATGGCTATTTACTTATTTTTTTACTTAAATAAATCCTCAATAATAGATTGTGGAATCGCGCCCGTACCACCACAGATGATTGCATCCGTATACGCTTGAGAGTCCAAATATTCCTCAATCAGCTGCATTTCTCCTCCTACGAGAAGTACCGGAGAGTTATAATGAGCAGCCAAGGTCGTGCCGGAAAGCGCATCCGGGAAGTCCGTTCCGGTTGCCAGCAATACCTTTTTTGTATCAAGGTTAAAGTATTTGGCAATATTCAGCGCTGTCAGATAACGGTTCTGACCTTGGATCCGAATCGCTGAGCCAGAAGACAAGCCCGTTAGCTGCTGAAGCTTCTGAGCCAAGGCTTCGGAGACTGCGCCGCTGCCGCCTATGAAATAGATTTTACCCGGCGCAAGGTTTTTTAAATAATCAAGGGAGGCCTGATTAAGAGAATCCTTGCCGCTGAGCAGAACAGGATAGCCGAGCGAGGCTGCAATGGAGCTGATGCTCAAAGCATCCGGGAAATTTTCTCCGGTAGTAATAAATACAGGAGTCCCCTTCGCAACATTGAGTTTCTTGAGTATTTCCAGATTGGTCAGATATCGATCCTGGCCGGAGATCCTTTGGATATTCTTTACCCCCATCTCCCTCAGGGCAGCGAGAAGTTTTTCGGATACTGCGCCCTGTCCGCCCAAAATATAGAGCGTACCGTTTTCGGTCAGATGTGTCCTAATATAGTTGAGTACTTCCTGACTGTCCTGCGCTGAATTGCCTCCCAGTAGAATCGGCGCATCCAGCAGGTTGGCCAGGGAGCTTCCTGATAAGGCGTCGGGGAAATTGAATCCGGTGGCCAGAATACAATGATTAATAGGGCCGCTATAGAGGCTTTCGGCAATGGATACTGAGGTAGCAAAACGGTCCGAACCGCTTAGCCTCTGGGTAACTACATTAACCCTTGACTCAGGAAAGATATTGGGTGAAGTCGGTTGTTTCCAAAATACAGCAGACAATTCCGGATAATTGCCGGAAGCTTGCAGCCATGTATAAAGCGTTTGATCAGAGACTGCATTTAAAGCACTATTTAATGTATCTCGGAAACCTGTTGCTTTCATTGCGGCATCAATCATTTTTCCGGTCGTCGCTGTAGAATTGTCGCTGCCTGCTTGAGCCCCTGCACCGCAGGTATCAAGCCAATAGGAATCCGAAATCGTGCTTGCGCCTTCGGTTTGACCTGAGATACCGCCGATTTCAGCAGTCCCGCCCGCTGCCGGTGTTGCATCAACGCTTCCAGCATTATAACAAACAGATATGTTGGAACTGTATTGTGTTTGTCCCGCAATACCGCCTGCACGGTTGTTGCTGCTGCCTGTTGCAGAGATATCACTGCCTTCAGTGCTATAGCAGTTAATAATGGAGGCATTTTCGCTTAAATTCCCAGCTATGCCTCCTGCACAAGCCCTTGTTGTGCTACCCGAACTTGGAATTGTCGTGGCTAGGATATTACCGCCTTTATAGCTGGAATTTTTGATGACTCCATCACGCGCATAACCGACAATACCACCTGCAAACGATGAAATCCCATTATTCAGAATCGTAACTTGTGCAATAGCCGTAACGTTGCCGGTAAAGGAACAATTATCTATTACAGGCCTGCTGCCGCCTGAACTGAACATTGAAGCAGCAATGCCGCCTGTCATCGAACTTGTTGCATACCAGTTAACTTGATAGATGACGTTGCCTGATACATCGAGGTTCTTAATAGCTGCATCGCCGACAAGTGCGCCGAACAGTCCTCCTGACTTATTCGTCGTAAATGCAAACTGGTTGACATTTAGGTTGGTAATAGAATGTCCATTTCCATTATAAACCCCTGTGAAAGGAGTATCATAAGTAAGCCCGATAGGTGTCCAGTCAATGCCTGTCAGATCTATATCCGCTGTTTGGATGAAGTTATAACTCAAGTGGTCGTTAACATGAGCCAATTGTTTAGCCGTACTGACATGATAATAAATCTCACCGTCAATTTCGGTATATTCATTGAATCCGCCGTCATCTACTGAAGTAAAGCAACCTGGAATCAGGCAGTTCTTGATTTTTACTTTTGCCGTGCTGCTGTCTTTGGTATAAACGTAATAGCCGCTGCCAACTCCTGTATGACTGCCTTCCAGAAAATCGGTGTCGGCAAGGCTGATATACTTGGGCGCAGTGAGAGTGCCATTGATCGTTGCCGTTCCGGCAGTAACATTAACAGCATAATTACCAAATGCACCTCCTACCGTGACGTCGCCATAGACTTCGGCACTGCCCCCAAAGGCAACACTGACGCCATTATAGGTGCACTGGATATCACCTTTTACCAGCAATGTTCCGGCACCGCAGGTAATACCGCTTCCTGAAGAAATGACATCGCCATCGATTATTATACTGGTATCCTCAAGCGACGATATCGCTCCCTGTCCACCGGAGTAAATTGTACCTTTAACAATAACCTGGCCACCTGCCTGGGCAAATACTCCGTTATTTCCGCTATGGACATCTCCTTTGATAGTGAGTGTCCCTTCAGTGCAATCGGCACCGTTAGCGTAACCATAAGATATAACATTTGTTACCGTAGCTGTGCTGTTTCCGTCCAAGCGGAGACCGGAACCATATTTTTCCGGATTATTGCTGCCAATGGCGTTGAGTTCTCCGCCAAGAGAATCGTCGATTTCGAGTATGCTTCCATCATGCACTTCAATGCCTTGACCCCAATCGTCAGTGCTTGAAACATTAAGGGTATAGCCGTTCAAATTAAAGATAAGATGCTTGTTTTCTAAGACTAAACCATCAGTATAATCGATATCGGCAAGCAACTTTATGGTTTGCCCATCCGTCACTTCGGCCAGCGCATCAGTCAGGGTCGTGTACTTTGTTGTTGTATCGGTTATCTCACAAACATAATTATTAAAATCAGGCAGTTGAGCATATAGTCCAACGTTGTCAAAATAAGCCCTGCTGGTTGAAACATTATGAGCAATCAGACTCAATGTTGTCGGTGCCACCGAAGGGTTCATCGGTATATCAGACGCCTTTACAACCCCATTGATATATACATCATAAGTTTTAGAAACCATGTCATTGTCTAAAGTGACGCGATACCAGTTTCCGACTGTATAATTCTCAATGTATAGTCGGTCTGCATCATTGCCGTTTTGTACCGCAACAATTGTGCCGTCACCTTCAAACCAGATACTAGATATTCTTGTTCCCCATGGCCCTACACCTAGGTTACGAAGAGCAAGCTCAGCATTGCGGGAACTTGTCACTGGTTTAATATAAGCGTCTAAGATAAGATTGTCCGGCAGAGAAACAGGCAAAGTTACGAATTGTTCTGAAGACCACGAAGGTGCGCCTTCTAGTTGAAAAACTTTTCCTGTTGAACCATCAAATACCTGGGCAGTGATGACCGTTTGATTAGCATCTCCTGTGCCGTTATATTGCTGTGTAAAAGATAAAGGGAAAGTATTTTCAGCATAACTTTCGAAATCATCATAGAAAATGTCCGTTTCTTCACTAGAATCGGTCATCGATAAAGTATAATTACTAAAATGGTTAACAGTAAATGATACGGTGTTAGTATCATCATTGAAAGCCAGGTTGCTGACCGTACCGCCGGCAACATCTGCCGCTACAGCAGAGAAGTCATCTGTTGTCAGTCCGTCAAATGATAATGATGAGATTGATACGACCGCACCTAAGCTCTCAAGAAAGGCAAGTGCTGAAGGCGTTACATCAACCCCCATCGTATACTGCTCTGTTGCACCATCGGTCGGAATGGCCACCTGCTCCATGATCAATCCATCGTCCAGTCCCGCAATATCTGAACTGTTAACCATTAGATTTAAACCGGTAAAAGCTATGGTTCCGGTTATTCCATCGGCTATGGTCTTACTGAAGGATATATCCATATCTCTGAGATCCTCGGTATCCTGTGCACTGCTGCCAATAACTGGGTCACTCGTCACGCCGTCCGGCATTATCATGACACCATCCATTCCAACCATGGCATTTTTTGTACCTTCAGTCAACACGATATAATCAGGCGTTTGCCCCTGTAAAACATTTTGCCAGGATGAACCGTTATAAACATAAAGCTTAACAGCGACGATTCCCACCGTCAGGCTATTTCCCAATGTGCCTGTGACCGGTGAATCAAGAGTTCCGTCTGCCTGAAGTGTCCGTTCCACATAAAACCCGGTACCATCCCCCATGCCGTTTGACAGTGTATCAGAGAAAACGGTAAAATCAGAAAAACCTGAAAGGTCTGCCACACCTAAACAAACTCTTAGCGTTGTTCCAGCAGGAATTCCAGCTGGCGAAACACCGACCGGGATACCCGTCAGATTAAAGGAAAGTGTATCTCCGGCAAAGTAAACCTGATCCAGATCTCCGTCTGTAAATACCGCAGCCGGCTGCTGAGTAGCCGATACCGGTATCTGTATTGCCACAATCATTGACAATATCAATGATAAGGCCAATACGCAGGATAAGAATTTTTTACGCATTCCTTTTTCCTCCCTCAAATTCACATTTGCACGTTATTCACCTCACTATAAACCAGTTTATCATTTCTGAATTGTGCATAAAATCATCTGTGTATTATTGACAATGTCAATTATCTTGACAGGATTCTTGTCAAGATAATTGATTTTCTATAAATACAATTGCTATAATTTACACAAAGTAATATGCATGAGGTGCGTAATATGCAATTCAACGAAAAGCTAGATTTTTTAATGAATATTACTAAGACTACCAACAGCGCTCTATCAATTTATACAAGAATTGACGCTTCGCATATCAGCAGACTGCGTAAAGGACAAAGAGGCGCTTTGAAAGATATCACCTCTATCAATGCAATGGCCACCTATTTTGCCAGCCATTGCAAAGAGGATTACCAGCGAAAAGCTATATGTGACGCACTTGATGCCAACCCGTTTAATTCTGAGGCAAGCGAGCTTTCTGCATTGATCTCTCGATGGTTGTCTGGAGAGGTAAAAAATGAAGTATCTACAGTAGGAAATTTTCTATCAGGGTTTTCTAATTACACTTCCAGGCAGTCGGTACCGCTTTTTTATGTTTCTGAGAAAATTCCTAAGAAGAATGTTCCGGCTGTATCCATTTTTTACGGTGTAGAGGGCAAAAAACAGGCCGTTATTCATTTTCTCACAGATGTACTTACTCAAGGCACTCCGAATACCCTGCTTTTGTTCAGTGATGAGCCTACTGATTGGATGACAGCTGACCGGGAATTTGCGATGAAATGGGCCTCATTAATGTTCCAGATTCTCATGAAAGGTAACCGGATAAAGATTATTCATACCGTCAGCCGGAACTTGGATGAGATGCTGAATGCCATCAACCAATGGATGCCTCTTTATATGACAGGCGCAATCGAACCTTACTTTTATCCCAAAAAGAGGGATGGGATCTTTAAACAAACCTTATTCATTGCCCCAAATGTCTCCGCTGTCATATCACGCTCAGTCGGTCATATGCTTAATCAGGCTGCTAATCTCTTTTTTAAAGATAAAAAAGCGATTAAAGCCTATGAAGAAGAATACAAACAATATCTTATTCTATGTAAACCGCTGATGATGATTTTTACATCAAAAGATGAGGCTACATATTTTCATACCCTTCTTGAATTTGAAAAGGAAAAAAGCGATTCCCTTATTAAGACGGAATCACTCTCGTTGTTGACTATGCCTGAGGCAGTAACATCCAGTATTATCTCCCGATTAGGAAAAAACGGCGAGAATCTGATTAATTACCAGAAGAGCAGAGTTATTCTGTTTGAGGCACTTTTGAAAACTAATATATTTTCAGAAATTATCTGTCTTCCTGATGTAACTACGGTATTGGCATCGAAAGTGAAGGTTGCCTCTTCGGATATGCTGAGCGGTGGTTCAGCATACTATACTCCGCAAGAATACGTGCTTCATCTTGAACGTCTCGTAGATCTATTGAAAACCTACAGTAATTTTCATATTTATCTGACTTCAGAGATAACAGAAGACAGGTATACTGTTTACTCCAAGGAGGACGTTGGTACCATCGTTGCCAAAACGTCTACCCCATCTATCATCCTTGCCATGAATGAAAATAATATGACAGCGGCATTTTGGGACTTTTTAAAACATATGACGGGAGATAATAGTAATCGAACTCCTGACAAGACGGAAACTATAAAAAAAATGACCAGTTATATCCTGGATCTAAGAAAATCTATGTTTGATCTTTCATCGAGAATTGATACATAAAATGAAACGTATCTCGATGCTAACTGAATTTACTTTATGGAGGTTTATTCGTGCTTAGCATTCTGAGTGGTCTTTCCGTCAATCTCCGTGCTCATTATCGCTTCCGTGACCTTAGGAAACTTGATCGTCAGAGATAGAATATTAGAATTCAATACTAAGACCATGCTGATTATCAGTATACTAACCGGGATACTTGGATGCCTGCTTATGGTTTACAGCTTAAGGGTCACACCGAGCGTAATTGTCGATTTTCGCTGCATCCCTATCATAATTATGGGTATCTATTGTTCAATTTCAGCTTCGACAATCGCAGCTTTATTGATTGGGCTTTTCAGGATTGGCTATTTCGGATTGTATACCGCATCAGTGATCACCAGTCAGCAATTTTCTGCCCGCTTCTGCGGCATTCACGGATTCGCTGGATCCATTGATTCAATCGGTATTGCTGTGCGACTTCCCTGATATCCATCACTACTCCTCCTTTAGAGTTTTTTTATATAAGGCACTCTGTTACTATTAAGCGCTTACGTTGTTGGGATACTGTGGATTACTAATACAACTACTCTGATTTTAGGTTAAAAAAGTTTGCATACTTTTTCAACTATTTCAACCGCGGTACCTGTCCCCTCGGTTGCTTCTGTCCCCTCGGTTGCTCCCCTCGGTTGCTCCCTGTCCCCTCGGTTGCTCCCTCGGTTGCCAGTTATTTAAAGAAAGAACCCGCTGCTATGACGGGTTCTTCTTGTTCTATTTTTAC